>RFYP01000100.1 GCA_009921175.1 Flavobacteriia bacterium | reverse complement strand
TTTTGCCAGCAAAAAAGCCCTGCAGTATTGGAAGGAAGTCGATTTATATCTGGGGGGAAGCGAACACGCGACGGGTCACCTGTTGTACTCCCGGTTTTGGCAAAAATTCCTATACGACCTGCAATGGGTGCCAGTGGATGAATATGCCAAAAAACTTATCAATCAGGGAATGATACTGGGCACTTCGGCGGTGATTTACCGTGAGCGAGGTACTCAAAATTATATTTCAAAAAATAAAATTGTCCATCGTGAGGTTGAGCCCCTGCGGGTGGATGTAAGTTTGGTTAATGCATCCGATCAGCTCGATATCGAGGCCCTTAAACAATGGCAGCCCCAATTTGCCGATGCACAATTTAAGATGGAGGATGGACATTTTATCGTAGCCCGCGAAGTCGAAAAGATGTCAAAGTCCAAATACAATGTGGTCAATCCCGATCATATTTGTGAAACCTATGGTGCCGATACCCTGCGGATGTATGAAATGTTTTTGGGACCCATCGAACAAGCCAAGCCCTGGAATACGGCCGGGATTTCAGGTGTGCACGGTTTCCTTAAAAAGTTTTGGCGTCTTTTTTACAGCGATGAGCAATGGATACTCAACGACAAACCCGCCTCAGCGGAAGCCCAAAAAATCCTACACCAAACCATCAAAAAAGTGACCGAAGATATCGGCCAATTTTCTTTCAATACCTGTGTTAGTTCGTTTATGATTTGTGTCAATCAACTCACCACCGCCGACTGTCATAGCCGTGAAGTATTGGAACCTCTTGTTGTTTTACTCGCTCCTTTTGCACCGCATATCGCCGAAGAACTTTGGCATGCCCTAGGCCACACTACTTCGGTGACCAAGGCTCCTTATCCAAAGTATAACCCCCAATACCTTGTCGAGTCTACTAAAGAATATCCCGTTTCGTTTAATGGGAAAATGCGTTTTAAACTGGCTCTACCCATGGATATAGATCGGGAAGCGATAACAGCAAAGGTGCTAGCTGACGAACAAACCCAAAAATATTTAGAAGGAAACCCGCCTAAAAAGGTCATCGTGGTTCCCGGTAAAATCATCAATATTGTTTGTTGATATGACTCCTTGGCAAATTGAAATCATCGGGTTGGTTGCTGCAGTGCTGACCACCTTTGCGTTTGTCCCGCAGGTGCTAAAAATTTGGCGAAACAAAAATGCAGCTGGGGTTTCGTTAACCATGTATTTGGTACTGTTTACAGGTATTTTACTGTGGTTAGCCTATGGTATTTTACTCGACCGTTTGGCCATTATTTTGGCCAATAGTGTCACGGCTTGCTTACAATTAATCATTATTGTTTTAAAGCTTAAACACCGTTAAAAATTAAAATCGAATCGCTCATAATTTGTTATTTTTGAAATAAAAAATTCATGTATTACCTACTTATTATTCTCATTGCTATAGCCAGTATGGCGGTAAGCAGTCAACTTAAACGAAAATTCAAAAAGTATTCACAAACCCGTTTGCAAAACGGTATGAGTGGAAAGGAGGTAGCCGAGCAAATGCTTGCTGATCACGGTATTCGTGGGGTACGCGTGGTTTCTACACCCGGCATGCTCACCGACCATTATAATCCCAAGACCAAAACAGTCAATTTGAGTGAGGCGGTCTATTCGGAGCGCAATGCCGCCGCCGCGGCTGTAGCTGCCCACGAATGTGGCCATGCCGTGCAACATGCACAAGGCTACGAGTGGCTCACTATGCGCTCTACACTAGTGCCTATGGTAAGTGTGGCCTCGAACCTATCGGTATGGGTAATTTTTGGGGGGTTAGTCTTGATGCAAACCTTACCTCTGGGCCGAACGATTGCCATGCTTGGTGTGGTCTTATTTGGAATGGGGACACTTTTTAGTTTTATCACCTTACCTGTAGAATACGATGCAAGTAATCGGGCATTGGCTTGGCTACGCCGAAAAAATATCGTCACGCAACAAGAATACGCCGGTGCAGAGGATGCCCTAAAATGGGCGGCACGCACCTATGTCGTGGCTGCTTTGGGTTCACTGGCAACGTTGATTTATTTTGCCCTTAGAGTAGCGGGTTCTTCACGCGATTGATTAAATCCCTACCTGGCGATTAATTTGCTGGTCGAGTGAAATAAACGTCTCGGTTCTCGAAACCCCTTCGATGGTTTGAATTTCCCGGTTAAGCAATTCCATAAGGTGGGCATTGTCCCGACATAGGATTTTGATAAAGACACTCCAATTACCGGTGGTATAGTGACATTCGATTACCTCGGGAATTTTCTTTAAGCGTTGCACCGCTTCCGGATTACGCATGGCCTTATCGAGAAAAATACCTACAAAAGCACGTGTTTTATAGCCCAGCACCTTTTCGTTGACCATCAGTTGAGAGCCGCTGATAACCCCTTCGCGTTCTAGTTTTTTGAGCCGTTGATGAACCGCTGTGCCCGATATGCCCACTTGTGTGGCCAGATGATTAATTGATTGTCGGGCATTTTCCATCAATGCCCGTAGAATGATTTTATCAATTCCATCGAGTTGCAGGGTATGGTCTGAAGTCGTGGCCATAATTTTTTTATTTAAATTTAAACATTAGCTGGAGAGTAAGTCATATCGAATGAACAAAAAAATAGTTTTAACTGGAGGGGTATTGATGTTTTTGGGTGTTATTTTGGCTGCTTTGGGAAGTCACGCATTAGCCGCAGTGGCCACACCCAAAATCCAATCTGCTTTTGATACCGGTGTAAGATTTTTGATCTATCACGGCTTGGTTTTTTTGATTTTTGGAGGGTCTTCACTTCAAAAAAAACAGGCGGTAGTAGGGAGTTTTAGACCATTACTAGTGGGTGTAGTCATGTTTAGCGGAAGTATTTTTGTGACTGCCGCATTAAAAATCCTTGAAATTGACACCTCTTCCCTATGGTGGGTTACACCCTTGGGGGGAGGAATCATACTGTTTGGATGGGCTGTGTTTATATACCAGCTAATACAAAGCGCCTGATTATTTTCCGTTGACCCCTGTAATGTATTTTTCGATGGCCATAGTCATCGAGGGGGTTTCGGGTGTTGGCGCTTTTATGTCGATCCTTAACTTGGCCTGATCTGCAGCGGCTACCGTACTGTTGCCAAAAACGGCTATACGGGTGTCATTTTGTTTAAAATCGGGGAAATTTTTAAACAAAGATTCGATGCCCGAAGGACTGAAAAAGACCAAGATGTCATAGTACACATCACGTAGGTCCGACAAATCACTGACCACCGTTTTATAGAGCTGGGCCCGTGTCCACTGAACACCGATTTTGTCTAAGGCCTCAGGAATCGAAGGTTTTAAAATATCTGAGCTGGGCAACAAAAATTTTTCTTTGCTGAATTTTTGAAATACCTGTACCAAATCATCGATTTTCCGTTCACCTACATAAATCTTTCTTTTGCGGTAAAGCACATATTTTTGAAGGTAGAAAGCCACCGCCTCCGATTGGCAAAAGTATTTCGTGGTGTCCGGTACCTTATACCGCATTTCTTCCGTCAATCTAAAAAAATGATCTACGGCATTTCTACTGGTGAGGATGATGTTGTCAAACTGCGCAAAATCAACCTTTTGTTGGCGAACCTCCTTGGCGGTCACTCCTTCTACATGGATAAAAGGGCGAAAATCGACCTTTAGCTTGTGCTTGTCTATCAGGCGTTGATAGGGTGACTTGTCGGTGGCTGGCTGGGGTTGAGAAACCAAGATGGTTTTCACTTTCATAAATTCAAATTTTGGTTCGTTCTCACAAGAGTTGGTAACGATGCGCTACCCAAATCCAAGGGAGAATTTTGAAGGCACAAAAATACAAAATTAAATAAATCCAAGGTTTAAAACCGAGCATGAA
>RFYP01000099.1 GCA_009921175.1 Flavobacteriia bacterium | reverse complement strand
CACATCAAAAAAATCATACAGTGGTACCTGCTTTTACAAGCCCACCAACTGTTGTCTGATTCTGAAGATGCCCAAGCTCCTGCTGACGAATGAATTCACGAGCCGATCAACTTAAAGCCTTAGACCGCCTGTTGACCATCATGGACGAATTGCGGGCACAATGCCCTTGGGATCAAAAGCAGACGTTTCAGACGCTGCGGCACCTCACTATCGAAGAGCTTTATGAATTGGCCGATGCGCTATTGGAAGAAGACCTGGAAGAGATCAAAAAAGAGCTGGGTGATTTACTTTTGCACATCTTTTTTTATGCCAAAATCGGTAGTGAAAAACAGGCGTTTGATATAGCGGATGTCGCCAACCAGATCGCCGAAAAGCTGATCTACCGGCACCCACATATTTATGGTGATGTCGAGGCCAAGGATGCAGAAACGGTCAAAAAAAACTGGGAGGCTCTTAAATTAAAAGAGGGTAAAAAAAGTGTTTTTCAAGGGGTGCCCAAGGGCCTTCCGGCCGTGGTCAAAGCCTTGCGCTTACAAGAAAAAGCGGCCGGCGTAGGTTTTGATTGGAAAGCGGCGGCCCCGGTTTGGAAAAAAATAAAAGAAGAATTGGCTGAATTTGAAGCCGAGTATGCCCAAAAGAATGCCCAACAAATGGAAAACGAATTTGGCGACCTCTTGTTTTCGATGATTAACTTTGCTCGTCTGGCTAGCCTAGACCCTGAAGCAGCCCTAGAACGGACCAACAAAAAATTTATTCGTCGGTTTCAACACATGGAAACCCAAGTTGCTCAAGACGGAAATCGTCTTGAAGAATTGGATCTAGAAACACTAGAAACGTATTGGCAAAAAGCCAAAGCGAATGAAGACCGTTAATCGGTTTTTTCCTCTTCAGAATTTTCCGCGGCATCCGTTTCATCAGTAGTCTCTTGGACATCAGCGGCTTCTGCTTTTGCTTTTTTGTTTTGCAGTTGTTTGATTTGCTGCATTTCGAGTTGAATCCCCTCAAGTTGAACTTTGAGCTGGGCAAGTTTCTGTGTCAATTCTTTGACCATGGGGTTGTCACTACTCGATTGGCTGAAAAATTCCAAGTTGTTTTCGAGCTGTTTGACTTCGTCATGCTGCTTGTCGTACTCCTTTTTGAGGGCAGCGCGATGCCCCTGTAGCGCCTCGCTATGGTTGCTCATACAACGGATGAAATGTGCCGTTGAAAGTTGGGTTTTTATGGCTTCTTCCAAGGCACTTTCCTGGATTTTAGTTGTCCCGAGTTGCATCAATTCCTCATCAGTCTTAAAGGCAATGGGACCAGGAAGTTCACCCAGGGCAATCCATCGTTCCCATTGATCGTCGAGCATGGTGGTGATTTCTTGGGTGCTCTCAGGGAGGTTATTTTTTTTGAATTTACCCATAAAGGTTTGCCGTTTTTTGATCAAGGCTTTGTCTTCAAGAGACATCTTTTGATAGCCCGACTTTAGGCGTTCAAAATAGAGGTTGCACTGGGTAAAAAAGGCTTTGCGTAGCGGTAGGAATTTTTTGGGTAAGTGACCAATTTTGCGCCATTCTTTTTGGAGGTTTTTAACGCGATTGACTTGGCTTTGCCATTTTTCATCTTCCAGGATGGCCTCTAGCTCAGCCTGTATCTCTTTGGCTTTATTGATGTTTTCGCGTTGGGCGGTTTTTTGGTTTTTATAAAATTCGTTTTTGGTTTGATTTATGGCTCGGCTTAGGTTTCGGAATTGATTCCACAGGGCCTTGCTTTTGGATTTGGGCACATAGCCGATGCTCTGAAATTCGTTACGTAGGTCATTGAATTTTTTAAGCGCGGCTTGCCATTGATTGTGTGAATCTGGCGCAGGGGTGAGGAGTTGTTCCATCTGTTGGAGCAAATTTTCCTTTTTAGTCAAATTACTTTGTTGGATTTCCTCATAATCTTTTTGGTACTCCTGTTTGCGCTGGTGGATTTTTTTGGAGGCTTCTTGAAATCGGTTCCAGAGCGCTTCTCGATGCTCTTTGGCCACCGGCCCCAAGTCATTTTTCCACATACGGTGTAGGGTATTCAGGTCACGTGTGGCTTTGATTATATCGGGAAGCTCACACAAGGCTTCGGCTTTTTCGATGATTTTTAGTTTTTCCTCATAATTGTGTTGGAAGTCCAAGGCACGGAGTTCTCGGTTGAGGTGTAAAAAATCATAAAACCGCTCGACATGGTGTTTAAAATTTTGCCAAAGGGTATTGTTGATTGCCCGGGGTGCCGCTCCGGTGTTGTACCAACTTTCTTGCAGTCCCTTAAAGGTTTTGTAAATCGTATTGATATTTTCGTCTTTACCAATCAGCGCTTTGATTTCATTGATGATTTCCTCTTTGCGTTCTTGGTTGGCTTTTTGTTGGTTTTCCCGGTTTTTGTAATGGGTGTGTTTTTTCTTTTTGTAGTCTTGATACAAGGCTTCAAACTGGGTCTTGAATAAGGGGCGATAAGAAAAATCAATTTCATTCCCACCTTCTTCCAAAAAACGGGCTTTTTGGTTTTCAAATTCGGTGGTAAATAGACTTTGAAAGCGTTGGGTGATTTGGTCTATATCCCCACGGTGTTTGAGCCATTGATCACCAGCCATCAATTTTTCGAAAGCCGCAACAAGGGCTTCCAAATCTAGAGTGTCAATGGCCAAATCGTTGGAGGTCTCATTTTCGGTGGTCTCCGTGGGTGTGGCATCTTGCGTTTCGCTTTCTGTAGCACCAGAAGGAATTTGTGCTTGTGTTTCCTCTGGATCGTTGGTATGATTTTCCATAATCTGCATTTTCCTGCCTACTTAAGGCAGTATAAAATTATTACTTAATAAAATACAAAAAAAATCTTTTCTGCTATACTTGCCAAAGTTCCCAGGCTTTTTCGGCCTGATATTCTAGCATTTTTAGCCCATTGGTAGTCTGTGCCCCTTGTTTCTTTCCTTTTTTTAGGAAAAGGGTTTCGGTGGGATTGTAAATCAAATCAAAAAGGAGGTGTTGTGGGGTGAGGGAGGCGAAGGGAAGCTCGGGACAGGCGTCTATATTGGGGTGAGTCCCTAGGGGGGTACAATTGATGATAAGGCGATGTTGCTGTAGTACTTTTGCATCGATTTGAGCATAAGTGAGTTGGGCTTTATCGAGGGTTCTTGAAACGGTGGTTATCGCAATACCTTTTTTTTGAAGTACATAGCAAATAGCTTTGGCAGCACCACCGGTACCCAAAATTAAAGCACGCTCAGGTAGTTCGGAAAAGGCTTCTTCCAAAGCCCGTTGAAATCCATACCCATCGGTATTGTGTCCGGTGACTTGGCGTTGTGCATCAAACACTAGGGTGTTGACCGCACCTATGGCTTGGGCCTCGGGTGATAAGTTATGCAGGTAGGGCATCACCACCTCTTTATAGGGTATGGTGACATTGCACCCAAAGACTGTGGGGTCGTCAAGCAGACCGGGGATGGCTTCGGGAGTGGCTAGATCAAAATTTTCATAGGTGTAACCCACGATGCCTTCCTGCTTAAATTTTTGGGCAAAATAGCTTTTCGAAAATGAATAAGCGATGTTTTTTCCGATAAGCCCCAGGCGTTTATCCATGCTTTTTTGTGCTGCCATAAAGTTCTAAGATAGTAACGATTCCGATGCCCAGCAAAACAAAAAATAAAGTCAGCCAAGTGGCGTGCTCCGAAAAGTCCGGGAGGTAGAGTTCGTATTTTTGAATTTTTAGCTTCCCTAATTTATTATACACCAACTCCCCGTATTCGGTTCGGTAAAAAATTTTTTCTTTAAAAGGCCAAACGCTTCCTAAGGCCCCGGCTATAAATCCTAGGATTCCGCCGATGGTATGGTCATGGTATTTTTTTAGCACATAGG
>RFYP01000098.1 GCA_009921175.1 Flavobacteriia bacterium | reverse complement strand
CTGCACGGGTTGAGAGGCTCGAACTCCCGACACCTGGTTTTGGAGACCAGTGCTCTACCAACTGAGCTAAACCCGTTTTTATTTGATACGAAAGGCGTCACGCTTACGCGCGACACCTTAAGCATCAATTTAAAAACTGTATTAGTCTAAAATTTCAGTAACCTGACCCGCTCCTACAGTACGTCCTCCTTCGCGGATTGCAAAGCGCAGTCCTACGTTAAGGGCGATTGGTTGGATCAAATCAACAGTAATTGTGAGGTTATCACCTGGCATTACCATTTCAACGCCGTCAGGAAGCACGATGTTTCCAGTTACGTCAGTTGTACGTACGTAGAACTGAGGACGATAGTTGTTGTGGAATGGTGTGTGACGACCACCTTCTTCTTTTTTAAGGATATAAACCTCTGCTTTAAATTTAGCGTGAGGTTTTACCGAGCCTGGCTTACATATTACCATACCACGTTTGATATCTGTTTTTTCGATACCACGTAATAAGATTCCTACGTTGTCACCAGCTTCTCCGCGATCAAGGATTTTGCGGAACATTTCAACTCCTGTGATGGTAGATTTCATTTTTTCTGCACCCATACCGATGATATCAACTTCATCACCAGTGTTAGCAACACCCGTTTCGATACGACCAGTTGCAACGGTACCACGACCTGTAATTGAGAATACGTCTTCAACAGGCATTAAGAAAGCTTTATCTACATCACGCTGAGGAAGTTCGATCCATCCATCAACTTCTTCCATAAGCTTCATAACGGTTTCTACCCATTTTTGCTCTCCGTTTAATGCACCTAGTGCAGAACCAAGAACAACGGGTGTGTTATCTCCGTCATAGTCATAGAAAGAAAGTAGTTCACGTACTTCCATTTCGACAAGCTCTAGCAATTCCTCATCGTCAACCATATCGGCTTTGTTAAGGAATACTACAATACGTGGCACACCAACCTGACGTCCAAGTAGGATGTGTTCACGAGTTTGTGGCATGGGTCCGTCTGTAGCAGCAACTACAAGGATCGCGCCGTCCATCTGAGCAGCACCTGTAACCATGTTTTTAACATAGTCGGCGTGACCTGGACAGTCAACGTGTGCATAGTGGCGGTTTGCCGTTTGGTATTCTACGTGTGAAGTGTTAATGGTGATACCACGCTCTTTTTCTTCGGGCGCGTTATCAATCTGATCAAATGATTTTGCTTCAGATAAACCAGCGTCAGCCAATACTTTAGTAATCGCAGCTGTAAGAGTGGTTTTACCATGGTCTACGTGGCCAATAGTACCAATATTTAAGTGGGGTTTTGACCGATCAAAAGTTTCTTTAGCCATAATTGATGTTTTCTATATTGTTTGTGTTAATTTTTAAATTATTTTATAGAGCCATTTTACTTAAAATCAAAGAATAAGGGGATTGACCCAAATCAGGGATTGGCGATTGTTTTGTACCCTTTGGGTTGGCTTGGGTTTTACTTCTTCTGTTTTAAAAATATATCGCATCTTTGACAAGCGTAATTCTATGAAGGCAAAGGGCACACCATCCACCTGGGTTATTCCTTGTTATAACGAAGCCAATCGGTTTCCGTATGACCGCTATGTCGCCTTTCTTCAAAGCCGGCCCACCGCTCAATTGCTGTTTGTCGATGATGGCTCCAAAGACGGTACAGCCCAACGTATTGAGCAACTGCAAGAACAGTTTCCCCATGCGGTTTCGCTAATTGTTCTTTCCCAAAATATGGGAAAAGCAGAAGCTGTCCGACAGGGAATTTTACAGGCTTTGGAAAACCCCCAAACAGAAAGATTGGGCTATGTGGATGCGGACCTGTCCACTTCTTTGGAAGAAGCCTGTAGCTTGGAAAAAAAACTTTCCCAAAACAGTCAGTTTATCTTTGGATCACGCATCCTTAAACTCGACAATACCATCGAACGAAAATGGCACCGCTTTGTCATCGGCCGTTTGGTCGCCACGGCTATTTCGGGAGTGCTGGGTATCGAAGTATATGACACCCAATGCGGATGCAAGGTGATGTCTCGAGCATGGGCCGTCACGGCTTTTGAAAAACCCTTTATCTCAAGATGGCTGTTTGATGTCGAGCTGTTTTTTAGGTTAATGCAACAGTATGGCAAAAAAACATTTCTCCAACAAAGCCACGAAATTCCCCTGCAGCAGTGGATTGACACCGCCGATTCACGGGTAAGCTGGAGCTATGGCCTTAAACTATGGTGGGACCTGTTTTACATTTGGAAAACCTATCGTTAATTTTGCCCCAATGCTTCATCAAAAAATCCTATCACCACCATTGATCCAACGTAGCTTTTGGGCTTTGGTTATCCTTCGGGCTTTTTTTAATGCTGTGATTCCTTTGATGGACCAGACCGAGGCACGCTATGGAAACATCGCACGGATCATGGCCGAAACGGGAGAATGGATTGTCTTACAGGTAGATTATGGCGTTCCTTTTTGGGCCAAACCCCCACTGAGCACCTGGGCCTCGGCCGCTAGCCTATGGTTGTTTGGGGTCAACGAATTTTTTGTACGCCTCCCCTATTTATTGGTATGTGTAGGGCTTGCCCTATGGATCAAGCGCTATGCCGATAAAGACGATCCCAACCCCTACCTTCTCCCCCTAATCCTTTTGACCATTCCTGAATTTTTTCTCCATGCAGGGGTGGTTTCTACCGATGTGTTTTTGACCTTGAGCATCACCTTGGTTATGTTGTCTTTTTGGGAAGCCCTGCAAACGGGGGCTAAAAAATATTGGGGCTACCTTTTTTTTGTGGGGATGGGTTTGGGCTTGTTGGCCAAAGGACCCATCGTTGTCCTGCTCACCTTACCTCCGCTGGGGCTGTGGTGTCTCTGGACCAAAAACTTGACAAAAGCCTTCCGAACAGCCCCGTGGCTGGGGGGCATCCCCCTCTTGTTACTGATTAGTCTGCCTTGGTACTTCTGGGCCGAAAAAAGGGCCCCGGGCTTTATCGACTATTTTATCGTGGGTGAGCATTTCAACCGTTTTTTTAATGCCGAATGGAAAGGCGATTTATACGGATTCCCCAAACAACAACCCCTGGGGATTATCTGGCTATTTTTGGTGGGCTTTAGCCTACCGTGGTTTGGGCTGCTTTTTCGGTTTGTAAAAAACCAATACAAGACCCTTTTAAAAAATGATTGGGTGGCCTTTTTACTATTTTGGTTACTCTGGACGCCTTTGTTTTTTACCACTTCCAAAAGTTTAATCCACCCCTATATTTTACCCGTCATTCCCCCTTTGGCACTCTTGGTATATCAAGGGCGTAATGAAGTTAAACGCCTACAACCGTATCTATACATCGCTTTGGGGATCCCCCTGGTGTTATTGATTGTCTACAGCAGTAGGCTGATGGACAATGTGCTAAAAGACAATACCGATAAATATCTGGTCGAGCAGACTCCCGACAAACTCTACACCCTGGATGCTCCAAAATATTCCACAGCCTTTTATACGCAAGGAAAAATAGAGCAAATCACACAGCAAACCCTAAACAGCATCTTGGGTCAAACAGTTTCTTTTGGTGTATTGCTCAACCACAAAACGTGGCAAAATCTCCCACTCGAACTACAAGCGCAACTCGAAAAGGTTGATCAAAATAAAAAAAGAGGGCTTTACCGACCCATCGCCAAATAGATATTTAGCCTTTAAGTGCCGCTAAGATTTGTTCCAACAACTCGGTTTGTTTTTTAAGCTCCTCGGCAATCTCTCTTTGGGTTCTTTTGTCCTCTATGGTTCTTGTGTTGTTAAAATACTTGTTCATCATCAAAATATTTACGTCAATTTGTTTGGAAAAAAATCCGTTGTGTTTACACAATGAATTTAAAAAAAATTACAACAATAGACT
>RFYP01000097.1 GCA_009921175.1 Flavobacteriia bacterium | reverse complement strand
ATACTCCACATAATCACTCAAAGATAACGGTTATTGTGTCTCTATAGTCCAATCCAAAAAGGCTGTGGGCTCCTCCCACTGTTTTGGGGTTGCTTTTGTAAATGGCCAATTCCAGATGACCAGCGGCATTAAACAAGGCGAGTTTTTTTCCGTCTTCGGCCCGTTTATCGGGAGCTAAACTAAAATCAATGGCCTCTGAATAGCTTTTATAAATGGTCGTAAACTTTACCGTCCGGGCATAGATGGTAAATGGGCGGGTTTTACCGATTTCCTCGAAAAGCTTTTGGGTGATGTTGGTGATTATATTGCCGTAATTGTCGATATAAATGACCGCACCCATGATTTGATTTTTCTGGGCGTTAATCACTGGATTAAGCTCGGTCAATTCTTTAATTTTATCAAGGGGTTTGCCCACTACTTCTAGCTGTCCCTTTCGAGCGAGATGGGCTGCCACCTGAACAAAAACATCCAATACAGGAAAACTACTAACCACGTTTTGGTGAATATTGATGGCGACAATTTTTTCGGGCTTGATGCCCTCCATAATCAAAGAAAGTATTCCGTTGTCTGCACCGATAAAATAATGCCCATCATAACGCAGAGTAATGTGTTTGTTTTCGGGTGTTAATTCAGACTCTACCCCGATGATATGGATGCTTTCTTTGGGGAAAACATGGTAGGCGTTCTTTAGTATATAGGCGCATTCGGTATGGTTATAGGGGCTTATCTCATGACTGATATCCACAATGTGTACGCCCTCAATAGCCGATAATAGGGCGGCTTTGACCGCTCCAACGGCATAATCTTTGATTCCAAAATCGGTAGTAAGGGTTACGATGGACATGCTGTTAAACTCCTGCGGACAAATTTAAAATTTATGTATTTTTGATGGTGCACAATTAACGATAAAAGTAAGTCATTTTAAAGCAACCGCATTTGAATGAAATCAAAATAGACCTTACAGAGGTCAACCCAAGAGAATTTTTTGGAGAGCAAAACGCTCATATCGATTTGATTAAATCCTATTTCCCGAAATTAAAAATCGTCGCCCGTGGCAATACCATCAAGGCTTATGGCGAAGCTAATTTGCTCGAAACCCTGGAACAGAAAATCGAGATTATGCTTTTGCATTTTGGCAAATACAATGTACTGGATGCCGCCACGATAGAGCGTATTATAACCGCCCAAACCATCGAGGAAGTTGAAATGGATGCGGGTAGCGACATGACGATTGTTCATGGGGTAGGTGGCAAAATCGTCAAAGCCCGAACGGTCAACCAAGCCAAATTGGTGCAAGCCATGAAAAACAATGACATGGTTTTTGCAATAGGCCCGGCCGGAACTGGTAAAACATATACCGGAGTAGCCCTGGCGGTCAAAGCACTAAAAGAAAAACAAGTCAAGCGAATTATACTTACCCGACCTGCTGTTGAAGCTGGAGAAAATCTAGGTTTTTTACCCGGTGACCTTAAAGAAAAATTGGATCCTTACATGCAGCCGCTTTACGATGCACTGCGCGATATGATTCCCCACGAAAAACTGGCTAGCCATATCGAAAAAGGGACCATTCAAATTGCGCCCCTTGCATTTATGCGAGGTCGAACCTTGGACAATGCCTTTGTGATTCTCGATGAAGGGCAAAATACCACCCATGCACAAATGAAGATGTTTTTGACCCGTATGGGGCCCAATGCCAAATTTATGGTCACCGGGGATCCGGGGCAGATCGACCTGCCCAGAAGGGTAATATCAGGACTTAAAGAGGCTTTATTGGTCCTGAAAGAAACACCGGGCATCGGAATTGTTTATTTAGACGACAAAGACGTTATTCGTCACCGTTTGGTCAAAAAAGTCATCGAAGCCTATAAAAGTATCGAACATCAAAACTGACCCTATGCAAACACTGATGGATACTTCTTTTTCTTTTCCGGGACAGCAGTCTCACTACCGTGGAAAAGTCCGGGAAGTTTACCGACTCGCCAACGATATTTTGGTGATGATAGCCACCGACCGCCTTTCGGCTTTTGATGTGGTTATGCCCAAGGGAATCCCCTACAAAGGGCAAATTCTTAACCAAATTGCCACCCATATGTTGCAGGCCACTCAGGATATAGTGCCCAACTGGTTGATGGCAACCCCAGATCCTAACGTTGCCATCGGCAAAGCATGTACACCTTTTAAGGTGGAAATGGTCATTCGAGGCTACCTATCTGGACATGCAGCCCGCGAGTACGCATTGGGGAAAAGACAACTTTGTGGGGTCAATATGCCGGAGGGTATGCGTGAAAACGACCCTTTTCCTTCGCCAATCATCACACCAGCAACCAAAGCCGAGAGCGGACATGATGAGGATATCTCCAGAGAAGAAATCATCGCCCAGGGCATCGTCTCCGAACAAGATTACCTGCAACTCGAAGAATATACCCGCGCTCTGTTTGCTCGGGGTACCGATTTAGCCGCCGCACAAGGATTGATTTTGGTCGATACCAAATACGAATTTGGTAAAGATGCTTCGGGTCAAATCGTTTTGATTGATGAAATACACACCCCGGATTCCTCGCGTTATTTTTATCATGAGGGCTACCAAGAACGACAGGACCGAGGGGAGCCTCAAAAACAACTTTCCAAAGAATTTGTTCGCCAGTGGTTGATTGCCAATGGTTTTCAGGGACTAGATGGGCAAAAGGTACCCGTGATGTCCGATGACTATATCCAAACGGTTTCGCAACGCTATATCGAATTGTATGAGCAAATTACCGGTCAGTTTTTTGTTCCTGCAGTGTTAGACGATATGCAAGCCCGGATTGAATCCAATGTAGCGGACTATTTCGCTACCCGTTAATTTTTAAGTTGCTCAAATAGCCGAAGTGTCTGCTCGATAAAAGGCAGTACAGCCGTCTGATGATTTTTTCCCTCTAAAGGGATATAGTCAATTTGAACCTCTTGATTGCGCATCGCTTCAAAAGTAGTTTCAGAATTGAGTGGAAATACAAAATCATCGGCTGTACCATGAAAAAGGGTAATAGGTGTTTTAGGTGCCCAGTTATGGAGGTCGTTTTTAGCAATAGCCCTTTTAAGTGGACTATTTTCTGAATTAAATTCTGCAAGCAGATCAGCCGTGAAGAGTGCTTGGGGGTTTGTTTCCAAACCCTGCCAATCGGCATGGGTTTTCCAGTCGGATATAGCTTCTAATTGGGCCGCATAAGGTGCGTTAACCAACGCAGACCAGGGTCGGTTTAATTCACTGTAAAGCGTATTGTAGGTGTTTAAGACCCATAAATAGGTAGTCATAAAAGTAAGCGGCTCATCTTTTTGAAAGATTGTCTCAGAAAATGCCGTTTTGTTATATGCACCGGCCCCGAGGGATGCATGGGTAACCTCCAAGGAAGTCTTTTGTTCGAGCTGTTGAAGCAGGGCCATGGTCGCATATCCTCCCTCCGAATAACCAGCCAAAAACAATTTATCCGTATGGTTGATTTCTTCTGTTTCCAAATATTCCAATGCCGCACGTAGCATGTCTAAAGAGACCGTTCCTAAGCTTTCACCGACCTCATAGGGATGGGGTAAGTCTTCACTAACCCCATAGCCGATATAATCCGGGAGCATGACCACATAACCGATGCTAGCCGCTATGGCGCCTATAGTGGCTTCATTACGATCCAATTTAAAGGCAGAAGGGGTATTGCTTAGGTCCGTTAGCGTTCCGTGTTGAAACGAAATGAGCGGAAGTGCATCCGTGCTATTAGGCACCAAAAGTAAACCCGAAGCTTCGATGGTTTCACCACCATAAGGTGTTTTATAGATGATTTGATAGCCTGTAACATTGTTAAATGAAGACGTAAAATCTTCTGGAAGAAACAAGCCTGCAAAAACAGCTATAGAA
>RFYP01000096.1 GCA_009921175.1 Flavobacteriia bacterium | reverse complement strand
TTACAAAACCGGGCATCAGTATATTTTTGAAGCCATTCACCTGCTCTTTAAAAATTCTGAACCCATCGATTTATTGACCGTTTCTTCCCAGTTGCGAAAAATGGAAAAATTGGAGGCCATCGGTGGGGACTATTATTTGGTTCAGCTTACCCAACGGGTAGCCAGTTCTGCCCATATCGAATTTCATGCACGGATCATACTCCAAAAATTTATCCAGCGCAGTTTGATTCGCATTTCTAACGAAATCATAGAGTCCTCTTATAAAGAAACCATCGATGTTTTTGACCTCTTGGATGAAGCCGAATCCAAGCTCTATGACGTGACCCAGGGCAACATCAAAAAAACTTCAGAAACCGCTCAAAGTCTGGTAATTCAAGCCAAAAAACGAATTGAAGACATCGCCAATCGCGAAGGATTGAGTGGAGTGGCTACCGGATTTGAAAAATTGGACAAGCTCACTTCGGGTTGGCAGTCCAGTGATTTGATCATCATCGCGGCGCGTCCCGGGATGGGAAAAACGGCATTGACCTTGTCCATGGCGCGAAATATTGCGGTAGGGCGGCAAATTCCCGTGGCTTTTTTCTCCTTGGAGATGTCCTCTGTGCAATTGATTACCCGATTGATTTCTTCCGAAACCGGCCTTTCTTCCGAAAAGTTGCGAACTGGTAAATTGGCCGGGCATGAATGGCAGCAGCTCAACGTGAAAGTGGCCGATTTGGAAAAAGCGCCACTTTATATAGACGACACTCCCTCCTTGTCGATTTTTGATCTACGGGCCAAAGCCCGACGTTTGGCTTCTCAACACAAAATAAAACTGATCATCATCGATTACCTTCAGTTGATGACAGCGGCGACCAATAACAAGGCTGGGAACCGGGAGCAAGAAATTTCGACCATTTCCCGAAACTTAAAAGCACTGGCCAAAGAATTGGACATCCCCGTGATTGCACTTTCCCAGTTGTCTCGTGCTGTAGAAACCCGAGGGGGGTCCAAAAGACCACTACTTTCGGACTTGCGTGAATCGGGGGCCATCGAACAGGATGCAGACATTGTTTCCTTTATTTACCGCCCCGAATACTATGGTATTGACGAATGGGACGATGAGGGAAGGACACCCGCGCAAGGCCAAGCCGAATTGATTGTGGCCAAGCACCGAAACGGTGGATTGGACAATATCCGATTAAAATTTGTCGGTAACCTTGGGAAGTTTGAAGACCTCGAAAACTTTGATGCACCCTTTGAGTTTCAATCCAAAATGAATCCTAATGAGCCTCCACCGCCCACCAATTTCCCTTCGGCAGATGAGGCTTTTGGCGGAGATGACGATGAGGTACCCTTCTAGGGTCTATCCATTGGCTTTTTGACGGCAGCTGCAGTAAAATTTGTATTTTGAACCGATAAACAAAAGCTTTGAAAACTTTAAATATCGGTCCCGGCGTTTTGGTAACCGCTGCGTTTATTGGCCCGGGAACACTCACCATCTGTACGATGGCGGGGGTCCAAACGGGGACACAGCTTCTATGGGCGGTGGTACTTGCAACATTGATTACCATTTTTATTCAAAATGTAGCGGCGCGTATTGCCTGGCATTCTGAGCAAGGGCTCGCAACAGTACTCCTAAGCAGTACGGGTTATCCGATGGTACGCACGGTCTTGATGGTCTTACTCTTGCTAGCCGTCATTGGGGGGAATGCCGCCTATGAAGAAGCGGCGCTTTTTTGGGTTTAAATACCCTGTTACCAACACCAGAAATGGTGGTTGGGGAAACTTCCTTTTCACTCGGTAAAATTTTGATGGGCTTAGCCGTAGGTAGTCTCCTTTGGTTGGGAAACACCGAAATGATCAAAAAAATACTGATAGTCGTTGTGCTTTTGATGAGCGCTTCTTTTTTGCTTTCGGCATTTTTGGTGCAACCCGATTTGGGTTCGTTGCTCAACGGGCTACTGATTCCACAAGTTCCGCAAGGAGAATGGACCTTACTCGTTGCTCTATTGGGCACCACGGTGGTTCCCTATAATTTGTTTTTACATGCAGCCTTGGTAAAAAACAAACGAAAAACAGGAATTTCATTGGAAGCGATGCAAAAAGATACCCGCTATGCCGTGGGGATAGGAGGACTGATTTCGGCTTGTATCATCCTGGCTGCTTCGGCAGTCCAAGGATCCGAAATCGTATCGGTGGCTGACCTCGGGCAGAGTTTGGTTCCTTTGTATGGACCTGCTTCATCTTATTTTATTGCTTTTGGCTTGTTTGCAGCTGGCTTAAGCTCGGCACTGACCGCTCCATTGGCGGCTGGCTATGTAGCACAAGAGTGTTGGGGCTGGGAAGCACACAGTTATAAGACCAAAATCACTGCGCTGTTGGTGTTGGGGGTTGGGCTATGGATGACTTTTTTTAATGTACGCCCCCTTGAAATTATTAAAATGGCCCAATGGGCCAATGGATTGCTGTTGCCCTTGGTCGGGCTTTTTTTGTTTATTATTCTCAGTAAACAAAAAAAGCAACTCAACGTCCGTCCTTACCAGCGTGGATTGATGGGGCTGATTGTCCTTTTTTTTATTGTAATGACCCTTCGCAGTTTGGGATTTTTAAGCTAAGTAATCAATGGATTTAAATGCTGATTTGGGAGAGGGAGGACTGGAAGACGCATCATTGATGCCCTATTTGACCTCATGTTCCATTGCGTGTGGAGGGCATTTTGGCACCAAAGAATCCATCACCAAAGCGATTACCTTGGCCCAAGAACATGGAGTGGCAGTTGGGGCGCACCCGGCTTATCCAGACCCGGAAAATTTTGGTAGGTACTCCCTAAAAATACCCCTGGCCGAATTGCAAAAATCGCTGGCTTCGCAGTTGGAACTTTTTGCCGCAGTGTGTCAAGAGCATCAAACTACTTGGCAGCACATAAAACCCCATGGTGCCCTTTACAACGACCTTGCAAAGGATGAAAAATTAGCCGATACCGTATTGGAGGTATTTGCTACTTTTTCGGTCAAGGGATTATTTCTACCCGCCAAAATGCCCGTGGTAGATCGGGCCCGTAAACTGGGCTTTTGCGTTTGGGAAGAAGTATTTGCCGATCGGCAGTATAGACCGAATGGAAACTTAGTATCGAGAAGTATAGCAGGTGCTGTACTTTCGGACATTCCCGCGGTGTTGAACCAAGTAACCCAATGGGTGGAGGGAGGCGCAAAAACCCATACAGGAAGCAGATTTACTGCTACTTGGGACACTCTTTGCCTACATAGTGATACACCCAATGCGGTGGACATCGCCCGGGCATTAAACAATCATTTTAGTTTTAAAAAATTAACATGAAACCTTTTGAACTGGTTCCTTTTGGTGGGTTGACCTATATTGTGCGTTTTTTGTCATTGGAGCAAAACCGTGAGGATATTCTATGGCTTCACAGATGGGCAACGGTCCTAAGGGAGCAAGACAATGGGCATTTTGAAACCGTGCTGGTAAGTCATTTGGATGTAAACCTTGTCCTAAAAAAACCGATGAATCAGGCGGAGTTGGAAAACATCATCGAAAATGCTTTGGAGCAATTTGCGCATCAAGCCCCTGAAGGTCCCAAAGTTTTGTGGGAGATTCCAGCCTGTTTTGAACCGGACTTTGCACCCGATCTCTATGATTACTTTGAGGGCGATTATGATAAAGCAGCTTCTTATATTAAGGACTTTACCGACCAATCACTATTTGTGTATTTTTTTGGGTTTCTACCGGGTTTTGCCTATTTGGGGGGGCTACTCCCTGAGTTGCAAATGCCCCGTAAAGACCATCCCCGTTTGGAGGTTCCCAAAGGTGCGTTAGGTGTGGGTGGTTCCTATGCGGCTGTGTATCCTCAAAAAAGTCCCGGCGGATGGCAGCTTATCGGGCAAACACCCTTTATCTTTTTTGATATCCGCCGTAAATCTCCTTTT
>RFYP01000095.1 GCA_009921175.1 Flavobacteriia bacterium | reverse complement strand
ACAACTTTCGATTGGGTGTCAAGCTAGGCATACCCAATATCGCGGGGGCCAACGCAGAATTTATACTTCCTATACTGAATAATCATTGGGGCGTTTATGCTGACCTCAGCGGTTTCAGTATCAAACCGGAAGAAACCATCCGGACGATGCTTAATTACCGCGAATACGGGCTCAATTATTACTTAGGCACACAGGGAAATGGGCTTTATTTTTCAGTGGGGGCTGGGCAGTTGCAAACAGAATTAGACTTTGAAGACGTAGCACTGGACAATGGGCAAACCGGCCGTGGCCGTGCAGAAGTCAACCTATCCACCCAAAACCTAAAGCTTGGGGTCAAATCCAAAGGACGCTTGTATTTTCGATTTGAACTCGGCTATGGCCTCGGAAGCATGCCCGAATCGGTCACTTTTGTCGCAACAACTTCATCGGGTGGACAACAATCCACCACCGAAGATATCCCGGAGCTACCTGGGGTAAGCCAAAACGGGATCATCATTGGAAACTTTGGTTTTGGTATTTCCTTCTAAACAAAGCACAAAAAAAGCCTTTCGAATCGAAAGGCTTTTGTGGGTGGAAGACCGGGTTCGAACCGGCGACCCCTAGAACCACAATCTAGTGCTCTAACCAGCTGAGCTACAACCACCATTTAGGATGCCAAAATTAAGCGATTTAATTTTTGATGCAAAACTTTCAGGGGGAATTTGTCCTAAAAATATCAAAACCAATCCAAGACCGAATCTACCCCTAAAGGCTGACGAGAAGTAAATCCTTCACCGGCCTCACTGCCGATCAAACGTCCTAAATTTTCTGCCCGATAACGGACGCTTTCAATAAAGTTTTTACTACTGATGGGGGTTTGTTCGTCCGGTGGTCGCCAGGGTTTATGAGTTTTACCACTAGAATCTATGGTTTCGATTTTGGCCAATCCGCTTAAAAAACAAGCCGTATGAACGAGGTCGCTGCCTTTTCCATGATCTATATGTCGGTCAGTTTCGGCATTGCAAAGGACCACATCGGGGCGGTAGCTGCGTATTTTTTGAATCAGTGCCCTTTGGTGGGCTTCATCATTTTGAAAAAAACCATCTTTAAAACCCATATTTTCACGGGCTTGAAGGCCAAGTATTTTGGCTGCTTTTGCCGCTTCTTCCAACCGCAGTTCGGCCGAGCCACGGGTTCCGAGTTCGCCTTGTGTCAAATCGATTGCTACGACCTTTTTACCCGCTTGAGTTGCTTTGGCCAGTGTGCCACCACAACCCAGTTCAATATCGTCCGGATGGGCTCCAAAGGCTAGAATATCAGTCATTTTATTAGGCTTTTATCAATGCAGTTTCTAAATCGTTTAGCAAATCGGAGACGGCTTCGATACCGGTCGAAAAGCGAATCAATTGCGGCGAAATCTCTTGCGCCAAGCGTTCTTCCTCCGTGAGTAAGGCATGGGAAGTCAATCGAGGGGATAAGGCGGTACTTTCTACCCCAGCAAGACTCATCACAGGTTTGATCAATTGGAGGTTTTCCAAAAAACGTTCCACCGATTTTCCGGGCTGCAAACTAAAAGACAACATCCCGCCAAAACCCTTCATTTGTTGGGTTGCCAACTGATGATCCGGATGGGTTTTAAGTCCTGGGTAATACACCTGGTCCACAGCGGCATTGTCCTGTAACCACTCGGCAATTTGTTGGGCATTTGCGTTTTGTGCTTGCACCCTAAGTGCCAAGGTTTTTATACTGCGTTCGAGCAACCATGCTGAAAATTCACTCATATTGCCACCCAAGTTTTTGGCACTGTCAAAAACCCGTTCGATTACCGTCCGGTTGCCTACGACTATACCTCCGCTAATGTCGGAATGTCCGCCCAGGTATTTGGTCGCTGAATGCATGACCACATCAATTCCAAAGGCGATAGGATTTTGATTCACAGGACTGGCAAAGGTATTATCGATCATCGACCATAAACCTCTGCTTTGCGCCAACTGCGCCACGGCTTTTAAATCAACCAGTTTTAACAAGGGATTACTGGGCGTTTCTAAATAAATTCCTTTGGTATTGGTCTGGATAGCTTTTTCAAAATCGGCCACTTCCAGTCCCTCAGTAAAGGTGTAGGTGATCCCGTATTTGGGAAATTCGGTTTTGACAAAATTTCTACTCCCACCATAGAGGTCGTTTTGCAAAACGACATGGTCGCCCTGTGACAAATAGCTCAACATGGCCGTGCTGATCGCCGCCATACCTGAGCTAAAGACCAAGCCTGCTTCGGCCCCTTCTAAGGCCGCGACTTTTTGGGCAACAGCCTCTAAATTGGGGGTATTAAAATAACGGGGGTACCGTTTTTTTTCCTCCCCAAAGCTGTAGTTCGTGGCCATGTACAAAGGAGAAACTCCTCCTTTGAATTGGCTATCTTCGAGTTGCCCTTCGTGAACGCATTGGGTATTGAACTGTTTGATGGTCATTATTCTGTGGTAATCCAGTTGAGCACCTCTTCATCGTTGGGTAACGTTCGTGGAGGGATGACTTTTTCTAATTTACCCGAAGGACCGATAAGGTACTTTTGAAAATTCCAGGTGACCTTTGAATCTCCAACTCCATTTTGAGCGGCTGAAGTCAGAAATTGATATACGGGATGCATGTCTTTTCCTTTGACCGATATTTTGGCCATCATGGGAAAACTCACACCGTAATTTTTTTCACAAAAAGCGGCAATTTCTTCATTACTCCCAGGCTCTTGACCCATAAAGTTGTTGGCCGGAAAACCTACAATTACGAAGTTTTGCGCTTTGTAAGCATCATAAAGGGCTTGCAATTCTTTGTATTGTGGAGTCAAGCCACATTTGGAGGCCGTATTGACAATCA
The DNA here is from genome assembly GCA_009921175.1 of Flavobacteriia bacterium. Lineage (GTDB taxonomy): Bacteria > Bacteroidota > Bacteroidia > Flavobacteriales > Flavobacteriaceae > RFYP01. The sequence continues at coordinate 1,108 of RFYP01000095.1, read as the reverse complement.
TGATTTTTTTTCCTTGCAAACTGCTAAAATCAAAGGTATTGCCTTCAATGTCCTCGACTTTAAATTGATAAATAGTTTGTTCCATAGCGTTGTTTTGTGCGCCCACCATCATCCAAGACAACAGAAGGAGCGCGGTTAGTGTTTTTTTCATTTTTCTTCTTTTGGAGGTGAAAATACGACTTTTCGGTCAAACTGCACTATACGATATCGGCAGATAGACCGGCTTCGTGCAACAATATACAGCGGGGTTCCAAATAGGCATAACTGCCTGTTTTTACGGTACATTTTCCTTTAAAATGCACCAAATATGCACATTGTTCGGCCTGTTCAGCGGTGTGATCACAAACAGCGATTAGGGTATTAATGACGTGTTCAAACGTATTGACATCGTCATTGTAGAGGACCAACTCACGTTCATGATCGTCGGGTGCGGCCGTTTGCACCTCTGTAACTTCTTTGGTAGAAATTTCCTCTAGCGTTTGTACAAAAATTTGGCTGCGACCCACTGGTTATTTTCTTTAAAACTATCAAAATCAAAACCATTTTGCAAGGCGGCTTCTTGGATAATCGGCAAATCTTGACGGTAAAATCCGCTCAGCAAAAGGGTTCCTTGAGGCTGTATTGCCCGAGCGTAGGCCGGAAGATCCTGCAAAAGAATATTGCGGTTGATATTGGCCAAAATCAACGGGTAAAGTCCCGGAATATCGGCCGCAGCCCCTTGATATGCTGTAACGTTTGTAATGTCATTCAGCAAGGTGTTTTCTTGACAATTTTCATAACACCACGGGTCAATATCAATGGCATCGACCTGGGCGGCACCTTTTTTGGCAGCCAAAATGGCAAGTACCCCAGTTCCAGATCCCATGTCGAGTACATTTAAAGCCGTGCAATCGGTTTCCAAAAGGTAGCTAAGCATCAGCGCTGTGGTTTCGTGATGACCGGTTCCAAAACTCATTTTAGGGCTGATGATCAACTCATAGGCTTTGTCTTCGGGAGTATGAAAGGGTGCCCGAACCACGCAGTGATCGCCGACATAGACTTTTTTAAAATCCTTTTCCCATTGGGCGTTCCAGTTTTCGGGAGCGATTCGGCGATGAGAGTAGCGAAT
>RFYP01000094.1 GCA_009921175.1 Flavobacteriia bacterium | reverse complement strand
TATACGGAGCTTACTTATGGGCATAGCGACGACAAGGTTGACTATTTGAGTTTGGCCGGTGACGATGAAGAAACCGAAAATGCCGTCCGTTGGATTTCTTTTCGACAACACTTTTTTAGCGCGATATTGGTGTTAAAACAAACCGCCGATGCCGTGGTTCTTAAATCCCAGAACCTCAGTGAAAAAGAAGCCCTGGAGGAGCGGTTTACCAAACGGTATGAAACAGCCGTCCCGCTTGTATGGAATGGGGGCGAGCTCAACGTTGCCATGGAGTTTTATTACGGACCAACCGATTATAAAACCCTTAAATCCTATGAACGTAATTTGGAAGACTCCATCCCCTTGGGTTGGGGCATATTTGGGTGGATCAACCGCTTTTTGTTTTTACCTCTGTTCGCCTTTTTGGCTTCTTTTCTACCACATGGTATCGCCATTATCGTATTGACGATTATCGTCCGGTTGGCCATGTCTCCTGTCACCTATAAATCGTATGTCTCCCAAATCAAGATGAAAGTCTTACGCCCAGAGGTGGATGAAATCAATAAAAAATACGCCAACGACGCGGTCAAAAAACAACAAGAGGTTATGAGCCTCTACACCCGTGCCGGGGCCAACCCCATGTCGGGCTGTGTACCAGCCCTCTTGCAGATGCCAGTGTTTTTTGCCTTGTTTACCTTTTTCCCTGTGGCCTATAGCCTTCGTAACCAGCCTTTTTTATGGGCCGATGACTTGTCCTCTTATGACTCGGTCGTCGATTTGCCGTTTAGCATTCCCTTTTATGGAGATCATATCAGTTTGTTTCCGATTTTGGCCTCCATCGCGATTTTCTTTTATACCCGTATGACCACCGGGCAGCAACCCATGCCACAACAACCCGGTATGCCCAATATGAAAGTCATTATGTACCTGATGCCTTTGATGATGTTGTTTTTCTTTAACAACTACGCCAGTGGATTGAGTTTGTATTATTTTGTATCTAACTTGTTGACAATCATCTTGATGCTGGTTATTAAAAACTACATCATTGATGATCAACGCATCCACGCGCAGATAGAGGAAAACAAGAAAAAACCGAAGAAAGCTGGCGGTTTTGCTGCTCGTTTGCAAAAAGCGATGGAGGAAGCCGAAAAGCAAAAACGTGTACAGGGTCGTAAATAGCCCAACCGTACTCCCCAAAAAATCCGCTACCTTTGCACCATGAAAAAGGAACGCGTTGTTGTGGGCTTATCCGGTGGGGTAGATTCTAGTGTCGCCGCTTATTTGTTGGTACAAGCCGGCTATGAGGTGATCGGTTTGTTTATGAAAAACTGGCACGACAGCTCGGTAACCCTTTCGGCCGAATGCCCTTGGTTAGAAGACAGCAACGATGCCATGTTGGTCGCTGATAAACTGGGCATCGCTTTTCAGACGGTTGATCTCAGTGCAGACTACAAAGAAAAGATAGTCGATTATATGTTTGCTGAATACGCCGCGGGACGTACCCCCAACCCCGATGTATTATGCAACCGCGAAATCAAATTTTCGGTATTTCTTGATCTTGCCTTGTCTCTCGGTGCAGACTATGTAGCCACTGGGCACTATTGCCAAAAAGATACTCAAATACAGGCGGGGAAAACCCATCATCGGTTATTAAGTGGGGCTGACCCCAACAAAGACCAATCCTATTTTTTATGTCAGTTGACCCAACAACAGCTCGCCCGTACGCTGTTTCCAATTGGACACCTTCAAAAAAGTGAAGTTCGGGCCTTGGCCGCTGAGCAGGGTTTGGTGACTGCCGAAAAAAAAGACTCCCAGGGGCTTTGCTTTATTGGGAAGGTGCGTTTACCCGATTTTTTAAAACAGCAATTGGCCCCCAAAAAAGGGCCAATCATCAGCATACCGGCCAGCTCTCCGTTATACCATAAATCCCAAGACTCCATCGCCGAAGGCGAAGCGCAATGGCGCGATTGGGCGACCCCCATTCACTACCAAGCCACTGACGGCAAGTTGATGGGAAGCCATGACGGTGCCCATTATTTTACCATTGGTCAACGCAAGGGAATGGCCGTAGGGGGAACGGCAGAACCGCTATTTGTTTTGGCGACCGACACCCAGACCAACACCCTTTTTGTAGGCGAAGGGGCGCATCATCCGGGCCTGTACCGTAAAGCATTACGTGTGGCCAAGCAAGACGTACATTGGGTACGGGAAGATTTAGCCCTCCCCGAAGGTGAATCGATGGAGGTGCAGGCGCGTATTCGATACCGACAACCCCTCGAACCCGCTACTCTATATCCCACTTCGCAAGGACTTTATGTGGTTTTTGACCGACCTCAAAGTGCGATTACCCCCGGACAGTTTGTCGCTTGGTATCGTGAAAATGAACTTTTGGGATCGGGTGTAATTGGCTAAGCCGCTTTATTTTTTTAGTTAAAATCACTACCTTGAAACTTTAATTAGGTAACGGTGCGGTTTGTCATTTTATTTATGGGATTAAGCCTAATAGGCAGGAGCCAGGAAAACTATGTCCAATCGATTCCGGGTACGGACAAAACCTTGACGATGGTCGCCATTCCCGGCGGTCAATTTGTGATGGGAAGTCCCAAAACAGAACAAAATCATTTTGCCGATGAGGCCCCCCAGCACACCGTACAAATCGCTCCCTTTTGGATGGCCGAAGTGGAAATTAGCTGGGATTTGTACACCCTTTTTATGGAGCGTGAACTGGATGTTTATCAAAAACAAGGGGTGACGGGTTCCGAAGTAGCCCTGGACGTGGATGGTGTTTCGGGGGCGACCACGCCCTATGTTGACATGAGCTTTGGGATGGGTACCGATGGCTATCCGGCCGTTTGTATGACCCAATTGGCTGCCGTTAAGTTTTGCCAATGGCTATCTGCCATGACCGGTAATTTTTACCGTTTACCCACTGAAGCTGAGTGGGAATATGCTTGCCGAGCAGGGACAACCACCGCCTATTCGTTTGGGGACAAGCCTGAAGATTTAGGTGACTATGCCTGGTTTGCCGACAATGCCGGGGATGCCTATCAAAAAGTAGGACAAAAAAAACCGAACCTCTGGGGGCTTTACGATATGCATGGCAATGTAGCCGAATGGACACTGGATGCCTATGCAACGTCCACCTATCAGACTCGAAAGGGACAAGCTACGGACAACCCCTTTGTGGTGCCTACCCAAACCTACCCCCGGGTAGTACGAGGTGGATCGTGGATGGATAGCCCGCGCAGTTTACGAAGTGCCGCCCGGCGAGGCTCTTCCAAAAAATGGAAACAACGGGACCCCCAGATCCCTAAAAGTAAATGGTGGCACACCGATGCCCCTTTTGTGGGCTTTCGGGTGGTACGACCTGTAAAAACCCCTACGGTGGACGAACAACACACCTATTGGAATGAAAATACACAATAATAAACCTATGGATACAACCAACAATCAACCGTCACGCAGAACCTTTATCAAAACTTCTGCTCTTGCAACCGGTGGTCTATTGACTGCCCCTATGTCTATGGACGCAATGGTCCACGGATTTGGCGAAAAGAAACTTAAACTGGCCCTGGTGGGCTGTGGTGGCCGCGGGTCGGGTGCTGCAGTACAAGCACTTACCGCCGATCCCAACGTAGAATTGGTGGCCATGGCCGATGCTTTTGCCGACCGTTTGGAAGGCAGCCTTAAGGCCATTCAAGAGCATTTTGAGGGGGAAAAGACCATTTCGGTCAAAGAGAAAAACCGCTTTGTGGGCTTTGATGCCTACCGCAAGGCCATCGACCTGGCCGATGTGGTGATTTTGACGACTCCGCCCGGTTTTCGTCCCTACCATTTTGAATATGCCATCGCCCAAGACAAACATGTTTTTATGGAAAAGCCCGTAGCAACAGACCCCGTGGGTATTCGAAAAGTTCTGGAAACCGCCAAGGCGGCCCAAGCCAAAAAACTCAATGTAGTGGTGGGGCTTCAACGTCACTACCAACAAAAATACCTCAGTCTGTTGGAACAGGTGCGTGGAGGGGCCATTGGTACCATCCGT
>RFYP01000093.1 GCA_009921175.1 Flavobacteriia bacterium | reverse complement strand
CGAGGGACTAAGCCTTAGCTACTAAAGTCTAGCTTCTTTTTTCGCAATTCAAAATTTTGACCCAAATACACCTTGCGGACCATTTCGTCTTGTGCAAGTACTTCGGGGGTTCCTGCTTTAAGGATGGAACCTTCGAACATTAAAAAAGTCTTGTCGGTAATGGCCAGGGTTTCTTGGACGTTGTGATCGGTAATCAGGATGCCTATATTTTTTTGCTTAAGCAGGGCTACTATCCGTTGAATGTCTTCTACGGCTACCGGATCGACCCCGGCAAAGGGCTCGTCGAGTAAGACAAACTTGGGGTCTGTGGCCAGGGCTCGGGCGATTTCGGTACGTCGGCGTTCGCCCCCCGAGAGGAGATCTCCCCGGTTTTTACGAATATGGGTCAGTCCAAACTCTTCGAGTAGGGCTTCGGTTTTTTCTTTTTGCGCACTTTTACTAAGGGTGGTCAATTGTAAGACGCTCCGAATATTGTCCTCCACACTGAGTTTTCGGAAAACAGATGCCTCTTGGGCCAAATACCCAATGCCATTTTGCGCTCGTTTGTACATCGGAAATTGGGTGATGTCCATATCGTCTAAATAAATGGAACCTCCGTTGGGTTTTATCAAACCAACAATCATATAAAAACTGGTGGTTTTACCCGCCCCATTAGGGCCCAATAGGCCGACAATTTGCCCTTGTTCTACTTCGATCGAGATGCCTTTGACGACTTTTCGCCCCCGGTAGGATTTTTCGATATGTTCGGCGCGTAAGATCATAAGGCAGAATTGTCTTCAAGGCATTCCCAATATTCATAGGCTTTTCTCAGGTGCGGAATCACGATGGTTCCCCCGATTAGCGTTGCGATTTCTAGGGTTTCAAAAACGGCCGCTTTTTCAATTTTAAGCTCGTGGCATTTGCCCAAATGGTATTTGATACAATCGTCACAACGCAAAACTGTCGAAGCTACCAAGCCCAAAAGTTCTTTGGTTTGTGCATCCAGAGCCCCTGCCTTAAAGGTGTTGGCATCGAGGTTAAAAATACGCTTGATTGTACGGGAATCAGAAGCCAAAATTTTCTCATTCATTTTGGTTCTGTAGGCATTAAACGTTTCGACGGGATTGGGTTTCATTGCAATGCTTTTTGCTGACGTCTGACGACAAATCTGGAAATAAAAATACTCACTTCGTACAAAATAAGTATCGGAATGCTCACAATAATTTGGCTTGCGATATCGGGAGGGGTGATGATGGCCGAAAGGCTGAGGACAATCACCAAGGCAAATTTTCTGTTTTTTCGTAAAAACTCTGGAGTCACCACACCAATTTGGGACAAGAAATAAATGATAATGGGCAATTCAAAAATAAGCCCTGAAGCCAGTACAGAAGCACGTAATAGCCCAATATAACTACTTAAATCGAAGTCGTTAAAGATTTCGTTGCTTACGGTATAATTCCCCAAAAAGTTAATGGATAATGGCGTTACGATATAGTAGCCAAAGAGCACACCGATAAAAAACAAAAGGGACGCCATAAATATAAACCCGCGGGCATGTTTACGCTCACGGTCTAGGAGTCCGGGACTGATAAACCGCCAAAATTCAAAGATGATATAAGGAAAGGCGACTATAAATCCTGCCAATATGGAAGTCCAGAGGTGGGCCGAAAATTGTCCAGCCATGGTGCGGCTTTGAATACGAAACGGCATTTCGGTGATACAAAAGCTATTTCCTTGTCCTAGGGCCTCGGAGATGGAGCAAAACCAACGGTAGGTAACAAAGTCAATTTTTTTAGGCCCAAAGATCAGGTAGTTAAATATAAAGTCCTTCATCACAAAAGCCACCGAAGCCACAATCAGAATCGCCAGAGTTGATCGAATTAAATGCCACCGCAGTTCTTCGAGGTGGTCTAAGAAAGACATTTCATCGGTGTTTTTCATGATCGAATTCCTTCTCTTATAAAATCTAAAATATGGACAATTCCTTGGTAATCCCCATGGGCATTGGTCACCACAAAATGATTGATTTTAATGCTTTCCATCTGGCTGAGGGCATCGACAGCAAGCTGCTGGTGGTCAATGGTTTTGGGGTTTGGGGTCATGATGTCTTGGGCTTGTAAATCGGTAAATACGGGTGTGTTTTCAAGCATACGGCGCAAATCGCCATCGGTTATGATTCCAACTACTTTTTGACCGTCCATCACGGCGGTTGCACCCAAACGCTTTTCGGTGATTTCTTGAATCACCGCTTTGATGGATGAAGTCGCCTTAACCTGTGGTTTGTCGTGGTGTTTTAAAAGGTCATCGACCTTGAGGTAGAGCTTTTTACCCAGGCTACCCCCAGGGTGGTATTTGGCAAAATCTACGGCATTAAAATCTTTTAAATCGAGTAGGCACATGGCCAAGGCATCGCCCAGGGCCAATTGCAGGGTGGTACTCGTTGTGGGGGCGAGGTTGTGGGGGCAAGCCTCTTGGTCAACGGGGGTGTGCAAACACAAATCGGAGGAAGTCCCTAAAAAGGATGAGGGATCGGCAGTAACCCCAATCAACAAATTACCGGCTTTGCGGATAAAAGGAACCAAGACCTTGATTTCTTCCGTATTGCCACTTTTGGACAAGCAAAGTACGATATCGCCTTTTTGAATGATCCCCAAATCCCCATGAACCGCATCTGCAGCATGCATAAATATAGACGGTGTTCCGGTCGAATTGAGCGTGGCGACAATCTTGGTCGCGATTAAGGCACTTTTGCCTACCCCGGTCACGATCAGGCGTCCGCCGCTTTGATGGATTTTTAGTACTGCTTCGTAAAAAACATCGTCCAACTGTGCTTTGAGTTTTTCAATGGCCTGATGCTCGATGGTTAAGGTGTTTTGAGCTACGTGAAGAATTCTTGTTTTATTTTTCAAGCGAAAGTATCAACTATATGAGGAAGATTGAGTATATTGTTAGTACAAACTTAAGCAAAAAATAAAATTTTTTTGAGATTGAGTGAAAGAGAAAACATCCTTGCCTCCCTAAAAAAATATTTTGGGTTTACTGCTTTTAAGGGAAAACAAGAAGCCGTCATTCAGGAGGTTTTGAACGATCAAAACTGCTTTGTTATAATGCCTACGGGTGGGGGTAAATCTATGTGCTATCAACTCCCGGCTTTGATGAAAGAGGGGACAGCTTTAGTGATTTCTCCCCTAATTGCCCTGATGAAAAATCAAGTGGATACCCTGCGGGGAATCGGTGATGAGCCGGGCATTGCCCATGTACTCAACTCGTCTTTGACCAAAACAGAAATTCAAAGGGTCAAACAAGACATCAAAAGGGGAGTAACCAAATTGCTGTATGTCGCCCCAGAATCACTCAATAAAAAAGACAACATCGATTTTTTTAAATCGGTCAAACTTTCCTTTCTAGCCATCGACGAAGCCCATTGTATCTCAGAATGGGGGCATGACTTTAGGCCCGATTACCGCACGATTCGCCCGGTGATGAATCAGATTGCTTTGGATATACCAATCATCGCCCTGACCGCCACTGCGACCGAAAAGGTGCAAGACGACATCATCAAAAACCTGGGGATTCAAGGGGCTAAGGTGTTTAAAGACTCGTTTAATCGCCCCAACCTCTACTATGAAGTTCGGACCAAAACCCAACAGGTTGATTCGGACATCATCAAGTTTATCAAAACCCGCCCGGGCAAGTCGGGTATCGTATATTGCCTTTCCAGAAAAAAAGTCGAAGCCCTAGCCGAGACCCTACAAGTAAACGGCATCAATGCCTTGCCCTATCATGCGGGACTCGACGCCAAAACCAGGGTGAATAATCAAGACCGGTTTCTAAACGAAGAATGCGAGGTGATTGTAGCCACCATCGCCTTTGGTATGGGAATTGACAAACCCGATGTGCGTTTTGTGATCCACCACGATATTCCCAAAAGTATTGAAAGTTATTACCAAGAAACGGGCCGCGCTGGACGTGATGGAGGTGAGGGCCATTGTTTGGCCTTTTATGCCTATAAGGATATCGAAAAGCTAGAAAAATTTATTTCCGGTAAACCCGTGGCTGAACACGAAATCGG
>RFYP01000092.1 GCA_009921175.1 Flavobacteriia bacterium | reverse complement strand
ATCGGTGGCCATCACCGGGTTTGACAAGGCCCCATCGGCCGTGCGTAAAGCCCAAGAAAATATAAAGCAAGCCGCCCTCGAAGATTTTATTCACGTTGAACGCAAAAACTTTTTCCATTCCGAAAAATCCGGTGATGCAAAGTTGTTTTTGATGACAAATCCGCCCTATGGTACCCGACTCGAAGGCGATATCGAAAGCCTTTACCGCCAGATGGGTGATACTTTTAAACAGCAGTACCTCAATACCGATGCCTGGGTGATTAGTTCTAATTTGGAAGCCTTAAAGTTTTTGGGCCTAAGCCCAAAGCAAAAAATTCGATTATTTAACGGAAAGCTCGAAACTCGCCTGGCCCATTTTCCCATCTATAGCGGAACCAAAAAGTTGCATAAACAAACGCCCAAGCCTTAGAATTGCCTTAGCGTTTGCCAATACGAATGGGAATGGAGTAGGTCAGGGTATAATTAAACCCAACGCCAAAGTTGTTTTCGTCAGTGACTTTGTTAAATCCGGGGACATAGAGGTTGTTAAAATTCTCCGGTTGTTTTTGACTTAAAAGGCGGTGCATACGCACACTGAGCCCCAAATAGATATTGTGTAACACCTGGACTTTGATACCGGCCAACACCTCGACCCATTGCGCATTGAGATCAGTATAGGTTCTCGTGGCATTGCTGTTGGTCACCGGTGATTCGGGCCAAAAATGATGGGTGGTGTAGAGGGTATAACTGTTGACCGTTTGTTGGTGAAGGCTATTGCCCAAGCGCAAACCGATATATACCTGGTTGTTCATGCCGACCCAATTGTCGTACATATTGTAGTCAATTCCCAGTTTGAGGTAGTTTCCCTCGCTGGTAAAATTGATTTGCTCGGATTGTTGGGTTCGGGTTTCATTCCCGAGTTCCAAGGCGACATACAGGTCGTTATAGACTTTAAGGTCTCCGACCAATTCAAATCCTTTAAAGTCGCTGTCAAGTTGGGCACGAAGGGGGCGTGAGAGATCGACTCCAAAACGCAGGGCAAGAGGTGCAGGAGGTTTTACCGCATCCTGAGCAGTACTGTCTATGGGTTGGGTTTGCTGCCCCCAACTCATGGGAAGCGAAAGGCTAATGCAGCAAAGCCAAATGGACCACTGTTTCATCGGTAACGGTTGTTTCTATGATATAAAATCCTTTGATCCACGGCTCGGGATCGTCCAAATGCACCAGAGCATTTGGGTTGAGAGTATATACGGCGCGAAAACCACAGGCGCGGTTGATGTATTGATCTTCCCGGAGGTATTGAATCTGTATCAGGTCTTGGTTTTCGTCTTCTTGTCCGGGGTTGAGGGTAAGGGTAAATTGGGTAAAATCTTGATCGTTGCGCAGGGGGAGGGTATAAGGCCCACTGCCGAGTTCGATGGTCGTGCTTGTTGCCACGGCAGTGAGGGCAAAATTGCCCGGATCTTTTAATGTTTCCGGATTTTCAACATCATAAAAATCAAATACCAACCTGGGAGTTCCCGGGGTTCCCTCGACACAGATGTCATCTTTTTCACATTGGGTAAACCACAACAAGCAGCTGCTGACTATGAAGAGAAAAAGAAAGGGATGGCTGTTTTTCATCGTCGTAGTAAAAGTACAACATTTTCTACATGATGGGTTTGCGGAAACATATCCACGGCCTGGGACCGAGCGACCTTGTAATGGCTAGACAGCAACGCCAGATCTCGTGCTTGTGTTGCACTGTTGCAACTGACATAGACGATTTTTTTTGGCGCGATATTACAAAGTTGTTCCACAACCTTGGGATGCATCCCGTCTCGCGGGGGGTCAGTGATGACCACATCGGCAGGGCCATGTCGTTGGATAAAGTCATCGTCAAAACACACCTTCATATCGCCGGCTTCAAAAATCGCATTCTCAATCTTGTTGCGTTGGGCATTTTTACGTGCGGCCTCTACCGCCTCTTCTACGGCTTCTATTCCCACCACTTTTTGACATTGATGGGCGATAAATTGGGCAATGGTCCCGGTTCCGGTATAGAGGTCATAGACCGTTTCATCGCCTTGTAAACCGGCAAAATCTGCAGCGATTTGATAGAGTGCTTCCGCCTGTGTTGAATTGGTTTGATAAAAGGACTTGGCGGTAATTTCAAATTCAAGCGCTCCCATTTTTTCCACGATATAGGGACGTCCGTGAAAACAGTCAATCGTTTGGTCGTATATGCTATCGTTGCCTTTGTTGTTGATGCAGTACAACAACGATTTAATGGCCGGAAATTCTTTCTGCAACATACCGAGCAGGGCGGTTCTTTCTGCTTGATTTTCTTTAAAAAATTGAAGTAACACCATTACTTCACCCGTGCTGGTCAATCGAATCATCAGGCTGCGTAAAAAGCCCGCTTGATTTTTGGGGTCAAAAAAAGCCAATCCTTTTTCTTCAGCATAGGCTTTGATACGGTTTCGGATGGCATTGGAGGGGTCGGCTTGCAAATGGCATTTGTGGATGTCAACGACCTTATCCCAAAGCCCCGGCTTATGAAATCCGAGACCATTTTTACTTTCTATGGGATCGCTTCCCTCAATTTCACTGGGCGAGAGCCAACGTTGGTTGGAAAAAGAAAATTCCATCTTGTTCCGATAAAAATAATCCGCTTTGGCTCCTTTAATGGGCAAGGTCTCTTCGGGGGTGATATGCCCAATTTTATAGAGATTTTGTTGCACAATATTTTGTTTAAAAGCCAACTGCGCAGGGTAGGCCATGTTTTGCCATTTACAACCCCCACAGTTACCAAAGTAGCTGCAAACCGGTGTGATGCGATCGGGTGATGGTTTTTCGATGCGTTGGAGTTTGGCCTCCAGTACACCTTTCCTTTTTTTATAGGCTGTGGCGGTGATCAGATCCCCCGGGATGACCCCCGGAACAAAAAGCACCTGACCCGTTGCCGTTTTGGCTACCCCGGCTCCTTTGGCCGAAATGTCAACAACCTGCAGCTGCTCAAAAGTCTGCGCTTTGAATTTTCTTGGCATGCCCCAAAAATACTATAGAATTTTATGGTATGGAGTCCGGCTGTTTAATTTTTTCATCGAATAAAATTGTCAATAAATAATGGCTGAGCCCTACGATTACTTGTCTTTTTTTTCTTAAATTTATCACAAAAGAGAAATAGATTGTTATAAATAAAACATTATGGACACAAAACAAGCTTCACTAGCCCAATACTATTTAAATCAAGAAAAAGAATACGGTGCTCACGACTACAATCCGTTGCCTGTTGTACTGGCCAAAGGGTCGGGGGTATTCCTTTGGGACGTGGACGGCAAGCAATACTACGATTTTTTGTCGGCCTATTCGGCAGTCAACCAAGGGCATTGCCATCCGGAGATCGTCAAGACCTTGCAAGAACAAGCGGCGACCCTAACCTTGACCTCCCGTGCGTTTCACAACAATAAGTTGGGGGATTATATGGAGTTTACAACCCAGTTTTTTGGGTTTGAGCGTTTGTTGCCGATGAATACCGGGGCCGAAGGGGTAGAAACCTCCATCAAGATTACCCGTAAATGGGGCTACCTCCACAAGGGTGTGCCCGAAAATCAGGCACAAATCATTGTGTGTAATAACAATTTTCACGGGCGTACAACGACCATCATTTCTTTTTCATCCGATCCCGGGTCTAAAGACCATTTTGGTCCGCATACCCCCGGGTTTATCTCAATTCCCTACAACGATTTAGCCGCTTTAGAAGCTACCCTCAAAGCCTACCCCAATGTGGTCGGCTTTTTGGTTGAACCCATCCAGGGTGAAGCAGGTGTTTATACTCCCGACACCGATTTTATCCGAGGAGCACGGGCCTTGTGTACCCAATACAACGCCCTGTTGATTGCCGATGAAATTCAAACCGGTATCGGACGTACGGGAGCCTTGTTGGCTGTTTGTGGAGACTGTAGTTGTGCAGGTGCTTGTGAGCGCCAAAAAGAAACTTATATCCGTCCAGACTTACTCATTTTGGGGAAAGCTCTCAGTGCAGGTACCTATCCTGTATCGGCGGTATTGTGTGACAGTCATATAATGGATGTGATCCAACCGGGGCAACACGG
>RFYP01000091.1 GCA_009921175.1 Flavobacteriia bacterium | reverse complement strand
TATGCTACCCTTAACGGATACCGTTGGGACGATTTTACGGCCTATGTCTATCTCAGTGAAGACCGCGGAGCCACCTGGACCGCCATCGCCAACAACCTCCCTGCTTCACCCGTGAATGTACTACGGGAAGATCCTGTAAACGAAAAGTTGCTCTATCTGGGAAATGACCATGGGGTCTATGTGAGTTTAGACGGAGGTCATCAATGGGAGGCCTTTGATGCTGGCCTTAATACGGTAGCGGTACACGACTTGGTAATTCAACCCGAAGCCAAACATTTGGTCGTGGGCACCCACGGACGCTCGATTTATATTGCCGATATCGCCCCCCTTCAAGCGTGCGACGAACGTCTTTTGGCCAAGGACATGCATCTATTTGACAGCCCCTCTACACGCTACAGCCCCTACTGGGGGCGCAAACGCAGCCCTTGGAGTGAGGCCCGTGCCCCTGAAACAACCTTTACCCTCTGGGCCAAGGGGCGAGGGAATTACACGGCCGAAATTCAAACTGAAACCGGATTGTCCCTTTATCAAATGACTGGACAACTCGATGCGGGCATTAACCTGCTGCCCTATGATTTAAGCGTGAGTCCGCAAGGTCAGAACGCCTGGCGCAAAAAAAACAAAAAGAACCCCCTCAAGGCCGCTGAAAATGGTGTTACCTACTTACCCAAAGGTCTCTATACGCTGACCGTTCGATCGGGTGAGGCCACCGCTAAAACAAGGGTCGAGGTTAAGTGATTTTTTTTGTTTAACGATTTAGTAAAAAAATCACCTTCCAAAGGACAAAGGTTCAACAACCAGAATCTTTGTCCTTTGTTTTTGGAAGAAGCCCCAAAAAAGTAAGCGGATAAATTTGTCCTCAAGGGTTTATGCCCTAATTTTACACAAGAATTGAATTTATCGCTATGTCAACTTCATCCATTTTTAGAAAAGTAACGATGGCGCTGTCGGGACTATTTTTAGTCGTCTTTTTGCTGCAGCATTTTACCATCAACTTTTCGTCGGTATTTGGTGCCAAGACCTTTAACAGTCTGTCCCATTTTATGGGCACCAATCCACTGGTTCAATTTGTATTGCAGCCGGTATTGATTTTTGGGGTCATCTATCACTTTGTGATGGGGTTTGTCTTGGAGCTGCAAAACCGCAGTGCGCGCCACGCCAAATACGGCAACTACAAAGGAAGTGCCAACGCCAGTTGGATGTCGCGCAATATGATCTTATCGGGAGTGGTCATTTTGTCCTTTTTGGGACTACATTTTTATGACTTTTGGGTGCCGGAAATCAGCTACAAATACATCGACGTATTGCCCGAAGACCCCAACCGCTATTACGAAGAACTGGTGCATAAATTTCACAGTCCAGTGCGTGTTGGGCTATACAGTTTGTCTTTTGTCTTTTTGGCCCTACACCTTTTGCACGGGTTTAACTCCTCTTTTCAGTCCTTGGGGGTCAACAACAAATATTCACCGGCCCTACAAAAAATCACACGTGCTTTTGCGGTAGTGATTCCATTGGGATTCATCTTTATCGCACTTTATCACCACCTCAACGCCTTATAGTATGGGAACATTAGACGCTAAAATACCACAGGGCCCGCTGGCCGAAAAGTGGACCAACCATAAAAGCAATATCAACCTGGTCAGCCCGGCCAACAAACGACTGATCGATGTGATCGTGGTAGGAACGGGATTGGCCGGTGCTTCGGCTTCGGCTACCTTGGCGGAGTTGGGGTATAATGTAAAAACCTTTTGTTTTCAAGACTCCCCACGTCGGGCGCACTCCATTGCCGCCCAGGGAGGGATCAATGCAGCCAAAAACTACCAAGGCGATGGCGATTCGACCTATCGCCTATTCTATGACACGATCAAAGGGGGCGACTACCGCTCTCGGGAGGCCAATGTCTATCGTTTGGCCGAAGTATCTGCTAATATCATCGACCAATGTGTTGCGCAGGGAGTCCCCTTTGCGCGAGACTATGGCGGCTTGCTCGACAACCGCTCATTTGGTGGGGTACTGGTCTCTAGAACGTTTTATGCCAAGGGGCAAACCGGTCAACAACTTTTGTTGGGGGCCTACTCGGCGATGAACCGCCAGATTGGTCGTGGAAAAATCAAAATGTACAACCGCCACGAAATGATGGACCTTGTCCTGGTCGATGGAAAAGCCCGGGGCATCATCGCCCGAAACCTAGTCACCGGTGCGTTGGAGCGTCATGGGGCACATGCCGTAGTGATTGCCTCTGGCGGATACGGAAATGTTTTCTTCCTGTCCACCAACGCCATGGGGTCTAACGTGTCAGCCGCTTGGAAAATTCACAAACGCGGGGCCTATTTTGCCAATCCGTGTTTTACCCAAATCCACCCCACCTGTATCCCCGTTTCGGGCGACCACCAATCCAAACTCACCTTGATGTCCGAATCGTTGCGTAACGATGGGCGTATCTGGGTTCCCAAAAAATTAGAGGATGTCAAAGCCATTCGCGAAGGTCGTTTAAAACCCACCGAAATCGCTGAAGAAGATCGTGACTACTACCTCGAACGGCGCTATCCGGCCTTTGGAAACCTTGTTCCTCGGGATGTTGCCTCGCGTGCAGCCAAAGAACGTTGCGATGCCGGTTTTGGGGTCAACACCACTGGCGAAGCCGTTTACCTGGATTTTGCCTCGGCAATCGAACGCTATGGCAAAGAACAGGCCCATGTTAAAGGCTTGGATGAAAACGACGCGGCCTTGGTCAAAAAGCTAGGCCAAGATGTGGTCCGTGCCAAATACGGAAACTTGTTTCAGATGTATGAAAAAATTGTCGATCAAAACCCCTATGAAACCCCGATGATGATTTATCCGGCGGTACATTATACCATGGGCGGTGTATGGGTCGATTATAACCTGATGACGACCATCCCCGGCTGTTATGCCATTGGCGAAGCCAACTTCTCCGACCACGGGGCCAACCGCCTAGGGGCTTCGGCCTTGATGCAAGGCTTGGCCGACGGCTATTTTGTCTTACCCTACACCATTGGTGACTATTTATCCAACGATATCCGTACCGGAGCCATCGACACCACGAGTTCCGAATTTGAGGCGGCCGAAAAAGCCGTGGCCGACCAGCTTAACGCCTTTTTGGGCAACAAGGGTAAAAACTCTGTGGACTACTACCACAAACGCCTGGGTAAAATCATGTGGGACAAATGCGGTATGTCGCGTAACGCAAAAGGCCTAAAAGAAGCCCTAAGTGAAATCAAAGCCCTACGAGAGGATTTTTATAAAAACGTACACGTCCCGGGTACAGCCAACGAATACAACGAACAGCTGGCCAAAGCCGGTCGTGTAGCCGACTTCCTCGAACTGGGCGAGCTCTTTGCCAAAGACGCCCTGGAACGCACCGAGTCTTGTGGGGGGCATTTCCGAGAAGAAAGCCAAACCCCCGAGGGCGAAGCCCTAAGAGATGACAAAGGCTTTACCTTTGTTTCGGCCTGGGAACACCAGGGTGAACCCGCCAAGGCCAAACTCCATAAAGAGGCCCTGAACTACGAAGAAATTGAAGTAAAAACCCGTTCATACAAATAAGCGAACCGATGAAATTGACCCTTAAAATCTGGCGTCAAGCCAATGCCGAAGCACCGGGAAAAATGGTGACTTATCCCATCGATGCCGTGTCGCCGGATATGTCTTTTTTAGAAATGATGGATGTCCTAAACGAACAGCTCATCCAAAAGGGGGAAGATCCCGTGGCCTTTGACCACGATTGCCGAGAGGGTATTTGTGGTATGTGTTCTATGTTTATCAACGGAGAAGCGCATGGTCCCGACCGCCTGGTGACTACCTGCCAATTGCATATGCGCAAGTTTAAGGACGGAGACACCATCACCATTGAACCTTTTCGCGCCAATGCATTTCCGGTGATCAAAGACCTGGTTGTGGACCGTTCGGCTTTTGACCGTATCCAACAAGCGGGAGGGTTTGTCAGTGTCAACACCTCGGGGAACACCCAGGATGCCAATGCCATCCCCATCGACAAGCACGATGCCGACCGCGCCTTTGATGCCGCGACCTGTATCGGTTGTGGGGCCTGTGTAGCGACC
>RFYP01000010.1 GCA_009921175.1 Flavobacteriia bacterium | reverse complement strand
CGCCTAATTCTTGTGGATTGGTGGTGGACATAGCAAATTAATTACGTTGTGTTTGATAAGCGATGGCGTAGAGTTTCATTTGTTTGATCATGGACAGTAAACCGTTGGCACGGGTGGGAGACAAATGTTCTTTGAGTCCGATTTGATCAATAAACTCGGTGTTGGAGGCTAAAATAGCGTCAGGGGTTTGATGTGAATACACCCGTATCAGTAAGGCGATGATACCTTTGGTAATGATGGCATCGCTATCGGCCCTAAAAACCAAAAGTCCGTCTTCTAAAGCGGCATGTAGCCAAACTTTGCTTTGACAGCCTTTGATGATATTTTCTTCTGTTTTGTGCTCTGGGTCAATCAGGGGCAGGGATTTTCCCAACTCAATCATATGCTCATAACGCTGCATCCAGTCCTCAAAAAAAGAGAACTCTTCGTTAATTTCTTCTTGTATTTCAGCGATGCTCATTGTAGCAATTTAACCATTTATTCTAACATCATTTGGGCTTTTTTCACCGCAGCAACCAGCCGATCGATCTCTTCTTTGGTATTGTAAAAGCTAAAGGAGGCACGCACGGTTCCGGGAATCTGATAATAGTCCATGATGGGTTGTGTACAGTGTTGTCCAGTTCGCACAGCAATTCCCATTTTGTCCAAAATTGTTCCGATGTCATAGGGGTGAATTTCTCCTATATTGAATGAAATTACCGCAGTTTTATGGGGGGCCTGACCGTATATTTTTAAGCCTGGTATTTGGGAAAGTTGGTCGGTTGCGTAGTGGAGTAATTCTTGTTCGTAGGCTGCAATGTGGTTCAGACCGATCGAATGGATATAATCAATAGCTGCTCCAAAGGCAATGCCGCCAGCGATATTGGGGGTTCCAGCTTCAAATTTATGGGGCAAATCGGCGTAGGTCGTCTTTTCAAAACTCACAGTGGCGATCATTTCACCCCCTCCCTGATATGGCGGTAAGGCGTTTAGGAGGTCGGTTTTTCCATATAAAATTCCTACCCCGGTAGGTCCACACATTTTGTGTGCCGATGTAACATAGAAATCTACGTCCAACGCTTGGAGGTCGGTTTCGATGTGCGGTGCAGCTTGCGCCCCGTCGATTAATATTTTTGCACCCACCGTATGCGCCTCAACTATCAATGATTCTATGGGGTTGATGGTCCCAAGCGCATTGGAAACATGATTGACAAAAACCAAACGGGTGTTTGGGGTCAAGAGGCTTTTGTATGCGGCTAGATCTAACGTCCCATCGGGCAACATCGGAATCACTTTGAGTTTTGCACCTGTTTTTTCACAAAGCATTTGCCAGGGCACGATATTGGAATGGTGCTCCATGGCCGAAACCAAAAGCTCGTCACCCGGGACCAACAAGGCTTGATAGCCCGCAGCGACGATATTGATCGCATTGGTTGTCCCAGAAGTAAAAATGATTTCGTGGGGATGTAAGGCGTTAAAATGTTTTTGGATTTTTTGTCGTGCTTGTTCGTAAGCATCGGTGGCTTCTTGACTCAGGGCATGAACCCCACGGTGGATGTTGGCATTGTAGCGTGCGTAATAATCAACTATGGCATCAATCACACAAGTAGGGGTTTGTGAGGTAGCGGCATTGTCAAAATAAACCAACGGTTGGTTATTGACCTTCCTTTTAAGGATTGGAAAATCCTCACGAATACGGGCGACATCGATCATTGCTTATAAATCAAAACCTAAGTTAACCCCGAGCTTTGAAGCAATCAAATGGTTGATGCGTTTTTTCAGTGCAGGAAGCTGCACACTTTCCAAAACGTTGTTGGCAAAGGCGTAGGTCAACAAGGCTTTGGCCTCCTTGCGAGGAATCCCGCGTGATCGAAGATAAAACAAGGCCTCTTCGTCGAGCTGTCCGATGGTACAGCCGTGTGAACACTTGACATCATCGGCAAAAATCTCCAATTGAGGCTTGGTATTTACCGTCGTTTTATCGTCCAACAATATATTGTTGTTTTGTTGAAAGGCATTGGTTTTTTGGGCGATTTTGTCCACAAAAATTTTGCCATTAAACACTCCAGTAGATCGATCACTAAACACCCCTTTATAATCCTGATGGCTTTCGCAATGGGGATGGGCATGGTGCACCAAGGTATAGTGATCTACATGCTGCTGCTCCTGTAAAATCGTTACTCCTTTAAGGGTCGAATTTAGGTGTTCTCCCTTGTGGTAAAAATTAAGGTTGTTACGAATCAACTTACCCCCAAAAGAAAACGTATGCACGCTGACGTTGCTTTGTTTTTCCTGGGCGATATAAGTATTGTCTGTAATTTATAGTAATCGACATAAGCCTCCTGATGAGCGTAAATTTCTGTCACACTGTTGGTGACCAGTTCATGTGGCTTTAAGCTTTGATGCCGTTCAATAATTTGTACTTGTGCATTTTGATCTACGACAATCAAATTACGGGGTTGTAACCAAAGAGCCTGTTCATTTCCGGTGGCAAAGTGGACCACTTCAATGGGTTTTTGCGCCACGGTATTTTTGGGGATATAGATATAGGCTCCTTCTTTGGTAAACGAAGTGTTCAGCGCCGTCATGCTGTCCTGGGAGTCGGCGATTTTATTAAAGTATCGATTGACCAAATCCCGGTATTTGGGCTTGGTCAGTGCAGCAGACATCAAACAGGCATCGATTCCATCATGGGTTGTATCGGACAAAAAAGGGCTGTAAACACCATCGATAAAAACAATCTTGTAGGTGTCCACGTCGTATAAAAAATATTTTTTTACGTCTTTGTAATCAATGCAATTTTCACTTTTTGAAAAAAGGATGTAATCTTTTTGTAAGAGGCGTTCCAGTGAAGTGTATTTCCAACCTTCAATTTTTTTGGTCGGAAAGCCTTTGGACTCAAAAATCTTTAGCGCATCGATACGCTTTTGGTGGAGTTCTTCGTCCAATACAAAGTCTTCCTCAAAGGCGATAAAAGAGTCGAGCAGTTTGTCCTTGAGTTCCATCTATCCTACCGTTTCTTTTTTGATCCAGTCATAGCCTTTGGCCTCGAGTTCTTGGGCCAGTTCTTTGGTCCCTGATTTGACAATTTTACCATCGAACAACACATGGACAAAATCAGGTACTATATACTCCAAAAGTCTTTGATAGTGCGTGATGACCACAATGGCATTGTCTTTGCTTCGCAGTTTGTTGACCCCGTTGGCTACAATTTTGAGCGCATCGATATCGAGTCCAGAATCGGTTTCGTCAAGAATAGCTAACTGAGGTTCGAGCATGGCCATTTGAAAAATTTCGTTGCGCTTTTTTTCTCCTCCCGAAAAGCTTTCGTTCAGAGAGCGCGACAAAAATTTGGAATCAATGTCGAGCAATTTGGCCTTTTCGCGGATTTTCTTTAGCATCTGGTTACTAGGCATATCTTCGAGTCCCTGCGCCTTTCGGTTGGCATTGATGGCCGTTTTGATAAAATTAGTGACCGATACCCCTGGGATTTCGACCGGATATTGAAAAGACAAAAAGACCCCTCGGTGTGCGCGTTCTTCGGGGCTCAATTCACTGAGGTCCTCACCCTTAAGCAGCATGGTGCCTTGAGTGGTTTCAAAATCTTCGTTCCCTGCAATCACAGAGGAGAGGGTGCTTTTTCCGGAGCCATTGGGCCCCATTATGGCGTGAACTTCACCAGCTTTGATATCTAAATCAATGCCTTTGAGTATTTTTTTGCCCTCAACTTGGGCGTGTAAATTTTCTATGGTTAACATATCGTATAGGCTTTTACCCCACCGAACCTTCGAGGGATATTTCTAATAATTTTTGTGCTTCGATGGCAAACTCCATGGGCAGCTTATTCAACACTTCTTTGCTAAAACCATTGACAATCAGGGCAATGGCCTTTTCGGTGTCAATTCCCCGCTGGTTGCAATAAAATATTTGGTCTTCGCCAATTTTACTGGTTGTTGCTTCGTGTTCGATTTGGGCGGTGTTGTTTTTGGTTTCGATATAGGGAAACGTATGGGCACCGCAATCGTTGCCCATCAACAGGGAGTCGCATTGTGAAAAATTCCGGGCATTTTTGGCGCGGGGGCTGATTTGCACCAAGCCACGGTAGCTGTTTTGTGATTTACCGGCCGAAATCCCTTTGGAGATAATGGTACTTCGGGTGTTTTTACCTAGGTGAATCATCTTGGTACCCGTATCGGCTTGCTGAAAGTTATTGGTCACTGCAATGGAATAAAATTCGCCCACCGCATGATCGCCCTTTAGAATACAAGAGGGGTATTTCCAGGTTACTGCTGAACCGGTTTCGACTTGGGTCCAGGATATTTTTGACCGTTTGTGGCAAATCCCTCTTTTGGTTACAAAATTATAAACACCTCCCTTGCCCTCTTTGTTTCCCGGAAACCAGTTTTGTACAGTCGAATATTTAATCTCGGCCTCGTCTAGTGCAATCAACTCAACTACGGCTGCGTGCAATTGGTTTTCGTCACGTGAGGGGGCGGTACAGCCTTCGAGATAACTCACATAACTGCTCTGATCGGCAATTACCAAGGTACGCTCAAACTGACCGGTACCGGCCTGGTTGATTCTAAAATAGGTGGACAACTCCATCGGGCATCGGACCCCTTTGGGGATGTAACAAAACGACCCGTCCGAAAAAACCGCTGAGTTTAAAGCCGCGTAGAAGTTGTCTTTGGGAGGGACGACCGTGCCTAAATATTTTTTGACCAAGTCTGGATGCTCCTGAATAGCTTCGGAGATGGAACAGAAGATAATTCCTTTTTCGGCCAGGGTTTCCTTAAATGTTGTCGCTACCGAAACCGAGTCCATCACGATATCTACTGCAACACCAGCTAACTTTTTTTGTTCTTCAATGGAGATTCCCAATTTGTTAAACGTAGCGATCAATTCGGGATCAACCTCATCTAGACTTTGGTATTTGTCCTTTTTTTTGGGTGCCGAATAGTAGGAAATATCTTGAAAGTCGGGCTTTTCATACTGGACATTGGCCCATTCGGGTTCTTCCATTTTTTGCCACGCACGAAAAGCTTGTAACCGCCAATCGGTCATCCATTGGGGTTCATTTTTTTTGGCGGAGATCTGTTTAACCACCGATTCATTTAGGCCCTTGGCAAAGGTTTCGGCATCGATTTCGGTATAAAAACCGTATTGGTATTCTTTGGTCTCAAGCTCCTTTTTTAATTCTTCTTCTGTATAGGCCATAGGCTATTTTTTAGAGTGAAAAACTTTCACCGCAGCCACAAGTGCGTTGGGCGTTGGGGTTGTTAAACACAAAACCTTTTCCGTTGAGTCCACCGGCATATTCTAGGGTGGTTCCCACCAAATAGAGCAAACTTTTTTTATCCACGACAATGCGGACACCGTTGTCTTCAAAAAGCTGATCTTCCGATAGAGCATCCTGGTCAAACTTCAGTTCGTATGAAAGTCCAGAGCAGCCACCGCTTTTGACCCCCACGCGAACGTGGGCTGTTGCAGGGTCAAAGCCTTCTTCACGCATCAAGGCGCTGACTTTTTCTTTGGCTGCAAGTGCTACTTTTATCATTCTAAAATAGTTTGATTCTAAATAAAGTACAAATATACGATTTCTATTGGCTTTATAGGCTGTTGTAATAATATAATCCTTATGCCTTTATAAGGTTTAATTATTATTTGAAAAACGGGAATTGGCGATAAATTGAGGGTCGTCTAGGCTCCTTAAAAAGGCGATAAGATCAGCTTGTTCTTCATCGGTAAGTTGGACCCCGCCCTGTTGCACTTTTTTCATCAACGGATCGATGGTCGAAGAAGGCTGAAGTCCGGAACTGTAGTGCGCAACAACCTCTTCTAGGGTCTCAAAACGCCCATCGTGCATATAGGGCGCGGTATAGGAGAGGTTACGCAGGGAGGGTGTTCTAAATTTGCCCTTGTCGGTCGCCTGTCCGGTAACGGCCCCTAGACCAAGATCGGTAAAAACCGCGTCTAGGCCGTTGTTATGAAACTGGTTATCGGTCCAAAGAGGATTGTTGGGACTGCCGTGGCAATGGAAGCAATCACCTTTGGTTTCGTCCATAAAAATCGCAAGGCCGTTTTGCTCTGCTTCAGTGAGCAAAACGTCTCCCTGAAGGTAGCGGTCAAATTTGGACTGCCCGGATATCAGGGTTCGTTCAAATTGGGCCAAGGCCTTGACAATAGCAAGTGAGTCGATTTGTGGTGTTCCAAAGGCCTGCTCAAAAAGGGAGGGGTATTGGGGGTGGGTATTTAATCGGCGAATAATTTCTGGCCATTGGCCGTGCATTTCGATTGGGTTGGTGATCGGTTCTAGGGCCTGTTGCTCTAGGCCCAATTCTTTTCCGTCCCAGGCAAATCGCGCATCGTAGTTCCAAGCCAAATTAAACAACGGCATCGCATTTCGGGTGCCAAAAGTACCGTCTATTCCATCGCTAAAACGAGTGTTATCGACAAAAGCCCGCTGGGGCTGGTGACAACTCGCACAGGACTGGGTACGGTCTCCGGAGAGTAATTTTTCAAAAAAAAGGCGTTCGCCCAAAGCCACCCCTTCAACCGTCAAGGGATTGTCAACCGGAATTACAGGGGCTATGAGCTTTTCGGCAAATAGCGGTGGAATAGCCAATTCGTAGGGGGTAGGCTGATGGATTTCGGTATCGGGTTTTTGGCACGAAATCCCGACAATAAGCCACAAAAACAACCAGAGCCAGTGTCTAATCGGGAAGATTTTTGGATAATTCAAAAACATTTTGTGCATTTTGATACATGACCTTTTGCGCTTGAAAGTTAGGCATTAATGCCGTATTCCAGTGACGAAAGTCCCAGGAGACAGGGTCTTTAAACCAAGCTTCGATTTTCATATTTATGGGTACGTCCCTGTCTTTTTCAATGGTGACAACCCCAAGGTCAACCGCTACTGAAGTATCTTCAAGGATAAGGTTTTCAGGATCTGAAGCATCCACTGCACGAATCATATGAAAATTAAACGGGGCGTTAATATTTTCAAAGTCCGTTCCAAATTTACCATCGAGTTGCATAAAATGATAGCCTCCACCCAGTTGCATGGGCACATTCCAGGAGGCGGCATTGAGGTCGTTGTAAGTCCCATCTGAATTGTCCGCACTGACAAATCCCAGTCGGAAACGCAGATGCGGATAGGTTCCTGTTTCTACCGTTTGAGGCAAGACAATCACAAGGGTTGATGGGTCCGAAAGATCGATAAGATGATAGGAACTAAGCTCGATGGCCTGCCCATCGTTGGTTTCTAATTGCAGGTCGGTGAGTAGATAGCGGAGTCGAGTAAATTCGACTAAAAATTCTTCATTAATCAGGTATTGGGTTTGTTCGAGGTCCGATGCCATGACCGCTCGATCATTGCAACTATGACTCAAGCGTAAAGTAAGTGTAGTAGTCAGCTTGTCTTTCGAGCAAGAGGTCCAAACAAAAAAACTGAGTAAGAGCAAGGCTATATGTTTCATGTTTATTGCAGGGTAAAAATTAAGACATCGCTAAACCCATTGTTATACTGCGCTTCGCTAAATGAACTGTTGCTAGTCCCCACAACCACAAGGGTGCCATCGTCCAAAAGGGCGGCATCGTTGGCCGTGTCCAACTGTGGGCCACCCACAGAGACTTGCCATTGGAGAGCCCCCTGACGATCAATCGTAAACACCCAAGCATCGCTATATCCCTGGTTTTGTGTGAGGTCATAGTCAGCACTTCGTGAATTTCCGGTAATGAGGTAGTGGCCGTTTGTCGTTTTATTCAAGGAAGTAGCCGTGTCAAAACTACTTCCACCATAGGTTTTTTCGCGTAGCACAGCTCCCTCAATATCAAGGGTTAGTACCCACACATCCGCCCCTCCTTTGTTTTGTGCTGCATCCAGGTCGGTACTTCGGGTAGTCCCCACCAGCATTACCTCAGAAGAGCTTATTAGTTGCATTTTGACCCCTTCATCGATTTGCGTTCCGCCAAAACTTTTTTCCCATAACATCGTGCCATCGGCCGAAATTCGTAGCAACCACAGGTCATAGGTTCCTTTGTTTTTACTAATGTCCACGTCTTCACTATCTGAAGTTCCCAAAATGAGAAAACTACCGTCGGATAGCGCCAGGGCGTCCTGGGCCGTGTCGGTATAACTCCCCCCAAAATAGCGGCTCCATTGCAAATTGCCAGCAGCATCTACTTTGAGTACCCAATAATCGCCTCCGGCATGCTTTTGAGCTTTGCTTTTTGTATTCCCGGCGCCATTGGAGGCCGTCACATCGATTATACCACTGACGAGAAAACCTCCATCTGTGGTGGCCAGGATATCATACGCCACATCAACCCCGGCATACCCGTAGGTTTTTTCCCAAAGCAGCTGTGCTTGACTATCGATTTTGACCAGCCACACTTGGGTGATATTGTTTTGGTTGGGCTGGGCGTCTTGTGTGGATCCAGCGATCAGCCATCCCCCATCGGGAGTTGGAATGATACTGTTTCCTTTATCATTATTGGCATGACCAATGATTTTTTGCCAAAGCAATTCGTGATTTGCATCGAATTTAAGCAACCAAAGATCATAGTCTTCGGTTGTCTTGCCGGTGATATCTCCATCACTACTTTGGGTATTAGCCAAAACCAAATACCCTCCATCTTGGGTAGCTACTACGGCTTGGGCTTCTTCATTTTGACTCCCCCCAAAGAGGTGAATCTCTGAAATTTTTTTGAAGATGGCCAAGGGGCCGTCTTTTTTACTGCAGGCCAAAAGCACTGTCCATATCAGAAAAATGATGAAAGTCACTGATCGCAATGATGTTACTTTCAAAATAAGGATAAACACTCCATACCCCGGCAAAGGTGGTGATATTGTTTTCCCGGTAGGTGTCAAAAAAACCGATTTCCGTGATGCGGTTTTCGTCCAAGTCCGAAAGGTCATAAACGCGCATTCCGGCCGTATAATTGGCCAGGTAAAAGGTATCTCCCTTGACATAACCGTTGTGGTCGATGGCCGAGGTGGTTCCCAAATGTTCAAAAGCTAGGATTGGCGCATCCAAATCGGTCAGGTCAAAAACCAGGGTTCGGGTGGGATAGCCATGGGTGAGCTCATCGACTTCGTCTCCTACCAGGGCATAGCGATGGTCTTCGGTAAGCCAGTTTTGATGCGTATAAGCAGGAAAAGGATAGGTTTCTTGGTAGATCAAAACGGGTTCGCTTTTGTCCGTGACATCGGCAATCACTAAGTTAGAATACGAACTACCATCACTGCTCGAGGCAAACAAAATTTCCCTACCGGTATAATCCGCATCCGGGCCTTGGTAGAGCACCGCTTGCGCATCGTGGATGTATTGAGAAAATGAATATTGTCCGACCAACTGGGGTTGCTTGGGGACATTGATGTCCACAATCAATGCACCTCCATTGGCCATCAAGACACCCTCAGCATCTCGGGCCCCGACGACATAGGCATACCCGGATTGGGTATTGATGACAATATTATGCGCACTGCCAATGCTCGTTAGCCGGGCGTCCGACTGAAACTGTTGTGGGGAACTTACCCCGCGCAGGCGGGTGAGATCAAACACCTGAACCCCGTGAGAGGCCGCCTCACTTACGATAAAAGCGTGATTTTGAAAGACCTTAATGTCCCGCCAAACACTGTCATCGGTAGCGGTAGGCAGCTTACCCAACAAGACCGGGCGTAGCGGATCGGTAATGTCCACAAAGGCCGTGCCCTCGGAAAGGCCCAAAAGCACATATTCTTTTTCGGTTTCGGGGTCGGTCCAGCCCCAAACATCGTTACCAAAGGAACTGTCAAAAAAAGACAAAGGCAAAAAAGCATGAAGGTCATAGCCCAGGCACGCAAAATCATCGGCCTGCCCGTCTGTACACGTGACTATACTAAAAGAGGCCGTGTTATTACCATCGTCTGTTCCATCAATCGTGGAGGTGTTGTTGTCGGAAGGATCCTCGTCTTGCTTATTGTCTTTGGCGCAGGCAAAAGTTAGGGCTAGGGTCAATCCAAGAATGAAGTATTTGCTCATGGATTCTATAGGTTAATATACACTCAAAGATACGGATTGATTTAATAAGGCCGGGTGGATTATGAAGAATTTCAAATTGAACCTTTATTTTTGCGGCATGTTAGAAGATAAAAACCCCTCAAAAACACCCCTTAGTAGCTTGGGCGAATTTGGTTTGATCGACCATTTGACCCAGCAGTTCACCCTGAATAACAAAAGCAGTGTTCTGGGGGTGGGGGACGACGCGGCCCTATTGGATTTTAAAAATAATCCCGTGCTTGTCAGCACCGACATGCTCATTGAGGGAGTACATTTTGACTTGAGTTATATGCCCTTAAAGCATTTGGGCTACAAGGCGGTGATGGTCAACTTGTCGGACCTCTATGCCATGAATGCCCACCCTACCCAAATTACCGTATCTATTGCGGTTTCCAACCGGTTTAGCTTAGAAGCCGTTGAAGAATTATATCGTGGAATTCAACTCGCCTGTAGCAATTATGCTGTAGACTTAGTCGGAGGAGATACGACCAGCAGCACCCAGGGGTTGATTCTTTCGGTAACCGCCATCGGTAGTGCCTCAAAAAATAAAATTGTCCAACGCAAAGGGGCCTCTGCCAACGACTTGCTTGTGGTTAGTGGTGATTTGGGTGGGGCCTATGCCGGACTGCAAGTGCTCGAAAGAGAAAAAGCCGTTTTTAAAGTCAATCCCAATAGCCAACCGGATTTGAGTCAATATTCGTACAGCATTGGACGACAACTCAAGCCCGAAGCACGCAAAGATGTGATTGACCTGCTCGATACGCTGGGCATTACCCCCAAGGCCATGATTGATATCAGTGACGGTCTTTCTTCCGAATTGTTGCATCTGAGCAAAGCCTCGCAGGTGGGCTGTCATATCTACGAAGACAAGTTGCCCATCGATCCAGAGGTAATTTCGATTTGTGAAGAGTTTAAAATCAACAGTACTACGGCGGCCTTGAATGGCGGTGAAGATTATGAGCTCCTTTTTGCCATCGACCAAAAGGAGTACGACAAACTAAAAAATCATCCCTTGTTGACCGTTATTGGTTATTGCACCGACCTTCAAAGTGGCAATCAACTCATCACTAGACTAGGGCAACAAATTCCGTTGGAAGCCCAAGGATGGAATAGTCTTAAAGAGGGGGACTAGCCCAAGGCAACGTCCAAGACCATCATCACGATAAACCCCCCAATAAATCCTAGGGTGGCAATATCGGTATATTTGTCTTGTTGCGTTTCTGGAATCACTTCTTCGACCACGACAAAAATCATCGCCCCGGCGGCAAAGGCCAAAGCATAGGGCAATAGCGGTGTAAAAAACGTAACGGCAACTGCCCCCAATACCCCGGCTATAGGCTCGACTATGGCCGATAGCTGGCCGTACCAAAAACTTTTAAACCTGCTCACCCCTTGTCGACGCATGGGCATGGCCACGGCGATTCCCTCAGGGAAATTTTGAATTCCAATCCCCAAGGCCAAGACCACCGCACCGGTGACTGAGGCCTCAGGCAGTCCGGCAGCTACTCCACCAAAAAGCACGCCCACAGCCAAACCCTCGGGAATATTGTGTAAGGTAATGGCCAAAACCAATAGCGTACTTCTATGCCAAGGCGTTTTGATCCCTTCCGACACCTTGGAATTGATATGTATATGGGGCAATATTTTGTCCAAACCATAAATAAACAAGGCGCCCAACGCAAATCCAACTGCAGCTGGAATGACCTTGACAAAACCTTCGCCTTTGCTCATCTCAATACCCGGTGCCAAAAGACTCCAAAAACTAGCCGCTACCATGACACCTCCGGTAAAACCAAGCATTCCGTCCAATACCGCACGTCGCATTTCTTTAAATAAAAAAACAAACGATGCGCCAAAGGCGGTCAATAACCAGGTAAAAGTAGTGGCCAGCAGTGCCCCTAAAATGGGGTCTAGGGTTTCGAAATAGGAAATGATCGCTTCCATAGGTGTAGGCTTTAGACTATAAAATTATAATAAACTTTTGATGCGGTTCACTTTATTTCTATTTAGTTAATTTTGAGCAATGCCTGTGGAAAAGAATTTTTACGATTATATCGTTTGTGGTGGTGGTGCCTCGGGGCTATTATTGCTCTACCGGATGGCCCAGGACCCGTATTTTGCCTCAAAAAAAATCTTACTCATCGAAAAAGAAGCCCAAAAAGCAAACGACCGCACCTGGTGTTTTTGGGAAACAAGCCCGGGGCCCCTCGAACAAATCGTTGCCCATCGCTGGAGCAAGGCCCACTTCAAACACCCCGATTGGAGTCAATTGTTGACCCTTTCACCTTTTGACTATAAAATGATACGGGGCGAAGACTTTTATCGCTTTATACACCAAGCCCTGACGCATTTTTCTGCGCTCAATATCGTTTATGCCCCTGTTGAAAAAATTCAAGATGCCGGTGCCTTAACGACCGTAAAAACGACTAAAGGTGAATTCCAAAGTCCTAAGGTATTTTCGAGCATCCATGATCCTCAGCGGTATTTGCAACAGCACAAATACCCCGTTTTGCAGCAGCATTTCCTCGGTTGGGTCATCACTTCCGAGCAGGAGGCTTTTAGCACGGATGAAATCGTGTTTATGGATTTTGACCTGCCGCAAGAGGGCCGTACTCAGTTTATATACCTCCTCCCCTTTTCCAAAAATAAAGCCCTGATAGAGTTTACCCTTTTTTCACCCGATTTGTTGTCAACCGCAGCCTATGAAAAAGGAATTAAAGACTATCTACAAAAAGTGGGGATTGAAAAATATACCATAGAAGAAAAAGAAAACGGCTGTATCCCCATGACGGCTTATAACTTTGACCGGCACAATACCAAAACCCTTCTACACATTGGTACAGCAGGGGGCTGGACCAAAGCCTCTACGGGCTATACTTTTCAGAAAACCATCAAAAAAACAGCCGAATTAATCGACTTTATCAAAAAAGAACGGCCCCTAAACGACTTTAAAACCCGCAACAAATACCATTTTTACGACACCTTATTTATTGATGTGTTGGCCCAGTATAACGAAAAAGGCGGAGCGCTATTTAAGAACCTTTTCAAACAAAACAAACATCTGACAATTTTTAAATTTTTGGATGAAGAGGCCAGCCTTTGGGATGATCTTAAAATCATGCGGTCATTTCCCTTACTTGTGTTTGTCAAGGCCCTGTTTAAAAGGCTTTTTTAGGCCGTTCGGTCGAGTAGCGCCGTGGCAAGGCTATGCAGGGGTTTTAGTTGGCGGTCACTGTAGGGAAGCGAGGTCAATTGGCCAAACGCTTTTTGGGTGTAGTTTTCAATTTCTTTACGAATGGCTGTATCGGCGCCACAGTTGGTGAAAATCGTTTTTACAGCCTTGATTTTTTGAGAGGAATCGTCGGTTGATTCCTCGGTGTACCATTGCATCAATTGTTTTTGATCTGCTGCTGATGCCTGCTTTAGGGCAAACAAATACAAAAACGTTTTTTTGTTTTCAATAATATCTCCCCCGATTTGTTTGCCAAACGTTTCGGCCTGGCCAAAAGTGTCTAAATAATCATCTTGCAGTTGAAAGGCAATTCCCAGGTTTTGGCCCAGGGCATTCCATTGGGCAGCCTCGGTATCGGTAGCCCCGCCAATTCGCGCGCCCAGTTCCAGTGCACATCCCAACAATACGGCGGTTTTATAGGTAATCATTTTGAGGTATTCGGGCAATTGGACATTTTGTTGTTTTGGGAAATCGATGTCCATTTGTTGGCCTTCGCAAACCTGTATAGCCATCTGGCTAAAACAAGAAACCAAGGTCTTAAACAGCGCCGGTGGATAGCCTTCAAAATAGCGGTAAGCGGCTACTAGCATTGCATCTCCGGACAAAATCCCGGTATTGACGTCCCATTTTTGGTGTACCGTGGGTTTTCCCCTACGCAAAGGGGCCGCATCCATGATGTCGTCATGCACCAAACTAAAGTTATGAAACACCTCCACAGCTAGGGCAGCCGGTAGGGCAGCCCGAAAATCGGACTGACAAATATCGGCAGCCATCAGGGTCAACACCGGACGCACACGCTTTCCTCCCAACCCCAATATGTAGGTCGACGGGGTGTACAAACTTTCGGGCTCTCCCTGAGGATGTTCTTTTTCCAAATAGTCCAAAAAAGCCGTTAAATAAGGTTCTAGCACAGCAATACAATTTTGTCAAATGTAACGGATTTGCCGAAAAATTAATTTAAAAAAACTGGAGAAACTTTTTTTGTATTAAAAGTTTCTATCGGTATATTTGCGCAAAATTTGCCATGAAAGAGAAAATTCTAGAGTACGCCGCGCAGGAGTTCCTGCACTATGGTTTCAAAAATGTGACCATGGACGACCTGGCGCAAAAACTCGGAATTTCGAAAAAAACCATCTACGAGTATTTTTCCAACAAAAACCAGTTGGTATTTGAGGCTTCCCATAAAATATTCGATTCGGTCATGGAAGCCATTCGGAACATTTATCAAAATGAAACCGATCCCATCCAAGGTTTGTTTGAAATAAAAAAAATAGCCCTTAAATACTTGATTGACAACCAGCAATCGCCCCAGTATCAACTTCAAAAATATTACCCCGAAATTTACAGTGAATTGAAAGAAAAAGAGTTGATCGTCCTCGGTGCTTTGTTTAAAAAGAGCTTGGAGAAGGGCATCAAAAGCGAGCTCTTTCGCAAGGACATCGATACCGATTTTGTGACACGTCTATACTTTAACGGAATCAGAGGTATCCGTGACATCACCCTTTTCCCGGTCGAAAAATATAAAATCGAAAAATTAATGCTTCAATATTTTGAATATCACTTTCGGGCCATTGCCACTCCCAAAGGCTTGGTCCTGTTCCAATCTTACAACACCAAAGAATCCCTATGAAAAAAATCACCCTAAGCTTTCTCGCCTTTATTTTTAGCACATTTGTAGTGGCGCAGACCAGCCCCGAAGGACTCTCGCTTCAAGCCGCCATTGGGTATGGAATGGACAATAACATCCGCCTACAAAATGCGACGCTCGACGTTCAAAAAGCCTATAAAGACCGTTGGGAAGTCATCGCCCGAGGGTTGCCACAACTATCGGCCAGTGCCAGTTATCAAAACTTTCTCGAACAACCGGTATCCTTAATTCCGGCCGAATTTTTTGGTGGCCAAGCCGGGGAGTTTGCCGAAATCCAATTCGGAACACCCCAAAACTTTGTGGCTGGCGCACGCCTCGAACAACTCATTTTTGACGGGAGCTATATCGTGGGGCTTCAGGCCTCAAAGGTCTATCTCACAATTTCTGAAAATTTGCTGGAAAAAACACAAATTGAAGTCACCAAAGCCATCACTGAAAGCTATTGCACCGTATTATTGGCCGATGAAAATGTCAACTTACTCGAAAAAAATACCGCCAATCTAAAGGACAACCTTAAAGAGGTAACCCAACTCTTTCAAAATGGTTTTGCCGAAGAAGAAGATGTCGAACAACTCAAGCTTACGCTGTCCACCCTAAACACCCAGCTCGACTATGCCAAAAACCTGCAAAAGCTCACACGTTCCTTGCTTAAACTCACTTTAGGCTATCCCGAAGATCAGGCACTCTTGCTTACCGATCAACTTGAGGCGCTGGCGATCACGCAAATGGAACCCCTAACCAATGATAGTCCCGACCTGTCTAACAATATCGATATCAAAATTGCCGAAAACAATCGCGCTTCCGAAAAATTGCTCCTCCGACTCGAACGCTCCAAGGCACTGCCTACCCTACGGGCATTTGTCGATGGTAATTACACCGGTAATAGTGATTCGTTTACTTTTTTAGAAAACAGTCAAAAATGGTTTGGTTCCTCCTTGTTGGGGGTCAATCTAAGTATTCCACTGTTTAGTTCTTTTGGGCGTACGGCCGCTTCGCAAAAAGCCAAAATCGCCCTGGAACAAGCCGAAAATACGCTCACACTTACCCAAGAACAAACCTTGCTCCAATACCTTCAGGCCCGAAATGATTTTGACTTGGCGGTCAAAAATTATTCAACCCGCAAAACCAATCTCGATTTGGCCACACGTATCGAACAAAAAAATCAAATCAAATATATGGAGGGCATGGCCTCAAGTTTTGAATTGCGCCAAGCGCAAACTCAACTCTATACCGCTCAAAGTGAATACCTCAACGCAATGAAAGAGGTAATTGTCAAAAAAACTCAGTTACAAACCATCCTTAACACCCCTAATTAAAATGAAAAAAGCACCCTATTTCCTTCTCTTACTTATCAGTATTGCTTGTCAACCCGACCCCTCCAAAAACGTGGATAACGTTTTGGTCAACGGCAATTTGGAAGAGCTGCAAGCGCTCAAAAAAAATTATGCGCAAGCATTGACCGACACCAAGGGCATCCTCAATCGGATTGAGGCAAGAATCGCCGATTTGGACACCCAAAAAAAACTCCCTTTGATTACATCTACCGTAATGGAAAAAGAGTCTTTTGACCATTATGTAAAAATTCAGGCCGACATGAAGACCCGAAAAAATGTGGTTCTTTTCCCCGAAATTCCCGGTAGCCTACTCAAGTTTTATGTACATGAAGGGCAATCTGTAAAAAAAGGCACCCTTTTAGCCGTCATCAATGACGGAGGCCTCCAAGAACAACTCGCCCAACTCGAACTGCAATTGGAATTGGCCAAAACTACCTACGAACGCTCACAACGACTTTGGGAACAAAACATCGGGACCGAAATTCAGTATTTGGAGACCAAAACCCGCTACCAAAGTCAACAAAAAATGGTTGCGCAAATGCAGGAACAAGTCGCCAAATCCAAAATTTATGCCCCCTTTGACGGTACCATCGACGAGCTTTTGGCCAACGAAGGGGCCAACCTATCCCCCGGGGCAACTCCCCTACTGCGCTTGATCAACCTACAAGCTATGTATGCCGAAGCACAACTGCCCGAAACTTACATTAAAAACATTCGTGTTGGGACACCCACCCGAATTGAACTCCCTATGCTCGACAAACAAGTAGATACCCAGATTCAAACCATTGGAAATTTTATCAATCCCGGCAACCGCACCTTCCGTGTAGAAGCTCCCTTGGCAAACCCCGACGGTTTAATCAAACCCAATCTGATGGGCAAAATGAACATCAACGACTACTCGAATCCCGAAGCACTGATGGTTCCCCAACGGGTCATTCGCGAAAGCACCTCGGGTGAACCCTATGTTTTTGTGCTACAACCTACGGACGAGGAAAATGTGTTTACCACCCAAAAGCAATTTGTCGTCCTTGGAAAATCATCGGATGAAAAAACCGAAATCTTAGCCGGTTTACAAGCGGGTGATCGTATCGTCATCGAAGGCGTTAGCAGTTTGGAAGATGGACAAAAAGTACGTAACCTCAACCGCTAAAAAGTTCCCCATGAAAAACAAGCAAACGTTTAAAGAATTTGGTTTATCAAGCTGGGCCATCGACCACAAAACGGTCGTATATGTCATCATGTCCTTGTTCTTGTTGCTGGGTATTAGCTCTTATTTCAATATGCCCCGAGAGAGCTTCCCGGAAATAAACGACACTAAGGTGTTTATCAGTACGGTTTTTCCGGGCAATACAGCCGAAGACATCGAACGGCTCATCACCGACCCGCTTGAAGAAGCCGTAAAAGGCGTTCCTAATTTGGTCGATATCACCTCGACCTCTTCGGAGGATTTTTCGGTCATTACCGTTGAGTTCGACGAGTCCATCGGTATCGACCTGGCCAAACAAAAAACCAAAGACCTGGTTGACGGTGTTACATCGGGGGCCGACTGGCCGACCTTTAACAATGCTAAGGTGGAGCCCAACGTCTTTGAGATGGATTTTTCGGAATTAATGCCTATCCTCAATATTGCCCTGACGGGTGATTTTCCCATTTTGCAAATGAAAGAATATGCCGAATTGCTGCAGGAAGAAATCGAAAAACTTCCCGAAATCAAAGGGGTGGACATTCGTGGGATTCAAGATTTTGAAGTAGAAGTTGCGGTAGACATCTATAAAATGACAGCCTCAAAGGTGAGTTTTAACGATATCCTAAACAGCATTCGCGGGGAAAACAACACCCTTTCGGCAGGTAACATTATCGCCGATGGACAACGACGAAATATCCGTGTGATTGGTGAAATTGAAAAACCCACTGAGCTCGAAAATTTTGTTGTCAAGTCCGAAAATGGCTCAGTCTTTTTGGGCGATTTGGCCACCGTGACCTTTAAGGAAAAAGAAAAAACATCCTTTGCGCGGTCGATTCAGACCCCAGCAGTACTCTTGGATGTAAGTAAAAGAGGGGGGAAAAACTTAATTGAAGCCTCGCAAGAAATCAAGCGAATTGTGGACACCACCAAAGAAAAATACTTCCCTTCGGATTTATCGGTCGCAGTGTCCAACGACCAATCCAACATTACCCTTAACCAGGTAAGTGACTTGGTCAACAACATCATTTTTGGGGTGTTACTGGTGGTCACTGTTTTGATGTTTTTCTTGGGCTTTCGCAACGCTCTTTTTGTCGGTTTTGCCATCCCGATGTCCATGTTTATGTCCTTTATGCTTATGTCCTTTTTGGGATATACCCTTAATACGATGGTGCTTTTCGGGCTCGTAATGGGCTTGGGTATGCTGGTGGACAACGGAATTGTGGTGGTAGAAAATGTGTACCGCTTGATGGAAAAAGAAGGCCTATCGCGGTACGAAGCGGCCAAAGCAGGAATTGGCGAAATTGCCTTTCCCATCATCATCTCTACGGCTACCACCATTGCTGCCTTTGTCCCTCTGGGGGCATGGCCCGGACTCATGGGTGAGTTTATGATTTATTTCCCCATTACGCTGTCGGTAGTTTTAGGTTCTTCATTGATTGTTGCCTTGTTTTTTAACTCGATGTTGGTATCGCAGTTTATGGAAATCAACGACCGTGAAATCAGCAAAAAAAGTCTCATTCGATTGACTGCTCTATTGGGTGGCTTAGGACTCCTCCTTGTATTTAACGAAGGAACCTTGCGCGGTTTGGGCACCTTGATGCTGTTGATTCCGGGTTTGTTTTGGGCCTATAAATACGCGATAAAAAAATGGGCGACTCGTTTTCAGAAAATATTTTTGACCTGGCTCGAAAACAAATACCGTGGATTTCTAAACAAAGCCCTTAGCGGTTGGCGACCCTACGCCTTTTTGTTGGGAACTTTTGGCCTGTTGTTTTCGTCATTTGCCTTAATGGGGATTTTTCCACCGCAGGTAGAATTTTTCCCCGAAAACCAACCCAACCAAATCATTACTTATATTGAATATCCCGAAGGAACCGCCATTGCCAAGACCAATGCCGTAACCCAGGAAATCGAGCAAATCATTTTTGGAGTAATCGACCAACCCAAATACCGAGACAACGACTATAATTTTATGCTCGAATCGGGTGTTGCCCAAGTGGGCGAAGGGGCTGGAAACCCAGAACAAGACAGCGGGGTAACCAACGAAATGCCTCACAAGTCCAAAATCACGCTAACCATGCGCGAGTATAAATACCGCAATGGCTTGTCGAGTGAGCAGCTACGCCAAGAAATGCAAAGAGCCTTGGTCGGCAAATTTCCCGGTATCGCCATATCGGTCGAAAAAGACGCCAAAGGCCCACCGGTAGGGTATCCGATTAACATAGAAATTACCGGTAAAGACTATGACCAACTCATACAAACGGCCCTTGGTTTGCGGGACTTTTTAAACACCGAAAACATCGCCGGTATCGAAGAGTTAAAAATCGATGTGAACAAAAACAAGCCGGGCCTCAAACTCGATATCGATCGAAA
Organism: Flavobacteriia bacterium; assembly: GCA_009921175.1. GTDB lineage: Bacteria > Bacteroidota > Bacteroidia > Flavobacteriales > Flavobacteriaceae > RFYP01. Next base: position 6,894 of record RFYP01000010.1, on the reverse strand, counting down.
AAAAGCGGGTAGCTTGGGGGTATCGGCATCGGTCATCGGGCAACAGTTGCGCACGGCTTTATTTGGATCAAAAGCCGGTATTTACAAATCCCAAGGCGACGATTACGACATCAATGTCCGGTTTAATGAAGACGATCGCTTTGACAAAAGCGCTTTGTTAAATCAAAAAGTCACTTTTAGGGACCAGGCCTCGGGTAAACTCAAAGAAATTCCGGTGAGTGCTTTGGCTACGCCATCCAACACCAAGTCGTTTAATGCAATCAAGCACCGGTCGCTTAACCGTGTGGTGACCGTGTACTCTCCTGTTTTGGCCGGCTACAACGCCAATGAAGTTGTGACCAATGCCAAGGCAGCACTAGCAAACTACAACCTACCAGAGGGTGTAGGCTTTAAATTTACAGGGGAAATCGAAGAGCAGGACAAAAACATGGCCTTCCTCTCCAATGCCCTTTTGGCAGCACTGGGGTTGATATTATTGTTATTGGTGTTTCAATTCAACTCAATTTCCAAACCCATCATTATTTTACTCTCTATCTTTTTGAGCTTTACGGGGGTCTTTTTGGGGCTTATTCTTTTTCAAATGCCCTTTGTCATCCTCATGACCATGATGGGAATCATTTCCTTGGCTGGAATTGTCGTGAACAACGGGGTGGTTCTTCTGGACTATACCCAACTGCTTATCGATCGTAAAAAAGATGCACTCAAACTTTCACGAGTCCAGTTATTGGATCATGAAGATGTTGTAACGGCCATCGTCAACGGAGGTACAGCTCGTTTACGGCCCGTTCTTTTGACCGCAATCACCACCATTTTGGGCTTGATTCCCTTAGCGATTGGGCTAAACATTGACTTTTTTAGCTTGTTTAGTGATTGGAACCCAAACATCTACATCGGCGGAGACAATGTAATGTTTTGGGGGCCATTGGCATGGACAGTCATTTTTGGCTTGAGCTTTGCTACCTTTTTAACCTTAGTCATCGTCCCGGTTGCCTTTATGATTAGCTACCGCATCAAACGAACGATAAGACGCTGGAACACTGCGTAAAAAATTGGGGTTTTATTACCTTTGCCCAAACGATAAACTATGCTACGAACCCATAACTGCGGCGCATTAAACGAATCCCACACCGGTACCGAAGTGGTCTTGAGTGGTTGGGTACACAAAATGCGAGACAAAGGATTTATTGTCTGGGTCGATTTAAGAGACCGTTATGGGGTAACCCAATTGGTTTTTGATGAAGAACGTTCACCGGAAACGGTATTTAAACAGGCCCAAACCCTTGGCCGTGAATATGTGATACAAGTCAAAGGAGCGGTGATTGAACGGGAGTCCAAAAATCCGGGAATTCCTACGGGAAATATCGAAATCCTTGTCCAAGAACTGCAGTTACTCAATGCAGCGCAGACACCGCCGTTTACGATCGAAGACGTTTCGGATGGAGGGGACGAACTGCGTATGCAATACCGTTACCTCGATATTCGACGGGCACCGGTTCGCAACAATCTGTTGTTTAGACACCGGGTAACGATGGCCGTGCGTAACTACCTATCGGAAGCCGGTTTTGTCGATGTCGAAACACCCTATTTAATCAAATCTACTCCCGAAGGAGCCCGTGATTTTGTGGTTCCTTCACGGATGAATAGCGGGCAGTTTTATGCCTTGCCACAATCCCCACAAACCTTCAAACAACTACTGATGGTGGGGGGAATGGACCGGTATTTTCAAATTGTAAAATGTTTTCGTGACGAAGACCTGCGGGCCGACCGACAACCCGAATTTACACAAATCGATTGCGAAATGGCCTTTGTTACCCAAGAGGATGTACTCAACCAGTTTGAAGGCTTGGTCAAACACTTATTGAAAACCGTGAAAAATGTCGAAATCGACCGTTTTCCCCGTATGAGCTACAACGAAGCCATGCGCCGCTTTGGAAACGACAAGCCCGACATTCGCTTTGGGATGGAATTTGCCGAGCTCAACGCGCTGACCCAAGGCAAAGGCTTTCAAGTGTTCGACAAACAAGAATTGGTGGTGGGTATTGCTGCCCCAGGCTTGGCAACGTACACACGCAAACAACTCGATGAAGTAATAGACTGGGTCAAGCGACCTCAGATCGGTGCCCAAGGCCTGGTATGGGCCAAATTCAATGAAGACGGTAGTTTTAAATCGTCGGTTGACAAGTTTTTTGACGCTAGCCAACTAGCCCAATGGGCCGAGAAACTCGGAGCAAAACCGGGAGATTTGATGCTGCTGATGTCTGGCCCTACGCATCAAACACGTACCCAATTAAGTGCCCTGCGCATGGAGTTGGCCGAACGCCTCGAATTGCGAAACCCCAATACCTTTGCTCCCCTTTGGGTAACCGACTTTCCATTGCTCGAATGGGACGAAGAAACCCAACGTTACCATGCCATGCACCATCCCTTTACGGCACCAAAGCCGGAAGATATCAGCCTGTTGGACACCGACCCTCAAAGGGTCCACGCCAACGCCTATGACCTGGTACTCAACGGCAATGAAATTGGTGGGGGGTCTATCCGTATTCACGATGCAGACACCCAACGCAAAATGTTCGACCTACTCGGGTTTAGCAAGGAAGAAGCCGAAGCACAGTTTGGTTTTTTGATGAACGCCTTTAAATACGGTGCACCTCCACACGGAGGGATCGCTTTTGGGCTAGACCGTTTGGTGGCCATACTCGGGGGGAAGGAAACTATCCGTGATTTTATCGCTTTTCCCAAAAACAATAGTGGAAGGGATGTGATGATCGATGCACCAGCTACCCTAGCCCAAGATCAGTTGGACGAATTGGGATTACAGCAAATGCCCTCCAAAAATCCCTAATCCATGCGTTGGATTTTGCGTATTCTTTTTGGCCTGGTGTTCGGTGGAATTTTTATCGGATTTTACGTTAAAAACAATCTAGATTTTGCCCTGGGTCAAAAAATCATTGGTTTTCATGTGCTCGGAGGGGTATTGATTTACCTGCCCTTATTTCTATACCATCGCTGGAAAGGAAAATCCCTAAAGGACTATACCTTGACTCCAGAAAATATTAAGCGGATCAAAGAGCGTTTGGAGGTCACTTCAAAAAGGGGTAAAAAAAATAAATCGCTGTAAATCACATAAAGTACCTGAATAAACGTAACTTGCGCCCATAATTATTAAACATGACTGGAACAGTTAAATTTTTTAATGTCGCCAAAGGATTTGGCTTCATTACCGACGATGCCTCTGGACAAGATGTATTCGTTCATGTAACAGCCCTTAATGGGTTGACACTCCAAGAGGGTGACAAAGTTGAGTATGTTGAAGAAGAAGGTAAAAAAGGGAAGCAAGCTTCCAATATCAGCCTATTGTAAATATATTACGACTGCAAATGCAAAAGCACCTCTCGGGGTGCTTTTTTTATTTTCGCTTATTGGCAAAAAACCGGGTTAGTAATTCCTGAGCTTCCACTGCCATTATACCGCCCACTACCTGTGTTTTGGGATGTGGAGGAACTCCTGCCTGTGCAAAGCCTCTTTTGGAATCAGCGGCTCCAAATACGACACGTTCCAATTGACTCCAATACAAGGCCCCCATACACATCACACAGGGTTCTAGGGTAACATAAAGGGTACACCCTTTTAAATATTTTCCGTTTAAAAAATGGGCTGCTGCAGTGATGGCCTGCATTTCGGCATGGGCCGTAACGTCCTTGAGCTGCTCAGTCAAATTGTGAGCGCGGGCGATCACTCGTTGATTGACGACCACCACCGCACCTACAGGGACTTCCTCCTTTTCCAAGGCTTTTTGGGCCTCAGCCAAGGCCTGTTTCATAAAATACTGATCGTCCAACACAACTTCCATGGAATGAAAATACAAAACTCATCGATAGAAACGACAGAATCCTATCTTTGTGTCATGCTGCTCGATTCAATTTTATCGCCGCAAGATCTCAAGACCCTAACCCACCAGGATAGGGAAAGTCTTTGTGTAGCATTGCGTAAACGGATTATAACAGTGCTTGCCCAAAACGAGGGGCATTTGGGTGCCAGTTTGGGTACGGTTGAACTTACCGTTATGTTACACACCCTTTTTGACAGTCCAAAAGATAAAATCATCTGGGATGTGGGACATCAGGCCTACAGTCATAAGATACTCACCGGGCGAAATGCCGATTTTGTCACCAACCGCCAATTCTCGGGAATCAGCGGTTTTCCCTCACGTAGTGAAAGCATCCATGACAGCTTCGGAACTGGACATGCCGGCACCTCAATCAGCGCCGCCCTGGGCATGGCCTTAGCCGCGCAACTCACCGGAGACCAGGCTTCCAAATATATCGCGGTAATCGGCGACGCCTCCATCGCCAGTGGTATGGCCTTTGAAGCGCTCAATCACCTAGGAACTACCTCGGCCAATGTTCTGGTCATCCTCAATGACAATACTCTGGGAATTGACCCTAGCGTGGGTGCTTTAAAGGGCTATTTTGAAAAAATTAAAACCAATTCCCAAACCGATACCAACCTCTTTCAAACCCTAAATATACCCTATACCGGACCCATCGATGGGCACGACCTAGGAGCACTTCAAAAGGAGTTAAGCATTTTGGCCCAACGACAAGGCCCTCAGTTATTACATATTACGACTGTCAAAGGCAAAGGCTTCCCCTCTGCCGAACTCGATCAGGTGCGGTTTCATGCACCGGGAAAATTCGACCCATTGACCGGTAAAATCAATAAAACTCAGAAAGGGAAATACACCAAATACCAGGATGTTTTTGGCCAAAGCCTAAGCCAATTGGCCGCATCCAATCCAAAAATTGTGGCCATTACCCCGGCCATGGTGTCCGGTAGTGGGCTTACTTCTTTTTTTAAAAAATACCCCAACCGGAGTTTTGATGTCGGCATTGCCGAACAACATGCCGTAACCCTCGCCGCCGGAATGGCCGCCCAAGGTATGATTCCCTTTTGTGTCATTTATTCTACCTTTTTGCAACGGGCCTACGACCAACTCATCCACGACGTGGCCCTGCAAAAATTGCCAGTGGTTTTTTGTATTGATCGGTCTGGATTGGTCGGGCATGATGGCCCTACCCATCACGGTGTATTCGACATTGCCTACCTAAAGGCCATTCCTAACCTTAGTTTGGCCGTTCCACAAGACGAAGTTGCCCTTAGAAACCTGCTCTACACCGCACAGTTGGGCCTCGATGGTCCCTTGGCGATCCGTTATCCTCGCGGCTATGGCCAGCGGGTTGATTGGGAAAAACCGTTTGAAAAAATTCCATTCGGAAAAGGGCATCTAATTAAAAAAGGTAAAAACACGGCCATCATCAGCATAGGCAGTGTCGCTCAAAATGTAAGTACTGCTCTTGAACAGCTTAAAGATCAGTCGATTGGTCATGCCGATTTAGGTTTTGTAAAACCCTTGGACACCGACCTTTTGGACGCCCTTTTTGAGCAATACAGTAATCTTATTACTGTAGAAGACGGAGCCGTAGCAGGTGGTGCCGGAGAGAGTATCGTCGCGTATGCCCACCAGAAAAACTACCGAGGAACCATCCATATCTTGGGAATTGAAGATGTTTTTATTCCCCATGGGAACCTAGAAAAAATTCACGACCTTGCAGGAATCAGTCCCGAAAAGATTTTAGCCAAGATCCTGGAGGTAGAGCAGACCAACTCTGATAATTAAACGACAAAAACACCCATGGCGGAACAAAAAAGACTTTTTCTTCTCGATGCCTATGCCTTGATTTTTAGAGGCTATTATGCCTTTATTAAAAATCCAAGAATCAATTCCAAAGGAATGGACACTTCGGCCATCATGGGGTTTATGAATTCATTGTTAGACGTCATCAAACGGGAGCGCCCCGATCATTTGGCCGTTTGTTTTGACAAGGGCGGTTCGGTAGAACGAACCGAATTATTTACCGACTACAAAGCCAACCGAGATGAAACTCCAGAAGCCATAACTTTGGCTGTTCCCTATATTCAGCAGTTGTTAGAAGCCATGCATATACCCGTGGTGGTTAAGGAAGGCTATGAGGCCGATGATATTATAGGGACACTCGCCAAACAAGCTGAAAAAGAAGGGTTTCAAACCTTTATGGTGACCCCCGACAAGGACTTTGCGCAATTGGTTTCGGAAAATATTTTTATGTACCGCCCCGCGCGGATGGGCAATGGTATTGAGATTTGGGGCATCCCCGAAGTGCAAGAAAAATTTGAAGTAGAACGCCCCGAACAAGTCATTGACTACCTCGGCATGATGGGCGATGCCATCGACAATATACCGGGACTCCCCGGGGTGGGCGATAAGACGGCAAAAAAATTCATCAAAGAATATGGCAGTCTGGAAGCGCTCCTCGAAAACACCGATCAACTCAAAGGTAAGCTCAAAGAAAAAATTGAAGCCAACAAAGAGTTGGGTATCCTGTCCAAACAATTGGCGCGTATCATCATCGATGTGCCCGTGACTTTTGATGCCACAGACTACGCCCTTTCTATACCCGACACGGCTGCTGTGGCCCAGCTTTTTGAAGAATTGGAGTTCCGGCGTATGCAAGAAAATTTTAACCGGATTTTTGACCCATCAACCCCCGAGACCTCCACTCCTCCAAGCGATACCCCAGCCCCAAAAGTGACCCCTACACCAACGGGTAGTTTTGATCTATTTAATCAGCCAGGCAGTGGAAATCCACAAGAGGATCAAAAAAAAGACCTCCCAACCCAACAGCACTGGTACCAATCTGTGGACACCCCCATGGGACAAGCATTGCTGCTCGAAAAATTACTACAGCAAAAAAGCGTTTGTTTTGACACCGAAACCACCGGACTAGACGCCCTAACTGCCGAACTGGTGGGCATTGCTTTTGCTTGGGAAAAAAACAAGGGGTATTATCTGGT
>RFYP01000090.1 GCA_009921175.1 Flavobacteriia bacterium | reverse complement strand
CATCGTGATGATACCGTTTATACATACCGTGATTAACAATGCCCCTAAGGGTATAAGCCAAATCATCATCGTTGGTAAATAGCGCTCCACCATCACCATAGGCTCCCAAATTTTTGGAGGGAAAAAAAGAGGTGGTGGCTACCTGGCCGATGGTTCCCGTCTTGGCTTGTCTTCCATCCGAAAAGGTATAAGTCGCTCCAATCCCTTGGGCGTTGTCTTCAACCACATAGAGTTGGTGTTTTTCGGCCAAGGCCATCAGGGGCTCCATGGGGGCTGATTGACCAAACAAATGCACAGGAATAATGGCCTTAGTTTTGGGTGTGATGGCTCGGGCCACCGCATCGACATCGATATTGAAAGTCTGTGGATCCACATCGACCAAAACAGGGGTTAATTGCAACAAGGCAATCACCTCTACGGTCGCAGCAAAAGTAAAGTCGGCTGTAATGACTTCGTCACCAGGCTGTAAACCCAATCCCATCAAGGCGATTTGAAGGGCATCGGTACCGTTGGCGCAGGGAATCACATGTTTGACCTCCAAATAATCTTCCAAATTTTTCTGAAAGTTATGTACGGCCGGACCATTGATAAAGGCCGTTTCCGTAAGCACCTCCTGCATGGCACGATTGATCTGCGGTTCTATTTTGGCGTATTGACCTTGAAGGTCAACCATTCGTATGGGTTCCATAGCATTAAAAGCCCAAATTTAAAAAAACGTGCGTAGCTTTAGTATATCTTAATTAAAAAGTATTTTTGAAGAAAGTTTCCTTTTGGTACACCTCTATCCTCTTTTATTATTATGTACAACGATTGGTTTGCCCATCGCTGCGCTATTTTCTAAAAAAATAAAGGCCTTTGTCGTAGGAAGAAAAGACGTTTGGGCGCAACTTGCAGCGATTCAAAAACAAAATTACTTGTGGATACATACGGCATCTCTGGGGGAATTCGAACAAATCCGTCCTCTGATTGAAAAGATCAAAAAAGAAGCGCCAAACACCCCTGTATTGCTCACTTTTTTTTCTCCATCGGGATACCAACAACAAAAAAATTACCCCCTGGCCGATGTGGTTTGTTATCTGCCTTTGGACAGCCCCCAAAACGCAAGGCGATTTTTACAATACACCCAACCCCGCGCTGCGCTTTTGGTCAAAAATGAATTTTGGCCCAATTACCTCCAAGCACTCCAACAGCAAAACATCCCCACCTATTCTGTATCAAGTCGGTTTTTTGACTCCCAATTTTACTTTAAAAACTATGGAAAATGGTTGTTGTCTCTGCTGAGGGGCCTAGATCATTTTTATGTACAAGACAAAGCATCCGAATCACTATTGCGTAAACACGGGATTGCTCAAGTAAGTCTAAGTGGTGACACCCGCTTTGACCGCGTTTCAAAAGTGGCTACCGAAAAAAATCCATTTCCCGAATTACAAAAATCACTTAAAAACGATTCCTTATTCGTAGCGGGTAGCGTATGGGAAGACGATATGCAACTACTTTCACAGGGGTTAGAACAACTTCCCACTGGCTGGAAGGTACTGCTTGCCCCCCACCTGATTGACCAAAAAAACCTAAAGAAAATTGCCGATTACTGCTCCGGTCAAGTGGGCTATTGGAGTTATCAAAATCAATTTACCCAAGCGTTGAAGATCATCATTGTCGATACTATTGGCGATCTTAACCGACTCTATGCCTATGCAACCTTGGCCTATGTTGGAGGAGGCATGCACAAAGGGGGGCTTCACAACGTACTGGAGCCGGCTGCACAGGGAATTCCTATTGTAATTGGAAAGAACTACCAACGTTTTCCTGAAGCTCAAGCCTTGCAGAAATTGGGCGGTCTTCAAAGCATTAGCCGACCGGAAGAATTTAGTCAAATACTAAAAACCGCCGATCTCAAAGCCCTGGCGAAGAAAGGAAATGCTAACCTAAACTTTACCCAATCGCAAAAGGGCGCAACGGAAATTATTTTTAAAGGGATTCAAAATCATTTGGGCTAATTGCCAACATATTCGTTACTTTTACTTTTTCAAACCATCATAGATTATGAAAAGATTCCTCACCCTAGGACTTGTCCTTATTTTTAGTTACGGTACCGCTCAAGATCAAAACCCACCTAACATTATCCTAATGATTGGTGATGGTATGGGGCTTACCCAAATTACCGCTGGGATGTATGCCCAGGGCAACACTACCGTCCTCGAACAATTTGAGGCTGTTGGACTTGCAAAAACCCACGCGCATGAACAGCTCGTAACCGATTCGGCCGCCAGTGGTACAGCGATGGCCTGTGGCGAAAAAACTTACAATGGTGTGCTGGGAATCAATCCAAAAAACGAACGCCTGGAATCGATTCTTGAATATGCGCAAACTCAAGGCTATCTTTCGGCTTTGTTGGCCACTTCATCGATTGTTCATGCTACACCTGCAGCTTTTTATGCTAATGTAGATTCACGAAAAAAATACCAAGAAATCGCCTTGCAGATGAGTGAGAGCAAAGTCGATTATTTTATCGGTGGTGGAAGGACGCACTTTACCACACGTGAAGACAACCGTAATTTGATTGAGGAAATGCGTGACTATGATATTGTTAATTCGTTGAAAAAATTTGAAAAGTCAACAGCTTCAAAAATTGGTTTTTTTACCGATGAAGAAGAGCCAAAGCCTATAGCGCAGGGGCGTTATCCCGATTTGGATGAAATGGTAAATGCTACACTTGATAAGCTGGCCACTAAAAATAAACCCTTCTTTATGATGGTCGAGGGTTCACAAATCGATTGGGGAGGTCACGCCAACGAACTTAACTATGTGCTCAGTGAGTTTAAGGACTTTGACAAGGCGGTAGCCGCTGTGTTGGCCTTTGCAAAAAAACAAGGTAATACCCTGGTGATTGTTACGGCAGATCATGAAACCGGTGGTTTTTCGCTTCTAAAAGGAAGCGTTGAAAAAAGCTCGGTCAGTGGAAAATATTCGACAACGGGACATAGCGCAGCCATGGTTCCTGTCTTTGCCTATGGGCCTGGAGCAGCCTCATTTTCAGGTATATATGAAAATACCTCCATCTTTAAAAAGATGAAGGTATTGATTCCAGAATAGGGGTTGTTTATTTGGTTCGTACTTGACTGACGATACTGGCTTGAAAATCTTTGTCGTTTTCCAAAACCTTAAAAAAGCTTTCAATATAGCTTTGGGTTTCGCCAAATTCCTTTTCGCTTTCAAAGTCTCCGGCCATTGAACCAACGATGTCCATCAGTTTTTGCTTTTGAGTCAAAAACTGACTCCGCACCCCTTCCAACACCGCATTGTCTCTTTTAAAACCTCGGTATTTACGGTCTTTGACTGATTTGATGCCCAAGGTTGTGTTGACCGTTGCATAACTGGCATCGACCAATCCTGACATGTCAAAATCATAGGGAAGCGGAATGATTTTTTTGTCGATATAAAGCAGTTTTCCGTTGTGCTGATAGGCGGTAGAAAAATCGGTATTGCCAATCATAAATTGGAAAAAAGCATTCTGTGCGGAGCTCTCGGCATCCATGGCCAAGGGGTGAATAAATCGCTCGAGTACTTTTCCTTCAAAGCGTTCGGCCACCAAATCGTCGTCTTCGATCAAAAAGCCTTCGAGTATATGCTCTTTGATTTTTTTACCCTTCTCTTCGGCAAAGGTGATTTTGACGCGTCGGGTTTTAAAATGGTAGGGGGAAATCGCCTCATAAAGCTTATAGGCCATGTATTCCTGAAGAATATTGTCATTGTTGTTGGTCTCCAACTTACAAGGCAACACCAATTTGAGTCGCTTGTTTCCTTCGAAAAGGGTGTTTTTGGCATTAGATTTTTTGATTTTCATTTTCACAGGAGGAAAATAACATTCCGCCCGTCGAAAATTACCACGAGCACGGAGCGAAACCGGGATGACCTCCCAGTTACCGTTGTACTTATACTGCATTTCGGTGTCGATAAAGGTACTATCGTTGGTGTCTTTTCGAAGTTCTTTGTTCGAATAACTCAGTTTGATTTCAATCGGAGTCATGTCTTGGAATAATAGACTAATTTTTTGATCTGACTGAGAAAATGATAGACACC
>RFYP01000089.1 GCA_009921175.1 Flavobacteriia bacterium | reverse complement strand
TATCGTAACCCTATGTGACAATTCGGAACAAGCACGGATCGAAACCTGCCAAAAAATTATTGCACAAACCCAAGCCAACTTTGTGCATCCCTATGATAATAGGGCCGTGATTTTGGGCCAATCGACCTGCGCCAAAGAAATCTACGATCACCAGCCTGAGCTGGATTATCTGCTCTGCCCCGTGGGAGGTGGTGGCCTTGCGTCTGGGAGTATTTTGGCCACCCAGGCTTTTTCACCCACTACCAAAGTGGTCTTGTGTGAACCCCAAAATGCCGATGATGCCTACCGTTCGTTTACCCAAAAAAAACATCAAAAAGTCGTGCAGCCTAACACCGTAGCTGATGGGCTTAAAACTTCCCTGGGCGAGCGTAATTTTAAAATTATTCTCGATGGAGCCCATGCGATTTTTACGGTTTCGGAAGAAGAAATCATAGAGGCCATGCGCCTGATCTGGGAGCGCCTTAAAATCATTTGTGAACCCTCTTGCTCCCTTCCCTTGGCCGTTGTACTTAAGTACCCCCAACAATTTAAAAACCAAAAAATTGCCCTAATTCTTACCGGAGGGAATCAGCTTTAAGAATTTTTTGGGGTCAGTAACGACGCTAAGATTCTCCAAGGGATTGCCATCATAGAGTAACAAATCGGCATAGGCTCCGGCTTGTATCACTCCTAAGGCCCCTTGTTGATAGGGATTGGTTTTTCCCGATAGAGCAAACAACTCCGCGTTGCCTGAGGTAGCCTGTCGAAGTATTTCGACGGGGGTGTACCATTTTTGTCGGGCGGTAAATTCGGTCAGGGCTAAGGATTCGAGTCCCAGGCCGCCATAGGCATCAGAGCCAAACCCCAACTTAAGGTTGTACTTTTTGGCCAGGTCCATTTGTTTTTGGGTGCCTTCGAGCACGATATTGACTTTTTTCAATGTTTCGGGGGGGATCCGGTCTTGTCCTGGTGCCCAAAAATCGGCCGGGGCATCAATCCAATAGGCTTGGGGAACCAGCCAGGCTTGTTTTTCTTTGATCAGTTTAATAGCGACTTCGTTAAGGAGGTGTCCATGATCTAGGCATTTCACCCCGGCCTCTAGAGCCCGAATCGCTCCTTCGGAATTGTAAATATGCACCGCTACATAGGTGTCCCAATCTTCAGCCGCTTCGACTGCGGCCCGGAGTTCGTCAGGGGTGAATTGAACCGAGTGAATCGGGTCAAACTCTGAGTCTATTCCACCACCGGCCATTACTTTGAGTTGGGTAGCTCCTTGACGTAGATTTTCACGAGCCGCTTTGAGCACTTCGGTGCGCCCATCAACCACAAAGGCCCAGCCCAGGGCATCAATCGGGTGAAGTGAATTGCCCGCCCAATAGGGATTAGGCTCATTGGGATTACGGGAGTCACCATGTCCCGAAGTCTGTGAAATAAACGCCCCTGAAGGGTAGATACGAGGTCCAGGAACCAAACCCTCATCGATTGCTTTTTTTAGTCCAAAAACAGGTCCACCCAAATCGCGTACCGTGGTGAATCCAAGTTGTAAAAAATGTTCGGCGGAGACCCCGGCCCGAAGAGCGGTATACATCCAGTGGGCCTCACCTCGGATTTTTTGCATCCCCTCGGTCAAAGTCAAATGCACATGGGCATCAGACAATCCTGGGATAAGGGTTTTGCCACGGGCATCGATGATTTGCGCTCCGCGAGGTGCACGTATCGATGGCCCAACAGCGACAATCAGATTGTCTTGAATCAACACACTGGTATTGGGTTGGACCGTATCACTTAGGCCATCCCACACCTGGGCGTTTTTGATCAATATAGACGATTGAGTATAACCGAGCGTGCTGATAAAAAACAGGACGTAGTAGAATAGGTGCTTGGTGATTTTCATATCAATAATCGAGTGCTAATTTTTTCATGGCTTTACGGTAGTTCATCGCTACCGCATCAAATTTTAAATGCAATTCTTCGGCAAAATCAAAGGGGACTTGCTCTGGGCGCTGGGATTCGACAATGCGTTTGTCTTGGTCAAAAATCACCTGTTCAAACTCCTGCAAAACCGTGTCAGGTTCGTCATGGTTGTAATTTCGTCCAATGATACAATAACCTCGACATTTATTTTTACCAATGGGTTGCGAAGCAAAAAGGTATACCATCCCCTTGCTGCCTCCCCAGCCCAAACGCAGGGCAATGGTGTAGGGCAAATGCAACTGATAGTCACTCCTCCGTTCGGGTTGGACTACTTCCTCGTTGGCAAAAACGGGGAAATCGTCAGAATTAGTGGCTTCGGGACGTACTATGGAATAGTGTAAAACCGAACCCTTGAGGGTTACTTTGCAGTCGGGAACCACTGGCCGATCGGGGTCACCAAGCAAACCGGGGTGCACCCAAGGGAAATGCCCAAAGTCGGTAAAGTTTTCGACCTGCCGTGAGCTGTCGCTTTTCCAATCAAAGGGGCCTGTCTCAACCCATTTCCAATCGGCTTGGTCATATTCCGGTAATTCCGGTAAGGGAAATTGCGGGTTTTCTAATGCCACCCATACAAGTCCATAGCGTTCTTGGCAGTGATAAACTGGAGTTCTAGCTTTATCAGGAATCACTAGATCGGGTGATTGAGGGATATGAACGCAGGCTCCTTTTTGGTCAAAGGCCCAGGCATGATAGGGACAAACCAGACAGTCATCTTTGACCCACCCCAAGGACAGGGCCGTCCCCCGATGAATACATAAGTCTTTCATCGCGTGGGCTTGGCCATCTGACCTGCGCCAAAGCACCACGGGATGATCTAACAAAAAGGTGCCCATGGGTTCGTTGGTCAGGGTTTTGCTATACGCTACGGGATGCCAACAAGCGTGAAGTTTTTTGGGAAAGCGGTCTTTCATAAACTAAGAGAGGTGCTGTTTTAAGTAAACTTAGGCAATTGTCCTGCCTTGTCAAAACTTTTGTTAGCTTTAAGTCAAATCCCTTACGGTGAAAAAAATCGGATTTTGGTCCAGTACCGCCTTGGTCACGGGCAATATGATAGGCTCGGGTATCTTTTTGTTACCGGCCACCTTGGCCAGTTATGGCGGCATCAGCCTATTGGGTTGGATGTGTTCTTCGCTGGGGGCGCTATTGCTTACCCTGGTCTATAAATACCTCAGTGGATTGCATCCTCACACCTTGGGAGGGCCGTATGCATTTACACGCACGGCCTTGGGGGATTTTATGGGCTATTTGGTTGCCTGGGGGTATTGGGTGTCTATCTGGTGTACCAATGCCGCAATTTCTGTTGCTTTTGTAGGCTATTTGTCCGTCTTTGTCCCTGATGTGGCACAAAATTCAGTTTGGGCCATTGGCAGTGGTTTGGGGGTTTTATGGTTTTTTACTTGGATCAATTCCTTGGCACTAAAGCACGTTGCTTGGGTCCAACGCTTAACGACTATTCTAAAACTCGTTCCGATATTTTCCATTGGGTTTATCGGCATCTGGTATATCGATTTTGACCACATCAACCTGCTCAATCAAAGCGGTAAAACCTCTTTTGAGGCCCTTACTGCCACTACCACCCTTACGCTTTTCGCGTTTTTGGGACTTGAATCGGCCAGTATTACCAGTGCCCGGGTGAAAAATGCAGCCCAAACTGTCGGCCGAGCAAGTTTGACAGGTACAGCCATTACGGTGATCACCTATATTTTGTGTTCCATAGCCATTATGGGCATTCTCCCCCCCGATCGCTTGATGAACTCCACAGCCCCTTTTGCCGATGCTGCTTTTGTCTTTTGGGGGGTCTCTTCCAAATACATCGTTGCAGCCGGAGCCATGATGGCGACTTTGGGCGCCCTAAATGGCTGGATCTTAATTCAAGGGCAAATCCCATTGGCGGCCGCACAAGACCGATTGTTTCCCGCCTTTTTTGGACAAAAAAACCGACACCATGCCCCCCAGTTGGGGATAGTCGTCTCCAGTATTTTAGCTTCAGTGGTTTTGCTTTTTCGTTATTCCGACCAACTGGTGGACACCTTTGCCTATATGATGAATTTATCCACCTTATCGGTATTGACCCCCTATTTACTCTCGGCCCTGAGTTTGATTGTATTGCTCCGAAAAAAACAAGGTTACGCCAAGCCTATCGTCATGGGGATAGCGGGAGGCGCCATGCTGTTTTGTGTATGGGTAATTTTTGGGAGCGGCAAAGAGGTCATACTCTCAGGGATGCTTTTACTCAGTCTTGGGGTGTTGATTTATGGTTTTAAAAAACGTTTTATCCACACCAAAGATTCGGATCAGTAAACTTAG
>RFYP01000088.1 GCA_009921175.1 Flavobacteriia bacterium | reverse complement strand
GCGTATATCGGTTTCGAATTTGCACAAAAACACCAAAAAGTCTTTTTCAGAAGCGATGAAAGACTTGTACGAATACGTCAATCCTCGTACAGGCAAAAAAGCGCCCTTGCTATCGGACGAGGCGTATGCAGTGATTCAAAAAAATGCCGAAAAACTCGATTCGAGTATCATTTATAACCGTGATTTTGGCTATGACTATTTTGGGTTTAAAACCCTAGAGCGGTCATACCTACTTAAGCTTAATGGTAAAATTGCCGAGCGCCCCCAGCATATGTTGATGCGCGTTTCGGTGGGGATTCACCTCGACGATATGGATGCTGTTTTGGAAACCTACGAACTGATGTCCAAAAGGTTTTTTACCCATGCAACTCCCACACTTTTTAACTCGGGCACCCCAAAACCTCAGATGTCCTCTTGTTTCTTGTTAGCCATGAAAGACGACAGCATCGACGGGATCTATGACACCCTAAAGCAAACGGCTAAAATTTCGCAGTCGGCCGGAGGTATTGGTCTGTCTATTCACAACATACGAGCAACAGGCTCGTACATTGCCGGAACTAATGGAACCTCCAACGGAATTGTGCCCATGCTGCGCGTGTTTAACGATACGGCCCGATATGTTGATCAGGGAGGAGGCAAAAGAAAAGGTTCTTTTGCTATTTATGTTGAACCTTGGCATGCGGATATTTTTGATTTTCTCGAGTTAAAGAAAAACCATGGAAAAGAAGAGATGCGAGCCCGTGACCTTTTTTATGCAATGTGGATCCCCGACTTGTTTATGAAGCGTGTCGAAGAAAATGCCGAATGGACCTTGATGTGTCCCAATGAATGCCCCGGCCTTTTTGATTCCCACGGCGATGAATTTGAGAAAAAATATCTCGGCTATGAAAAAGCCAAAAAGGGAAGAAAAACCGTTAAAGCGCGCGAACTTTGGGAAAAAATCTTAGAATCGCAAATTGAAACAGGAACCCCCTACATGCTTTATAAAGACGCGGCCAACCGAAAGTCTAACCAAAAAAACTTGGGAACCATTCGTTCATCAAATTTATGTACCGAAATCCTGGAGTACACCTCCGAAGATGAAGTAGCGGTTTGTAATTTGGCCTCCATCGCCCTACCGATGTTTGTGACCGAAGGTGAATTTGATCACAAAAAACTATTTAAGGTCACCAAACGAGTCACCAAAAACCTTAACCGGGTGATCGACCGAAACTATTACCCCGTTAAAGAAGCCGAAAACTCTAATTTCCGCCACCGTCCGGTTGGACTAGGAGTTCAAGGCTTGGCCGATACCTTTATCAAATTGCGTATGCCGTTTACCAGCGATGCGGCTAAAAAACTCAATCAAGAGATTTTTGAAACCCTCTATTTTGCTGCAGTAACAGCTTCGGTAGAAGAAGCCAAAAAAGACGGTCCCTACGAAAGTTTTAAGGGTTCACCCATGTCCAAAGGAGAGTTTCAATACAATATGTGGGGTATCAAAGACGAAGAACTCAGCGGCCGTTGGGATTGGGCCGGCTTACGCAAAAAAGTCATCAAAACAGGTGTGCGTAACTCCCTCTTGGTTGCGCCAATGCCCACTGCTTCAACATCCCAAATTTTGGGGAACAACGAATGTTTTGAACCCTATACCTCTAACATCTATACCCGACGGGTACTCTCAGGAGAATTTATTGTGGTAAACAAACATTTGCTAGAGGATCTTGTCGAATTGGGCTTGTGGAACGAAGACATGAAACAAGAACTAATGCGTGCCAACGGGTCAATTCAACACATAGACATCATACCAGATGATATCAAAGAATTGTACCGTACTGTGTGGGAAATGAGTATGAAGGACATCATCGATATGTCGCGCCACCGCGGGTACTTTATCGATCAATCCCAGTCGCTTAACCTCTTTATGGAGGGAGCGACCATGGCCAAATTAACCTCCATGCACTTTTATGCCTGGAAGTCCGGACTAAAAACCGGGATGTATTACCTGCGGACCAAGTCGGCTGTGGATGCGATTAAATTTACCGTTGACAATACGGTCAAAAAAGAAAAAGCGGTAGTGGCCGCTGCTAGTCCACAGGGGTCTAGCGCCCCTGCTCAACAAATTGAAGTAGAGCCACTTACGCCCGAAGAGCTCAAAGAAATGATCGCCAAGTCACAAAACAGTCCCGACGACGACTGCCTCATGTGTGGTTCATAATCCAATCGATTTAAACACGATAATAATCTCCCCTTTGTGGGAGATTTTTCTGCTTTAACACCCTTATGTTAAGAAAACGTTATGTAAATATTACGCAAGTGTAAAAAAATTGTTATATTTGTGGTGTAACTTTAAACAATGGACCTATGAAAACCTTAATCGCTCTTATTTTTTCACTTTCGCTCAGCCTCAATGCGCAAGAAAAATCAAGTACTACATATACCAAAAAAGGCGCATTAACTCAGGTTGTTGCCTACCATACCAATGGGACTATTGCCCAAAAAGGTGCCTTGAAAAATAACAAACTGCACGGTGAGTGGATCAGCTATGATGAAGAAGGCCGTAAGTTAACCATGGGGAACTATGATAATGGAGTAAAAACCGGCAAATGGCTCTTTTGGAAAGAAAATCAATTGTTGGAAGTCGATTATAAAGACAATAAACCCAATCAAACAGTTCAATGGACCAAAGCGAGTTTGGCTTCCATCGATGAATAATTGCTATCCTACGTTTCTTAATTGTTTAACCACCGCATAAAATTCGTCAATCAAGTCAAATTTATGAACCACTAGGTCTTTGGTGCGGATCAGAATATTAAAGTAAAGAGTGGTGTTTTTAGGACTGGTTTCTACTTCACGTGTCAATAAAATCTGACGATCGATTTTTGAATTAACCAGGTCAAAAAGGCTTTTCTTTTGTGCCATCACATCTTCGTATTCTTTGAGGACAAAACGATTTTTAAAGGCTTCGTCTGATTCTTTGTAGACGCTGTTGAGTTGTTCTAAAATATTCTGCAAATCTCTGATTTGACTCAACCGCAATTTTTTATGGTTGTTGTTGGTATGGTCAAAACAAATCCGAGTGAGGTATTGCAGATCTTCGGTGAGGTCATGAATACTACCCAACATATTGATATAGAAATTACTGGCCAGTAGGCTGTTGTCATCCAACCTTTTGACAAAATAGAAAATATTATTTTTCAGGTCTTCAATTTCTTCACTTAGATAACGCGAATGCTTGGAGGCTTTTTCCAGTTTTTTCATGTCGTTGTGCGATAGCCCTTCGATCATCAAGCGATAGACGCCAATACTTTTTTCCAAAAGCCGAATGATATTGTCACTGCTTTCTACTATAACTCCTTGTAGTGAGCTGCTTTCGGAACGTAAGATTTTGATCTCTTTGCTGCCCTCCAGTTGTTTTTTTCGAGTGTTTAAAAAGTTTTTACCGATCATCAGCAAGATGATAAATAAAATTACTGATATGGCTGCAGGTCCCCCAACATGAATAATATACACAATGGTACCACTGACCAAAAAAGCGGCCAAGGCGGTAAAAAACCAACCGATAATCACATTGAGCACCCCGGCCACCCGGTAGACAGCACTATCGTTGTCCCAGGCACGGTCAGCGAGAGAAGTTCCCATGGCCACCATAAAGGTGACATAAGTCGTGGATAAGGGTAGCTTTAGCGAGGTGGCAATAGAAATCAGGATGGCGGCCACCACCAGATTGATGCTTGCCCGTAATTTGTCAAACACGGGGCGGTCAATCTCTTTTTTGTTGACCTCGATTACAGCGGTAAAGGAGCGATTAATGCGCGCCTGAACTGCTGGAGGAAGTTGGCGAGTGATGATTTTATTTGCATCACTAAACAGACGCACCAGCCCTCTTGAAATAAAATTTGGAGTAAAGCGTTCGCGAATTTGGTTTTGGTCGGACAAATCCAGAGAGGTCTTGACAACGCGTCGTGCTTTGGTCGAAAACCATAAGGTTAGAATCATAATCAAACCCGACAACGCTAAAAATAAGGTGGGTGTAGCCACTTTGTTGGCAAGTACCCCCATGCCAAAATCAGAGGCTGCTACTCCCGAATGTACCCAGGCTTCATAGGATTGGTAGGCCGCAACTGGTACACCAATAAAATTGACCAAATCATTGCCGGCAAAAGCCAAGGCCAGGGCAAAGGTCCCAATACCTATAATGATTTTATAAATATCCCAACGTAAAACTTTGTGCATCACATAGGACAAAAGCACCCACACAACCAGGTTAATCAGATTGACC
>RFYP01000087.1 GCA_009921175.1 Flavobacteriia bacterium | reverse complement strand
GACCTTGTCTTCGGTCATCAATACGTTTTTTGGGACCAACCAGCTTTCGCAGTTTATGGACCAAACCAACCCCTTGGCAGAAATCACCCACAAACGCCGTTTATCGGCTTTGGGCCCCGGCGGTCTTTCGCGCGAACGTGCCGGATTTGAGGTACGTGACGTACACTACACCCACTACGGGCGTTTGTGTCCCATCGAAACCCCTGAAGGACCCAATATTGGTTTGATTTCTTCCCTGTCGGTTTTTGCCAAAGTCAACAACCTCGGCTTTATCGAAACCCCCTACCGCAAAGTAGAAAATGGGGTGGTCAACACCAAAGAAACGGTGTACCTCAGTGCCGAAGAAGAAGAAAATAAACTCATTGCTCAGGCCACCATTCCACTCGATGATAAAGGAAAAATCACCCGAGAACGTGTTATTGCTCGGGATCAAGCCGACTTCCCGGTAGTTACCCCAGACCAAATCAACTATACCGATGTGGCGCCCAACCAAATTGCCTCTATTTCGGCTTCGTTAATTCCTTTCTTGGAGCATGACGATGCCAACCGTGCATTGATGGGCTCTAACATGATGCGTCAGGCGGTGCCCCTGCTCCGTCCAGAATCACCCATAGTTGGAACCGGATTGGAACGTCAAGTAGCTTCCGACTCGCGTGTCTTAATCAATGCCGAGCGCGATGGAGTTGTCGAATATGTCGATGCCAATAAAATCGTCATTAAATACACCTTGAGTGACCTTGAAAAACAAATCAGTTTTGATGGTGATACCAAAACCTATGAGCTGATTAAGTTTAGAAAAACCAACCAAGGAACCTGTATCAACCTTAAACCCATCGTCAAAAAAGGCGACAAGGTCAAAAAAGGGCAGGTGCTTTCTGAAGGTTATGCGACCCAAGATGGCGAACTCGCCCTGGGACGAAACATGAAAGTAGCCTTTATGCCCTGGAAAGGATACAACTTTGAAGATGCGATCGTAATTTCTGAAAAGGTCGTGCGTGAAGATATTTTTACCTCCATTCATATCGACGAATATTCTTTGGATGTTCGGGATACCAAGCTCGGTTCAGAAGAACTCACCGACGATATTCCAAACGTCAGTGAAGAAGCAACCAAAGACTTGGACGAAAATGGAATGATCCGTATCGGTGCAGAAGTGAATCCGGGCGATATCCTGATCGGTAAAATTACCCCCAAAGGAGAATCAGACCCAACCCCTGAAGAAAAACTTTTGCGTGCCATCTTTGGCGATAAAGCCGGAGACGTAAAAGACGCTTCACTTAAAGCGCCACCATCTCTTCACGGGGTAGTTATCGTTCGATCAAAGACAAACGCAAACGCAACCAAGACAAACAAGAATTGGAAGCATTGCAAGCAGTCTATGACAAAAAATTTGACGAACTAAAAAATGTTTTGGTCGAAAAACTTTTTGCAATTCTTAACGGGAAAACCTGTCAGGGCGTGTTCAATGATTTGGGCGAAGAAGTTCTGCCAAAAGGAAAGAAATACACCCTTAAAATGCTTTCTGCTGCGGATGACTACACCCACCTTACTGAAGGTACTTGGACAACCACAGACAAGACCAACGCCATTGTTGCCGACTTGTTGCACAACTACAAGATCAAAGAAAATGATCTACAAGGTGCACTGCGTCGTGAAAACTTCACCATCAGTGTTGGAGATGAGCTACCGGCGGGTATCAAAAAGTTGGCCAAGGTGTACATCGCCAAAAAGCGCAAACTTAAAGTTGGGGATAAAATGGCCGGGCGTCACGGAAACAAAGGAATTGTTGCCCGTATCGTTCGCGAAGAAGAAATGCCTTTCTTAGAAGACGGAACTCCTGTAGATATCGTCCTAAATCCGCTAGGCGTTCCCTCGCGTATGAACATCGGACAGATCTATGAAACCGTACTTGGATGGGCCGGACTTAAACTTGGACGTAAATTTGCTACGCCTATTTTTGACGGCGCTTCCATCAACGAAATCGATGCCCTGATTGAAGAAGCCAAACTTCCACAGTTTGGCCATACCCACCTCTATGATGGAGGAACTGGTGAACGCTTTGACCAAGCCGCTACTGTTGGGGTAATCTATATGCTCAAATTGGGCCATATGGTCGATGACAAAATGCACTCCCGTTCGATCGGGCCTTACTCGCTCATCACCCAACAACCTTTGGGTGGTAAAGCACAGTTTGGAGGACAGCGATTTGGGGAGATGGAAGTATGGGCCCTCGAAGCCTACGGTGCTTCGAGCACCCTACAAGAAATCTTGACCGTCAAATCAGACGACGTCATTGGACGCGCCAAGACTTACGAATCCATTGTCAAAGGCGATACGCTTCCCGAACCTGGCTTGCCGGAGTCCTTTAATGTATTGATGCACGAACTCAAAGGCCTGGGTCTTGACATTCGTTTAGAAGAATAATACGCACAGCGTTTAATAAAATTGTAACACGCAGTTATGGCTAGAAATAACGAAATAATCACGCAAAAGAAGTTTAACAAAATAGCGATTGGACTTGCTTCACCCGAAGTAATTCTCAGCAAATCCAGAGGTGAGGTGCTTAAGCCCGAAACCATCAACTACCGAACCCACAAACCCGAGCGTGACGGTTTGTTCTGTGAACGTATTTTTGGACCCGTAAAAGACTATGAGTGTGCCTGTGGCAAATACAAGCGTATCCGTTACAAAGGGATCGTATGTGACCGCTGTGGGGTAGAGGTGACGGAGAAAAAAGTACGTCGCGACCGCGTTGGACACATCAACCTTGTGGTGCCGGTGACTCATATTTGGTATTTCCGTTCTTTGCCCAACAAAATTGGCTACCTCTTGGGATTGCCTTCCAAAAAGTTGGACATGATTATTTACTACGAACGCTATGTAGTCATCCAACCAGGTATCGCCAAAAATGAAGAAGGAGAACCCGTTCAGAAAATGGATTTCCTCACCGAAGAGGAATACCTTAACATCATGGAGCAGCTTCCGGCCGAAAATCAATTTTTGGAAGACGCCGACACCAACAAGTTTATCGCTAAAATGGGCGCCGAGTGTTTAATCGATTTGCTATCGCGCATCAACCTCGATGAACTTTCATTTGAGCTACGTCATAAAGCCAATAACGAAACGTCTAAGCAACGTAAAACCGAGGCCCTCAAAAGACTTCAAGTAGTCGAAGCGTTTAGAGATGCCAACGAGCGTCAAGAAAACAATCCGGAGTGGATGATCATGAAGGTGATTCCTGTCATTCCGCCCGAATTGCGTCCCCTTGTACCGCTAGATGGTGGCCGTTTTGCGACTTCCGACCTCAACGACCTTTACCGTCGTGTGATTATTCGTAACAACCGCCTTAAGCGTTTGGTCGAAATCAAAGCACCGGAGGTTATTTTGCGTAACGAAAAACGGATGCTACAAGAATCGGTTGACTCTTTGTTTGACAACACCCGAAAGTCTTCGGCGGTCAAAACCGACTCAAACCGACCACTAAAATCACTATCCGATTCCCTTAAAGGAAAACAAGGACGATTCCGTCAAAACCTTTTGGGTAAACGAGTTGATTATTCGGCCCGTTCGGTGATTGTCGTTGGTCCAGAACTAAAATTATACGAATGCGGTCTTCCCAAAGGGATGGCGGCAGAGCTATACAAGCCGTTTGTGATCCGTAAACTCATCGAGCGTGGGATTGTCAAAACGGTTAAATCGGCCAAAAAAATCATCGACCGTAAAGAACCCGTGGTTTGGGATATACTTGAAAATGTACTTAAAGGACATCCGGTACTCCTTAACCGGGCCCCCACGCTTCACCGTTTGGGGATTCAGGCGTTCCAACCCAAGTTGATTGAGGGTAAAGCTATCCAGTTACACCCCTTGGTGTGTACGGCCTTTAACGCCGACTTTGACGGTGACCAAATGGCGGTTCACCTGCCTTTGGGTCCTGAAGCGATTTTAGAAGCCCAGCTATTGATGTTGGCTTCCCATAACATCCTTAACCCTGCCAACGGTTCACCAATTACGGTGCCTTCTCAAGACATGGTTTTGGGGCTTTACTATATGACCAAAGCCCGCAAATCAACCCCAGAGGTGCCAGTTAAAGGTGAAGGCCTGACCTTCTACTCTGTCGAAGAGGTGCATATCGCCTACAACGAAAAGCGTGTTGACCTCAATGCGATGATCAAAATCAGAACCAAAGACTTTAACGACAAAGGCGAATTGGTCTATCAAATCATCGATACAACTGTAGGTCGTGTACTCTTTAACGAAGTGGTGCCCGAACAAGCCGGATACATCAATGAA
>RFYP01000086.1 GCA_009921175.1 Flavobacteriia bacterium | reverse complement strand
TGGATGCTTTGTGCGGCATCGACAATCAACAAGGCGCCTTCACAGGCGGCAATAGACCGCGAGACTTCGTAGGAAAAATCGACATGCCCGGGGGTGTCAATCAGGTTGAGGACATAGGGCACTCCCTCGTGGAGGTATTCCATTTGGATGGCGTGCGATTTGATGGTAATTCCGCGCTCGCGCTCCAAATCCATATTGTCCAGCAGTTGGTCTTGTTTTTCCCGTTCGGTGACCGAACCGGTAAAATCCAACAACCGATCGGCCAAGGTACTTTTGCCGTGGTCGATGTGGGCGATAATACAAAAATTGCGAATCTGCGCTAAAGGGACACCATGCTTCATACGGCCACAAAGATACCACTTTGCCGCAACGGATGTTTTTTTTGACTTAAAAAAAACACAGCCCACACCACAGGAGGGCCTCCCCAAGAAAACTTACTACCTTTGCAGCAATAATACCGCGCATGCCAAAGATAGGAACGATAGATCTGGAGGACTTTCCGCTGTTGCTGGCGCCCATGGAAGACGTGAGCGACCCCCCTTTTCGCGCATTGTGCAAAACACATGGCGCTGATGTGGTGTACACCGAATTTATCTCCAGCGAAGGATTGATCCGCGATGCGGCCAAAAGCGTTCAAAAATTGGACATCTATGAAAAAGAACGCCCGGTGGGCATTCAGATTTTTGGGGCCAACTTGGACAGCATGCTTCAAGCCGTAGAGATCGTTGAAAAATCTTCGCCCGATATTATCGACATCAATTTTGGTTGCCCGGTCAAAAAAGTAGTTTGCAAAGGGGCCGGTGCAGGGATCCTAAAAGACATCCCATTGATGGTCAAGCTCTCCGCAGAAATGGTCAAACGCAGTACGTTACCCATTACCGTTAAAACCCGTTTGGGCTGGGACCATGACTCGATAAAGATAGTCGAAGTGGCCGAGCGCCTCCAAGATGTGGGGATTGCCGCGATAAGCATACACGGGCGCACCCGCGCACAAATGTATAAAGGGGAGGCCGATTGGCGCCCCATTGCCGCGGTAAAAAACAATCCCCGGATGCACATTCCGGTGTTTGGCAATGGTGATGTCAATAGCCCCGAACGGGCCAAGGAGATGCGTGATGTGTATGGCTTAGACGGAGCCATGATAGGCCGCGCGAGTATTGGAAACCCTTGGTTTTTTAACGAGGTCAAGCACTACCTAAAAACGGGAACGACATTGCTCCCACCATCCCTACACGATCGGGTAGCCGCGGCCCGGCAACATCTTCAAATGGCCATCGACTGGAAAGGCCCCGTATTGGGGGTGCTTGAAACCCGACGTCATTACACCAATTATTTTAAGGGGATTCCCAATTTTAAGCCTTTTCGCACCCGTATGGTTACTTCCGATGCCCCGGAAGAAGTTTTTGCCACCTTTGACGAGGTCGAAAGCTCTTTTGCCGAGCACCGGTTTGTTTAACGGCCACCGGCTGTTTTGGCGATTCCTCGAGTGGCCCACCAAGCGGCGAGGCTGCCCAAACTCATGACCGTAAGCGCGACCAACAAAACGTCTTGAAGGTGTAAAACTACAGGATAGGGCAAGCTTGTCCCCGGAACATAAAGAAAGGGAAACGCTTGTTGAACACCAATCAACACGACCGCTATAAGAATGCCAACCAAACCACCGACTCCAGACAACAACGCCCCGAGGAGGAAAAACACCTGTTGGAGCTGATGGGGCAATAGCCCTAAAGCCAACAAGATGCGGGACTGCGGTGCTTTGTCTAGACGCATCATGACCAGGGCGCCAATTACGTTAAACATGGCGATGATCATTACCAAAGTGAAAATCAGGTAAACCGCCAGGTTTTCCGCATTGAGCATTTTATAGAAAGCAGCATTCATGGTTTGTTGATCTTCGACCACAACCGGTTGATTTAGGATCTTTTCGATGTTTTGCTGAAGTGTAGTCCGGCGGTTGGGCGATGGACTTTTGATTTCCAGTCCGGTGAAGGTGTTGGGCGGATAACCCAAAAAGTCCTGGGCTAGGCTGAGGCCAGCAAATACGTATTTGTTGTCCAGGTCCTCGCTTACCTGGTAGAGCCCTACTACATAGGTTGAGACCGTTGCTAGGGATGTCCTGCCTAAGAGCCCCCCTTGGTTGTTTTGTGGAAAAGAGAGTTCGAGGGCGGCATCAAAATCATAAACCCCCAGCCCCAAGGTCGAAGCGATGCCATAACCAGCGACCACCTTGGCTTGTTCAAACACGGGCCATTGCCCGACCACAAGAAGGCTATCCACTGCCACGACGGTGTTGTAGTTCTTGCCAACGCCCTTTAGGTAGGCCACTTGGGTTTTTTCTTGAAAGCGCAAAAACACTTTTTCTTCGATCACCGGCGCCACGTATGAAACTTCTGCAATTTGGATGATGGCCTGAAGTTGTAGGCTATCAACCATTAGGGTTTTCCCTTGGGTGGGAAGTACGCGGTAGGTGGGATGTAGCGACTGGGTAAAAGAAAGTCCAAAATCTTTGAGTCCTCCAAAAGCACTTAAAACGATCATCAATGCCGCCGTGGCAATCACAACGACCGACAGGGCAATGGCATTGATACGGTTGATGACGGTTTGTTTGCTAAAAGCCCAAAAATACCGTAAAGCAAGCCGCAATTGAACAGGCATGGTTTAGGGGTTTTTGGAGGGTTTTGAGGGTTGTTTTTGGATGGGATTGTCTGCGCGGGTTAGCGCCTTGTCAATTTGATCGACATAATCCAGGGAGTCGTCGAGATAAAAAGAAAGTGCCGGGACTCGGCGCAATTGATGGCGGAGTCTTTGGCTGAGGTCATGGCGCAGTTGCGCGCTGTTTTGGCGTAAGGCCTCCAGATGTAGCGGGGCCACTTTGGATGGGAAAACGCTGAGGTGAACCTTGGCCTGGCTGAGGTCGCTGGTCACGGTGACTTTGGTAATGGACACCAATAGATTGACCACGCCTTCGGCACGGATGGCGCCCAACAGGAGGTTGGCCAGCTCTTCTTGAAGCAGGGCCGCGATTTTTTTCTGTCTGGGCGTTTGTGGATTCATCGCTCAAAAATAGGGATTATCTGTTGATCTTTTGCGAAGCGGATAACGAAAGGGCCTATTCGACCTGTTCCCATTTGAAGTCCGAACGAAGGCGAAAGGCAGCCACAAAGTCTTTTTTCCACTGTTGGGGCGGGATGATGGATAGGAAATCACCCTTTTCGGAGGTGTAGAGAAAATAGGTTTCCCCAATGATGGGTTCAAATTTGTAGTGGGCTGCATAAACCCGCTGGGTCTGTTGGGCGGTTTGGGCAAACGACCGGAGTTTTTGTTGGAGTTCTTCCCATTCGGCCGTCAGCATTTTACGGGCTTTATCAACACCTTGTTGCTTAAAGGCATCGACATTGGGCAGTTCGATAACCGGCCCGCTGTTATTGCTGGCATAGGGCAAGAGCTTGGCCACGTATTGTTGGGTAGATTCGTCCCAAACGACGGCATCGGGTTTTTTCTTTTTCACGGGGCAAAGATAGGGAGTCTTTGTCAAATGCACGAACTACCAGTCCCAGAGCACAATGCTCCAGTCGCTGCCGCCATAGGTTAGGGTTCCGAGTTTTTGAAAGCCCGTTTTTTCATGGGCCCGTAAAGAGGGGAGGTTTTCGTGGTCGACGTCGGTCACACAGTAGGTAAAGCGGTCGCGGTAACTGGTTTTAAACTGTTGGTAGAGTTTTTGGGCGAGGCCTTGCCCACGGACTTCTTGGGCGACACAAAGTTGGCCAACAACAACATAGCGGCTATGGGCGAGGAGTTGGCCTTGGTAGTGGGTGTTGTCGATTTGGGTAAGCAGGTCGTCGAGGAGGTCGTGTTGACCGCGGATCTGGTGATCGACGACCAGGGCATAGCCGACCACCTTTGGGCCCATTTTGGCGATAACCGCAGGATAATAGGCATTCATCTTTTCTAATAGTGCTAGGCTGTAGGCGGCGGTTACAAAGCCTGTTTTTTTACGGTCTTTGGGGGCGATGCCGGTTTTAAGGTTGGCCGTTTGTAGGGCCTTGATTCCCTTGAGGTCCTCGGGAGATTGAGCCAGCCCTAAGGTGATGGTTGGTGCGGTGTTCATCGGTCGTTCCCGGTCTGTGGTTTATACTTGTTAAATGTAGTATAATTTTGGATCGACCAAGCCAAAAACAAGCGGAGAAAACCAAGCGGGCAAACCGGGTGGGTAGTTGTCTTGTTTTGGGGACTAAAATTAAAAAAGCATATCGTATATTTGCGGTTCCAACAGGTCCTATAGCTCAGTTGGTTAGAGTAGCTGACTCATAATCAGTTGGTCCCT
>RFYP01000085.1 GCA_009921175.1 Flavobacteriia bacterium | reverse complement strand
TCGGCCATACGGTCACGCTCTGAGCGTTGGGCCGTAGCTTCGATATAGGCTTGTACCGCTTCTTTTTGATCATCGGTCGTGATTTGTTGCACCAATTCCAGTTCGGGGGCCAAAGTCATAAAGGTCACCCCAAATAAGGTGTCGGGCCGGGTGGTAAATACCGATAGTACGGCATCGTGATCGGCCACTTCAAATTGGACGGATGCCCCAACCGATTTACCAATCCAGTTACGTTGCATTTCTTTGAGCGACTCCGGCCAGTCGATTTTTTCAAGACCTTGCAACAAGCGTTCGGCGTATGCGCCAATCCGCATGCTCCATTGTTTCATTTTCTTTTTGGTCACTGGATATCCACCCCGTTCGGATACCCCATTAATAATTTCATCATTGGCCAAAACGGTTCCCAGTTCCGGGCACCAATTCACTTCTGTTTCGGCCAAATACGCCAAACGGTAGTGTAACAGTATTTTTTGTTTTTCATCCTCCGAAAAAGCTTTCCACTCCGCCGCTGTAAACGCTGGTGTATCGGCATCACAAACAGCCTTTATGTGGTGATTCCCATCCTGTTCAAAACGGTGTATCAGTTCTGAAATGGGCTTAGCCCGGTCGTCTTGTTGACAATAATAGGCATCAAAAAGCAGTAAAAAAATCCATTGGGTCCATCGGTAATAATCGGGGGCAGAAGTCCGCACCTCACGACTCCAATCGAAAGAAAACCCCATACGATCGAGTTGCTCACGGTACCGGTTGATATTATTTTCGGTAGTAATGGCGGGGTGTTGTCCGGTTTGGATGGCGTATTGCTCGGCCGGTAGGCCAAAAGAATCATAGCCTTGCGGATGCAATACATTAAAGCCTTGATGGCGTTTAAAACGGGCATAGACATCGGTGGCGATATACCCCAGAGGGTGGCCCACATGCAGCCCAGCTCCCGATGGATAGGGAAACATATCCAATACATAATATTTGGGCAATTCGCTATCGGTGGCGGCTTGATAGGTCTTGTTCTCAGCCCAATAGGCTTGCCAACGTTTTTCAATGTCCAGGAAAGTGTACTTCACTTGGCTGCTTTTTTTAAAGCTGTAAAAATACGTTTATTGCAGCAAATCAAGCCCTTCCCCATGAATTTGTAAGGGTTTCTTATTTTTACTTCATAAAACCAACCCTTTTGGCTGCTAACTCCGAAGAAAAATTTCAAAAAAGAAGATTGCTGAGCTCATACGCATCAGTGGTGCTGAGCATTACCTTGGTATTGTTCTTGGTGGGTGTGTTGGGATTGCTGTTGCTCAATTCCAAAAAAGTGGCCGATCATTTTAAAGAGCAAATTGCCCTAACGATTTTCTTAAAAGACAATGCCCGGGATATCGACGTTACCCAACTTCAAAAAAGTTTACAACTCGAAGCCGCAACCCGTCAGGTAAACTTTGTTTCAAAAGAAGAAGCTGCAGCCCAGCACGCAGCAGAAATTGGAGAAGATTTTATGGAGTTTTTGGGATACAACCCTCTACTCGCATCCATTGATGTTTATTTTAATGCCCAATACGTCACCCCTTCGTTTATCGAAAAATTAAGCACTGATTATGCCAAATTCGATTTTGTCGATGAGGTGTATTATGACCAACCTTTGCTGGAATTGCTCAGTGCAAATATTGAAAAAATTAGCTACTGGTTATTAGCAGCCAGTATGATCTTTATTCTTGTAGCGCTTTTATTGATCAACAGTTCGATTCGGCTTTCGATCTACTCCAAACGACTGGTTATCAAAACCATGCAACTGGTCGGGGCTACCGAAGGCTTTATCCGAAGGCCATTTATGCTCAGCTATATACGCCTGGGCTTTTTGGGAGCGTTTTTGGCCTCAGTCTTTTTGGGGGGAGTTTTATGGGAACTCAATCAGCGATTTCCCGAACTCGAACTACTCTATCAACCCCTAGAACCGGCGATGGTTTTTGGTGGGGTCATTGTTTTGGGAGTGGGTATTTCCTGGATTAGTAGTTTTTTGGCGACCCAACGCTACCTCAACCTAAAAACAGACGCGGTATACTAACAAAGCATCAATCACCATGAAAAATAAACCCACTTCAAAGACTTTTTTATTTGGTAAAAGAAATTATCGCTTTTTGTTTTTGGCAGTGGGAACCATCGCCTTGGGCTATTTTCTAATGGCCGGTGGAGGCAGTGATAACCCCGAAGTGTTTAATCCAGAAATCTTTAGCTTCCGACGAATTCGCGTGGCCCCTACCCTTGTCTTGATCGGATTTGGCATAGCCATTTATGCTATTTTGACCACTAGTAAACCAAAAAAATGAGCAATTGGGAAGCCATTATTTTGGGCATCGTACAGGGTATCTCCGAATTTTTGCCCATCTCCTCCAGTGGGCATCTCGAAATTGCTAAGGTATTGATGGGTAATGCATTTTTACCCAGCGAAAGCTTGTTAATGACCATCGTCTTACACGGGGCGACTGCATTGAGCACCCTCTATGTTTTTAGGAAAGATATCCTTGCAATCTTAAAGGGATTGATGGTATTGGAATGGAACCCCAGTTGGCGGTTTGCCTTATGGGTTGTCCTCTCCATGCTACCTGCCGCTTTTGTAGGGCTGTTTTTTGAAGCGCAAATCGCCGCCTTATTTTCAGGAAATTTGATTCTAGTGGGTCTGTTGCTTTTGGTTACTGCTGCTTTATTATTTTTTGCTGACCGTGCAGGCCGCACCGCACAAGCCCTAAATACCAAAAGTGCTTTGGTTATTGGGTTGACCCAATGCATCGCCATCTTACCGGGACTGTCACGGAGTGGGGCCACCATTGGGACTGCTCTATTACTTAAAATTGAGCGATCGGAAGCCGCGCGATTTTCTTTTTTAATGGTCATTCCCTTGATCTTGGGTAGCATGGCCAAAAGCATAATGGATTTGGAGGACAGCACAGTTTCGGTAAATTATTTGCCATTGGGCCTTGGGTTTATATCGGCTTTTATCACTGGAATATTAGCCTGCCAATGGATGATTGCCTTGGTCAAACGAAGTAAACTAACCTACTTCAGTCTTTATTGTAGTTTAGTAGGCCTGATTGCCCTGATCTATGGACTTCGTTAACACGCTTACCCAAGAAACGGTGCTGGAGGGTCAAACCTTGTTGTTGGACAAACCCTTGGGTTGGACCTCTTTTCAGGTGGTCAACAAAGTGCGTTGGTTGCTTAAAAAAAAATGGGGATTCAAAAAACTTAAGGTAGGTCATGCTGGTACGCTCGACCCGTTGGCTACGGGACTACTGATTGTCTGTACCGGAAAAATGACCAAACAAATCACGCATTTTCAAGGCCTGCCCAAAACCTATACCGGAAGTTTACTCCTAGGCGCTACCACCCCCTCTTTTGATTTGGAAACCGCTATTGACCAACAGTTTGACACCTCTGCCATCTTACCCGAAGAGATTGAATCCATTCGTAAAACATTTATCGGAACGATCGCCCAGCACCCGCCAATTTTTTCGGCTGTCAAACAACAAGGCCAGCGACTTTATACACTGGCCCGCCAAGGGGAACAGGTACAAACTCAGGCTAGGACTGTGACCATCCAACAATTTGACCTCAACACCCAAGACTTTCCTCTTCTTCATTTTGAAGTGCAGTGTAGCAAGGGCACCTATATTCGATCACTCGCCCATGACTTTGGAAAGGCACTACACAACGGAGCGCATCTCACTGAATTACGTCGTACCGCCATCGGCGAATACCATGTCAACAATAGCATAACCGTTGAAGATTTTGAAAATCAACTGGCTTAATCTTTCCAAAACTTTTTACAATTTAACTGGACTTCAGAAACCTCATATTATTCAGGCTAAACCCATGAATTTCTGCCCTTGGCTAAACGAATTTAAGGCGTATAATTCTGACCAGCCTATAAAATCAAAAATCATTGGGGATTTGCTATATTTGCGATAACACAATCAGCATGGCTTACAAGCGTATATTACTCAAACTTAGTGGCGAAGCGCTAATGGGCGCTCAGCAACACGGTATAGACCCGAACCGATTAAACGACTATGCCAAAGAAATCAAAGCCCTTCACCTTTCGGGAACCGAAATCGCCATAGTAATCGGCGGGGGGAATATTTTTAGAGGTGTATCTGGAGCGAGCAAAGGCATGGACCGTGTACAGGCGGATTATATGGGTATGCTGGCCACAGTGATTAACGGACTGGCCCTACAAAGTGCTCTGGAAAATATCGATGTCCCCACCCGCCTGCAAACCGCCATCAAAATTGAAGCCATAGCCGAGCCTTTTATCAAGCGAAAAGCCACCCGACACCTCGAAAAAAACCGTGTGGTTATCTTTGGATCTGGAACTGGAAACCCCTATTTCACCACCGATTCGGCTGCTGTTCTTCGGGCCATCGAAATCAATGCGGATGTGATTTTAAAAGGAACCCGCGTGGATGGCATCTACAACGAAGATCCTGAAAAAAACAAAAGTGCCATCAAATTTGAT
The DNA here is from genome assembly GCA_009921175.1 of Flavobacteriia bacterium. Lineage (GTDB taxonomy): Bacteria > Bacteroidota > Bacteroidia > Flavobacteriales > Flavobacteriaceae > RFYP01. The sequence goes on along the minus strand of RFYP01000085.1, from coordinate 17 downwards.
ACCCTCTCTTTTGACGA
>RFYP01000084.1 GCA_009921175.1 Flavobacteriia bacterium | reverse complement strand
ACGGCTATCGGTTGTTGAAATATTATCCGGCCGAATCCTCTGGTGGCGTGGACAAGTTGGCGGTATTGCACAACAGTTTGAAGGATCAAAACCTACGGTTTATCCCCTCGGGAGGAATCAATGTATCGAATATGCAAACCTATTTGGACCACAGCTTTGTGACGGCCGTTGCAGGAAGTTGGATTGCCCCAAAATCGTTAATCAATGAAAAGGATTGGAAAGAAATAGCCACGCGGGCCAAACAGGCCCTAAAGATAGCCGGCCATTAATTTTCCACTTCTACGATCATATCAATTTCTACAGCAATATTAGACGGTAAGGAGCCCATACCGACAGCAGCCCGCGTATGCTTACCGCGCTCACCAAACACCTCGACCAACAAATCAGAACAGCCGTTGACCACCTTGGGGTGCTCGGTAAAATCGGATGCCGCATTGACCATGCCCGTTACTCGGACAATTTGTTTGACTTTTTTTAAATCACCCACCGCTGACTTGAGGGCCGAAATTAAATTAATCCCCGTAATCCTAGCTGCCTGATAGCCTTCTTCTATGGTCAAATCTTCACCCACCTTACCTTGAATATACTCGCCATTGTCCTGAAGCGGTCCTTTTCCCGATAGGTAAAGTAAATTGCCTGTCAATACGGTATTGACATAGTTGGCCACAGGACTCGACGGTTCGGACAATGTGATGCCCAAATCCTTGAGTCTTGCTTCAGGATCATAGGCACTGTTTGAGCTGGTTTGGGCGTTACAGCCTACCCAAAACAGGCAACCAACGATTAGGCTCACTCCTTTTCTTATTGTTTTATACTGCATGCTCTTTTAATATAGATTGAATCTTTTCGGCTACGATGGTTTCTTGTCCCGGTACCATCATCCATGTAGTTATCCCAACCTCCCGATTGTTGCCAACCGTTTCGATGGACGGGCTTCCATTTCTTAAAATTTCTCTTAGCTGGTTTGGGCTAATCTTCACTTTATTTTCGTCCCAACGGATTTTTAGGCTGGGCACATGATTGGCGTGTGGCGGCACATGAATAATTGTCTCAACACCCTCAACCGATTTGGCTGCATTGCTGATTAAATCAATCTGCGTTTCCCACATTTGCCACTCTGCTTTATGGTCTTTGGCCAAATAAAGCTCCAAGGCAGCCAACATACCCAAAACTTCTTCTTTATTCACCTTCATTCCTCTACCAATGGTTTCGCCTCGCGGTGGGGTATGCAGTCTTGCTGCTTCGATATAGGTTTTTTTACCCAAAAGTAGTCCGGCACTTTGTGGCCCTCGAAGTCCTTTTCCCCCCGAAAAAGCGACCATATCAAAGCCCATTTCTGTAAACTTAAATAGATTTTCAACCGGAGGAACATCTGCTGCACAATCTATAAACGTTGGGATATTGTGTTTTTTTCCTAATTGTACAAATTCTTCCCATTTGATGTCACCATTTTCGGTATTGGCATTGAGAAACCAAAGCATGGCTGTTTTTTCACTGATGGCATTTTCCAGCTCTTGGGCCGTTTTTACTTTGACTAACTTGGCGCCAACATTGGTCAGCGCTTGCGAATAGCCAATGCTATGCGATTCTTGTAATATAACCTCGTTTAGCAGCCCCTCAGTATTGGGTAACTGCTTTACTTTTTGTGGGTCTTTTCCACACATAACCCCCGCCATAGCAATACTCATGGCACCAAAACAGCCAGACGAAACTGTGGCTGCTTCGCAATTTAAAAGTTGGGCGATCCTTTGACCGACTTTGTCATGTAGCTCATCGAGGTTTACATATTCATGTGAACCGTAGTTGATCGCTTCGACGACTTCTTGCGCCATAAGCGATCCCGTCATGGAGGTATAAGTGCCCGCAGCGTTGATAAACGTTCGTATGCCCAGTTCTTTAAAGTAGTCTTTTTTAATGTTACTTAGAATATGTCGGGTTTCTGCCGCGAGTAACTCATTTTTTGAAAACAACCCCCCCACAAAGGGTAGCGTAATCAAAGACTTTAATACATTTCTTCTTGAATTCATTGTTTTAATTTTTAATCTAATGCTGCAATACAATCAATTTCAACCAGTGAATTTCCCGGAACACCGCCATAGGTGGCCACGGTAGTTCGTACAGGTGGATTTGCTCCGAAACGCCCTCTATACACTTCATTCATGGCTTTATAGTCTGCCAGATCTGCAAGATATACATTGACCTTTAGGACTTTTTCCATCGATGAGCCATTTTTGACCAACTCTTTTTCGAGCTCGTCGAGTACGTGTGCAGTATGCGCTTTGATATCGCCCTCAAAATGGGCGCCCTTTCCGGCTATATACAGGGTGTTTCCATGCTTAACGGCACTGGAAAACAAGGGGTAATTTTGATCAAAGACCACGTCGTTAGAAATTTTTTCTTGTTTTTTTTCTGCGGCAGATACTTGGGAAATTCCAAATGCACCTGCCAGTCCCAGGGTGACTTTCTTTAAAACGGTTCGTCGATTATTTTTCATGTTGTATTGATTTAATGTTTACCAAGTTCTCTTTTTTAATAATTCTTGTATTTGTGCTTTGGGTACAGGAAGTTCATCCATATGGTCTTCGAGCCATTTAGCAAAATCCTTTTCGATGGCTTCCGACCATTTATTATCAATCTGTCCCGGGGTATAGATTCCTTCTTTGAGGCGGGTAATGCCAAACAAATCCCGGAGGCGTACAATTTCAGAAGTAGTAACTACTTTTTCGGCCAAATGGGCTGGAATAAAAATGACACCGGTTTTTTTGGCCAGTACAACATCACCCGGCATGACCGTTGCTGCGCCTATTCGTATAGGATAATTGATGCTTAGCAACATGACCTCTTTGATAAACGAGGGATCCCATCCTTTGACAAAAGCATTAAATCCGTCAATTTGCGAAAGTCCTTCCATATCACGGCTCGACGCATTAAAGACCACCCCTGTTTTGGATTTGGCATAGATCGCGTTTCCTAGGTTATCACCGATCAACGTACCGTCTACAATTTTTCCAAATCCATCTGCGACATACACGTCATATTCTACCAGTTTGTCGATGGGCCAGGAGTTGGTATTTCCAATTTCCCCTTTTGCTAACCCCATTTTTTTGATCTGGTCGGATACATCGGGCCGGTTGGGGTCTTTCGAAAGGTTTTGTGCCAAACCCGAGGATAGGTCAAGCAACAGAAGAAGGCTAAAGAAAAATGTAGAATAGTTTTTCATGGTTATTTTTTTAAGGTTCGATCTCTCCACCAAGTTGCCAAGGAAGAACCTGAAATATTCATCCAAGGCCCAAAAATGGCTGGGGCCAATCCAACGGTGGCAATTTTGCCCATTTCGAGGGCAATCCCGGTAGCCAAACCACCATTTTGCATGCCTACTTCAAAAGCGATGGTGCGGCAATCTTGTTCTTTCATTTTAAATAATTTACAACTCCAATACCCCAGAAGATATCCCAATAAGTTATGAATAATTGCCACAAGTATCAACAGTAGGCCAATCGTTAACAAGGAATCTCTTCCTGCTGCAGTAATTATCATGATAATGAGCGCAATACCTGCCATAGAAACCACCGGCATAGATTGGTCTAGCCATTTGGCTTTTCCATGAAAAAAGAAATTAAAAACCAGTCCAATAAAGACAGGTATAATAACGATTTTTAAAATAGAAGTCATCATACCTACAAAGTCAATTGGAACGAAAGAGCCGGCCAAATACTTCATCAAAAACGGGGTCATTAGAGGCGCTAGCAAGGTGGCAAACGCCGTTAAGGTTACCGATAGAGCGACATTGGCGCGCGCTAAGTAGGCCATCACATTGGATGCAAGTCCACTGGGGGAAGACCCGATTAGAATGATCCCTGCGGCGATTTCGGGGGGGAAATTAAAGAGGGAGGCCAACGAAAACCCTAGAAGGGGCATGATGGTAAATTGACAGGTCAAACCTATAAAAACCCCTTTGGGCATTTTGATCACCCCATAAAAATCTTTAAAACTCATCGCCGTGCCCATTCCAAACATGATGATTTGAAGCAAGGGGACAATCAACTTTTTGAATTCAAAACCATTGAGCTCGACCAAATACTGGGGATAATACATCGCAATGCTCACCGCTGCAAAAATCAAAACGGTAAACGAAAACCCTTTGTATTTGGGAGATGCATTTAAGGCCAACGAAAGACTGATAAAAAACCCGATTAACCATGGCCCGGTTCCTGCCGAAAGATCAAAGAGATACGAAAGGCAGGTCAATAGGAATAGAATTCCAGTGATTAGCAAAAGGAAAGATTTCTTTTTATTCATGGCTATTCGTTCCAATTTTTGGCGGCCAAACCATTTAAATCATATACAACTTGGCCATCTTTCATGGTCAATTCACATTCCAGTTTTTGATCGCCCTGCATTTTTTTATTTTTTGTATCTACAAACCCAAAGTCTCCGCTGCGCAAATTCAAAATGGTAATATCTGCAACCGCACCCACACTTAGGCTTCCCAGATCTTCTCTTTTTATTGCTTTGGCAGA
>RFYP01000083.1 GCA_009921175.1 Flavobacteriia bacterium | reverse complement strand
CGGTTGGGTTCACGCTGCGCCCGAGCATAGGAGAAATAAAAGCGTTGTGCCTCATTGGGTTTGTAGGTAAGCCCCGCTTTGGGATTAAAAAAACTAAACCGGTCGTCCACAGTAAATGCACTTGGCCCGGCTACTTGACCCGTTACTTCGTACCTTATATTTCGAAATTGCAAGTCCAAATAAGCAATCCATTTCGCCGAAAATTCTTGCGTCCATTTGGTAAATATACTGGTCTCGATCTTGGTTCCAGTATTGGCATAAAAGCGATGCCGTGGAAGTACATTCCCGGCCTGCTGTGCCCATAGTAATTCTCCCAAATGATCACCGATATATTGACTGTAGAGGACGCCTAAATTAATCGTCGTTTTCCCCTTTTGGTAATTGGCCCCCACATTGGCTACATAATAATCGTTGTCTAACCATTTACGTTGGACATTTTCTGTTGAAGTCACCGCTGTATCTCCTACGTTTAGGGGGGCTAATTGTAAATAATCAAACGAGGTCTCACCGTCAAAAGTGATATTTTCGTCTGCCCAGAGATCGTAGTACTCTTCATAGTATCCGCGCCCATAGGTATAGTTTAAGCCCAAAGAGAAATCCCAGCCATTGTTCATTTGCTGAGTCCAATGAATCTGATAGTGGTCTTGCTGATAATTGTCCACCTGGTTATCATAAAAACCGGTCAACTGCCCATCGGGGGAATAGATTTCCCCGGCAGGGTTGTAGGAGCGATTATTTTTAAGGGTAGCCGCATCCACACCGTACCAAGACTGATAGGTGACTTCATGCCCACCAAAACCCAAAAGTTTGATGAGCGTATTTTTATCCTGATAGGCCGCCTGTAAAAAAAAGGATTTTAGGTATGAGGAGGCCCTATCTACATAGCCATCGGAAACAATTTTACCCAAACGTCCTGAAATTTCAAACCCATGGGCAAATTGTCCCGTAGAAAACTGCAGGGTATTTTTTAAGGTGTTAAAACTTCCTACACTTTGCGACCAACTCGCTTGTGCTTCAGAGCTTACCGCTTGCGTAAGTAGGTTAAGGCTGGCGCCAAAAGCCGCATTTCCGTTGGTGGATGTCCCCACCCCTCGCTGCAATTGAAAACTGGAAACAGAGGAAGCAAAATCGGGTAAATCTACCCAAAAAGTACCCTGAGACTCCGCATCATTATAGGGAATACCATTGATGGTGACATTTACACTCCTCGCATCACCGCCCCGCACACGGATGCCTGTGTAGCCTATACCATTTCCCGCATCGCTGGTTGTCACAACAGCAGGAAGGTAATTCAATAAAATCGGGATGTCTTGCCCCAAATTTCGGGAAGCGATCTCCTCTTGGGTCAAATCACTAAAGGCCATGGGAATGTCTGGATTTACCCGGAGACCGGATACTTTTACTTCTTCCAGGTCGATGGTACTAAGGCTGTCTTGTACAGCGGGATTTTGGGCCCAAAGCATCGGGGCGATAAGGCCAAAAACTAGATAGAGATTATAGGTTTTCATCCGAATATTTTTAATTCGAATAAAAGGGGTCATTATTCTTGTAATACGTAATTTAAATTCCCTTGGCAGCATTACCTGCCCAGGTTCAATGGGTATGATCTCAGCCCTAAGGGCACCCCTTTGAGATGCTACAAAGATAAAAAACAGGAGGTGAACGCCGCTAGGTCAGTGGAAAATTTTTTTCCAATAGCGCAATGGCCGTTTTTAGGCGGTCAGCATGTGGCCCCGAAAGTTTGTGGTAGGGTACTTGTCGGTCTTGCAGTTCCTGCTCAAAGGCCCGGAACATATCGGTACGCTGATCGGGTCGGTCGCGGAGGTCATCTTTTTCCCAGGGCACGTCGATATCGGTCAAAAGGTAAAAGGCATAGTGAAAGGTCGTGGCCCAGTCTAAAATCTCCGGAGCACAATAGCCATCAAAATGCGTTTGCGACCAGAGTTGGGTGACCACCACATTGGTGTCACAAAAAAGAAAGCGTTGGGCATATGCACTGTGTTGATTTTCTAATTCCAGCTGTCCCTTAACGATGATGGGCAGGTCTTCTAGGGTGCAGATTTCTTTTTTTTGGTCCCATTTGGTTTGCAGGTAATCGCGTGCAAATTCGGGCACCCAACGGGTGTCATAGTGGGCGGCAAGGGCTTTGGCCAAGGTGGTTTTTCCGGTCGATTCAGGACCGTAAAGTACTATTCGATGTCCGGCAAAAGGCCGTTGTTGTAATACTTTTTCCATGCGCGATACCCGGCTAAGGCAATAAAGGTAAAAATTAAATATTGGAGACTGGTCAGCGTCAGGCCTTTGTAGAAGTATAAGGGTACGGAAATCACATCACCCAAAATCCAAAAAATCCAATTTTCGATTTTACGACGAGCCATCAGCCACATCCCTACAAAGAAAATAGCCGTGGTGATTGTGTCCACATACGCCACCCAGCTGTCCCATTTGTCAAAAAAAGTATAGACGCCATAAACAAACACAAGACTGCCCAGGGCAATGGCTATCAGCAAGGGAATTTCTTTGGTTTGTACGGAAGAAATGGGGGTCGCCTGCTGGTTGGTCCCTTTTCGGGTCCAGTAATACCAGCCATACACACTCATGATAAAATAATAGGCATTGATCAACATATCACCGAGTAGCATCCACTGAAATAAGAGGTAAACAAAAATTGACGTAGAAATCATCCCGGTGGGATAGACCGCCACGTGGTTTTGCTTGGCATACCACACACTGAGAAATCCAAACACTACAGCGATGCCCTCCAAAATAATAGCGGTGCTGTCATAGGTCGAATAGACGCCAAAAAAGAAATCAAAAACGGGGGACATAGCTGCTACGATCACCTTTGATCAGTTTTATAGTCATGACGACAGATTTTTCTTGTTCAAAAACCGTTTTAATTTCTTGGGTCAAAAAACCCATTAAGGCATCATAATCGCCATAGATTTGCGTGCTTAGAGGATTTTCTAATACCGTAAATCCAGAAGTGCGCAAAGCCTTGATAAAGGCTTTAATGGGAGGTTCAAAGTCCTCCTTTAGTGGGGTCAAGGTCAGTTCGGCAGAAATCTTCATCAGTATACTTTTGGTGTTGGGTAGGCAATGGTGGCGTGGTGTTGAGGCAGGTTAGTCACAAAGGTAAGGGAAAAAGGAATTTTTTGTTCCCGATCGATGATCAGCGCATTTCCCCGAAGGTCATTGGGGGTGCATTGGGTCACTTGCAACTGTTTTGAAAAATGAATGCCGGGCGTCCTATAGGCTTTGTAGAGGGCCTCTTTGGCGGTCCAAATTTGGGTTAGGCTAACCATCGTTTGGGCATAGTTTTCGGAGGGGTGCAAAAAACGGGGGGCGATGCGGGTGATTTTGGGTCGATGCGCCTCTACATCTATCCCCACTGGGACATTGGCTAGGGCAATGGCCGCATAGTGTGGACTGTGGGAAATCGAAATGTGTTGCCCGTTGTCCAACAACGGAGCCCCAAAGCGGTCATAGGTTAGGCTAGCGCTACTGACTATCGCATTGAGGAGTAGGCGTACCGCCAAAAAGCTCGCCCGGTCTTTGGAGTGTTTTTTGGCTTGAAGTAGGCTTTTTTCTTCGGAATTTAAGGTCAATTGTGCTCCGAGAAAGGCTTCCGTTTCACGAATTTCCCAAAAATAGGCAGTAATTCCCTCGGATACGTGTATGTTCTGCGCTTGTGGCATTTGAATTTGTTAGGAAAGGTCGTATTTTTGCCTTTCAATATCAAAGATACACTATGGAAACCAAAACTGCCTCACGCTATGTCCCCTATAAAGTCAAAGACATCAGTCTAGCAGCTTGGGGACGAAAAGAAATTGAATTGGCTGAAGCCGAAATGCCCGGTTTGATGGCCCTGCGTGAAGAATATGCTGCGGCACAACCCCTTAAGGGAGCCCGTATTGCTGGTTGCTTGCACATGACCATCCAAACGGCCGTGCTTATTGAGACCTTGGTCGCCCTTGGGGCCGAAGTTACCTGGAGTTCGTGTAATATTTTTTCTACACAAGACCACGCCGCTGCGGCAATTGCTGCAGCCGGAATACCCGTCTATGCTTGGAAAGGCATGAACGAAGAAGAATTTGATTGGTGTATCGAACAAACCCTCTTTTTTGGCGAAGCCCGTCAACCTCTTAACATGATTTTGGATGACGGAGGGGATTTGACCAATATGGTATTGGATCAATACCCGGAGTTGGTCAAGGACATCAAAGGACTATCGGAAGAAACCACCACGGGGGTACACCGCCTTTACGAACGGATGAAAAACGGGACCCTTCCCCTACCCGCCATCAATGTAAACGACTCGGTAACCAAGTCGAAATTCGACAACAAATACGGCTGTAAAGAAAGTGCAGTCGATGCCATTCGCCGCGCAACGGATATCATGTTGGCCGGAAAACGTGTGGTGGTCTGTGGCTATGGCGATGTTGGTAAAGGTACTGCAGCTTCCTTTCGCGGAGCCGGAGCCATCGTAACCGTGACCGAAATTGACCCCATCTGTGCTTTGCAAGCCGCCATGGACGGA
>RFYP01000082.1 GCA_009921175.1 Flavobacteriia bacterium | reverse complement strand
ATTGGTCATGGGACCGAATTTTACGTTCGCCCTACATCAAACAAGCGGATGTACTTCAAGGTTTTTATTTTTTTGAAAACGATTTTTCAAAAGAGACACTTCGCGCACATTATGAGTTTTACGAGCCCTTTACGGTTCATGAGTCCTCTCTTTCCCCTTGCATACATGCCATATTGGCCGCTCGTTTGGACAAAATTGAAGAGGCGTATCGTTTGTATTTACGGACCACACGATTGGATTTGGACGATTACAATAAGGAAGTGCACGAAGGCTTACATATTACCAGTATGGCGGGGAGCTGGATGAGTGTAGTCGAAGGTTTTGGAGGCATGCGTATAGAGGAGGGTATGTTGTCTTTGGATCCTAAAATCCCAGAGCATTGGACATCTTATTCATTTAAAATCAACTACCAAAACGCCCCCTTGCATGTTCGTGTTACCCGTGAAGCAACAACCCTAACCTGGTTTGGTAAACATGAACTTAAAGTACGCTTAAAGGGGCAAATCAAATCCATACTCGCCCATGAGGCTGCCTAAAAAGTTTTATGTGCTATTTTTAAACGCCCTCATAGGGGCGATGCAGGTACTTTATGCGCAAATCCATCGGGTAGAGCCTCCCTTTTGGTGGTCAGGTATGCATCATTCGACTTTAGAACTTTTGATTTATGGTGATGAAATAGTGACCTACCAACTCGAGACATCACTCCCGCTAGATACGCTAAAATATACCCCAAACAACAACTATCTTTTTATAAACCTCAATGTAAAAGAAGTCGCACCCGGAACGTATCCCTTGACCTTTACCCATCCCCAAAAACCCACTCTTACGATTGACTATACATTCCATGGTCGAAAACCCCTATCTGCCAATCGCCAGGGTTTTGATGCTTCGGATGTGATTTATTTACTCATGCCCGACCGATTTGCCAACGGCGACCCCACCAATGATACGGTGGCGACATTAGCCGAAGCGGTCGATCGGAATAAACAAGACGGTCGTCACGGAGGTGATTTACAAGGAGTTTTGGAACATATCGACTATTTAAAAGCTTTGGGAGTTACTGCCTTATGGATGACTCCGCTTTGTGAAGACAATGATGCGCAAGGGTCTTACCATACCTATGCGCAAAGTGACCTTTACCGCATCGATGCCCGGTTTGGCACCAATGAAAACTATAAACAACTCAGCGAGAAGCTGCATGAGCAGGGCCTAAAACTCATCATGGACTATGTCACCAACCACTGGGGGTTGCCCCATTGGATGGTACAAGACCCCCCGGAAGAAAATTTTTTTCATCAACACCCGAGTTACACGTCCACCAATCACCGTAAAGAAATAGTTTCGGATCCCTATGCTTCTCAAAAAGACCTCGAAGAATTTTGGGGAGGATGGTTTGTCCCTTCGATGCCCGACCTAAATCAGCGGCACCCTTTGTTGTTGCAATACCTAATTCAAAATGCCCTTTGGTGGATCGAGTACGCCGATCTCGATGGACTTCGAATTGACACCTACCCCTATAATTATCCAGATGCCATGGCCCAATGGGTTCAAGCCATCCGAGCAGAATATCCGCAGATCAACTTGGTAGGCGAAAGCTGGGTCGATAGTACCCTACACAGCGCCTATTGGCAAGCCGAAAGCCCCCTGGCAGCTCTACAAAATTATAACGCCCACTTACCTTCTGTAATGGATTTCAGTTTGTTTCGAGCCTTAACCCATGCCTTTAAGGAAAACAACGTAGCGTGGGACAAGGGAACAGACCGCTTGTACAGAAGTTTGCAAAACGATTTTTTATATACCAATCCATTCAACGTACTGGTATTTTTAGAAAATCACGACACCAACCGCATCAACGATACCTATCCCGATTTTAATACCTATAAAAACGCATTAAAAGTGCTGCTTACTCTTCGGGGGATTCCCCAACTCTATTATGGAACCGAGATTGGGATGACCGGTAAAAAGTCAAACGGTGATGGCGATATTCGTCGTGATTTTCCCGGTGGCTGGCCTGGGGACCCACAAAACGCTTTTGATCCGCTACATCGAACAGCCCGCCAAAAACAATATTTTGATTTTACACAAAGACTGCTCAATTGGCGCAAAAATACCCCAGCTATTCACTGGGGAAAAACCCTACATTTTGTCCCTCAAAATGATGTTTATGTGTACTTTAGAATTTATAAAAACCAGCGGGTTTTGGTTTTGGTGAACAATCATCCAGAGCCACAATCCATTGATTGGCAGGACTATAAAGAGGGTTTGGGTGGACATACATTTGGCCGTACGGTAGAAAGCCAATCCAAAATCGACTTTTCCAAACCCTTTACGCTTACTGGACAAACGACCTTGATTTTAACTTTTGATAATCCCATAAATACAACCGAATGAAACCTTTGATTCCATTATTATTTGCTGTCATTATTCTGGCTTGTGATTCGCCAAAACCCGAAGCGGCAAGACCTATTGCCTATGAACCCCTGTCAGAAAATGTCTGGACTACCGGGGTGCTTTACGAAGCCAATATCCGGCAATACTCTCCCGAAGGAAGTTTTAATGCCTTTGCCAAAGACCTTCCCATACTGAAGGATTTGGGAGTAAAAATTCTTTGGTTGATGCCCATAAATCCCATATCGACGACCAAAAGTAAAGGACCCTTGGGAAGTTATTACGCCGTTTCGAGTTATACCCAAGTCAACCCCGAGTTTGGAACCCTAGAAGACCTAAAGCAACTGGTGCGTCAAGCACACCAGCTGGGGATGTATGTGATTTTGGACTGGGTACCCGGTCATACGGGTTGGGACCATGAATGGATTCAAAGCAACCCCGATTTTTATTTAAAAAATGAAGCCGGAGAAATCATCGACCCCATAAATCCTTTTACGGGGGAGTCTTTTGGCTGGACCGATGTCGCCGATCTAAATTATGACAATATGGACATGCGAGAAGCCATGCGCCAAGCCATGCTCTATTGGGTTCAAGAAGTTGATGTGGATGGCTACCGTATCGACCAAGCCTATGCTGTACCGGACGAATTTTATCAAAAAACCTTTGGGGTGCTTAAAGCGATAAAACCGGTGTTTTTATTAGCCGAAACAGACATCAATCACCCAGGTGGAATCGATTTGATTTCCAAGTTTGATGCTTCCTATGACTGGCCGGGACATCACCTAAGCAAAGACATTGCCCGAGGAGACAAAAATGTATCCGATTGGGATACCCATATCACAGGAATTTTAGACCAATATGGACTAGAAAATATGGTTGTTAATTTTGTGACCAACCACGACGAAAATTCTTGGAATGGCACCATAAACGAAAGTTTTGGCCCAGCCGCTCACGCTTTTATGGCTACACATTATATGAGTCCCGGCATGCCGTTGATCTATTCAGGTCAGGAATACGACCTCAACAAACGCTTATTATTTTTTGAAAAAGACAGTTTCCCCAAAACCAGCGGTGTGACCATGAAATTACTCCAACAGTTGGGGAATCTCAAAAACAACCATCCGGCTCTGACCGCCGGCGCACAAGGCGGAAGTTACAAGCGAATTGCTACCTCCAAAGACCAACAAGTATTGGCCTTCGAACGTGCCAAAGGTGAAGACACCCTCGTCTTTATAGCCAATTTGTATAAAAACTACGCCCAATTCACCATGCCCTACAACGGTACCTTTAAGCGTTACCAAGACGGAAAAACCAAAAGGCTATCAAGTACCTACCAATACGATATGAAACCCTGGGAGTTTTGGATTTTAACGAAATAAAACTACCTTTTCAAATAAATTGAAATCCATGTTCACCAAGTCATTGCCCATGCTCGTATTGACCCTTTTCACGGCCTGTCAAAACCCTTCTCAACCCTTGGTTATTGGCCATCGTGGAGCCCGGGGTCATGTGGCCGAAAACACCCTGCCCTCCATCGAAAAAGCCCTAGCTATGGGGGTAGATGGGATTGAGATTGATGTTTTTCGGTGTGCCAGTGGTGAGCTGGTCGTGTTTCACGACAAGACCCTAGACCGATTGACCAATGCCACGGGACCGATCGAAATGCAACCTCTTGACAGCCTGCGCAAAGTCAACGTGCTTAACGGCTATTCCATACCCACCCTAGCCGAGGTGTTGGATTTGATCGATGGTAAGGTCTTACTAAATATTGAACTTAAAGGCAGTAATACAGCCGTCCCTACCCATCAACTTTTGGCTTCCTACTTTGGGCAGTCAAACTGGACCCCGGAAAAACTGATTATTTCAAGTTTTAATTGGGATGAATTAAGGCGTTTTAATGCCCAAAATTCACCAGTGCCTTTGGCTATACTCACCGAAGACGACCCATTGGATGCCATAGCGGTAGCCAAAGAATTGAACGCACAGGCGATTAATCCCAACTACCAAACATTGGACAAAGCCAAGGTAGCGAAAATACACAAAGAAGGCTTTAAGGTCTATCCTTGGACAGTCAATGCGCCCGAAGATATCGCCCATATAAAAGCCCTGGCAGTAGATGCCATTATTACAGACTATCCCGAAAGGGTCCGATAAAGAAACGCCTTAGGCAGCTTTCTTTTTACCGTCGGCCAAGTTATAGGCCCAACCGATACTGGCACCGGTGATTCCGTAATAGAACACGCTCCAAACAGCATCGACCAAGGT
>RFYP01000081.1 GCA_009921175.1 Flavobacteriia bacterium | reverse complement strand
AACCGCATCTTTTCCTTCGGCATAAATCGGCATGGGGTAGGTGTTGGTCTCCGGCTGATCTTGCACCACCACTCCAGGGCTTTGGTGGAGCAATTGCTGAATATCGGACACCTCAAAGGGATTTTTTAGTTGTACGTTGACCGATTCGCTGTGGCCCCCCACCACGGGGATACGCACTGCTGTTGCCGTAATTCCAATCGAATTATCACCCAAAATTTTATGGGTTTCATTGACCAGTTTTAGTTCTTCTTTGGTATAACCCCCCTCCTGAAAAACATCGCAATGGGGAAGCGCGTTTCGGTGGATGGGATAAGGATAAGCCATGTCGGCAGCTTGGCCTAAGTATTCATTTTCGAGTTGTTGCACAGCCTTTACCCCAGTACCGGTAATCGACTGATAGGTCGAAATCACCAAACGGGTAATCCCGTATTTTTTATGAATCGGCCCCAATGCAACAAGCATTTGAATCGTCGAACAGTTGGGGTTTGCAATGATTTTGTCTGTAGGCTGAAGTACCGCTGCGTTAATTTCCGGGACAATCAAGGGAACAGTAGGTTCCATTCGCCAAGCCGAGGAGTTGTCAACCACGGTAGTTCCTACTGCTGCAAAACGAGGGGCCCACTCCAGCGATGTTTGGCCACCGGCCGAAAAAAGCGCCAGGTCGGGTTGGGCGACTACTGCCGCTTCCAAACCAATCACCTGATGGGCTTTGCCTTTAAACATAAGGGTCTTTCCCTCCGATCGTTCGGAGGCCACGAGCAACAGTTCGGTTATAGGGAATTGGCGTTCTTCCAAGACCCGCAACATGACTGCACCCACCATTCCTGTAGCACCTACAACAGCGACTTTCATAGGATATAAATTTTCGGCAAAAATAGGGCTAAATCCCACGCAGACAAACCCCCGTGCAGTTTATCTCAAAAAGGCTGGGTTTTGTGATACCTATAACGCCTCCCATATTCGTTGGATTCGTGGGCCTAAGCCAGTCAAAAGTTCATAGCTAATGGTTTGGCCTGCAGCAGCAAAGTCTGCCGCAGTTTGCTCAACACCAAAAAATTCTACCCGATCCCCCAATTGACAGGAAATTGCACTAATATCGATCATCAACATATCCATACAAATATTGCCCAATATGGGTACTTTATGCTTGCCTAGATAGACCACCGCTTTCTGCCCACCAAAATGCCTCCCTATTCCATCGGCATGGCCTAGCGGAAGAGTGGCTACCCGACACGTATGGGGAGCTGTCCACCCTTGGTTGTACCCCACCGTTTCTCCTTTTTGTAAAGTATGGATTTGAACGATTTGACTTTCTAAACGGGCGATGGGCCTAAGCTCACGGTCCCATTTGGGATGATTGGCAAAACCGTAAAGCCCTATACCACAGCGCACAGCGTCCAAATGAAGCTCGGGATAGTTAAAGATTCCAGAGCTGTTGAGTAAATGAAACCACGGT
The DNA here is from genome assembly GCA_009921175.1 of Flavobacteriia bacterium. GTDB lineage: Bacteria > Bacteroidota > Bacteroidia > Flavobacteriales > Flavobacteriaceae > RFYP01. The sequence goes on along the minus strand of RFYP01000081.1, from coordinate 3,254 downwards.
TGATGGTGGGTGTCTTTTTCGTGCTTTTGTTTGATGCTTAAAAACGAGCTGATTTGACGATCACTACCCTTGTGCGGTCGTTGCCCTTCGGACTCGCCCAAATGTGAGTAAACACTAATCAGTCGAACCGGTGATGTTTGGGCCGCTTCAATAACCCACTCCGTTTCTTCGGGGGCAAAACCTATCCGGTTTAGGCCGGTGTTGTATTTTATATGAACTGGGTATGGTTTTTGCCCACTAGTCAACAGGGCGTTAAATTGCTTCCATACATCTTTGTTGTACAATACCGGTTCGAGTTTTTGATCGATAATGCGTTGAAAGCTGTCAGGCTGGGGATAAAATACCATTATGGGTAATGTGATGCCTGCCTGACGAAGAACCTGCCCTTCTTGGGCATAGGCCACGGCCAAATAATCGGCTCCCAAAGCGACCAGTTGTCGGGCAACTTCCACCGCGCCATGGCCATAGGCGTTGGCTTTTACCACTGCTATCACCCGGGTTGATGCGGGCAATTTGGTTTTGATTTGGTTAAAATTATGGGCTAAAGCGTTGGGGTCGATGCGTAAGAAGTTCAATGGGGAAAGCTTAGGTTTTGGATTTATTTTTGGCTTCGAGCTGTTGTTGGGTGGCTTTATAAAAAGCCGCTCGACTCAGCGGCTCATAGGCCTCTTTTTCGCCCAAGAGTACAAGGTCATCGGTCGCTGATTTTCTAAAACTGTATTGCGCCAGGTTTCCGGTACGTGTACACACAGCATGTACTTTGGTCACATATTCGGCGGTTGCCATCAAAGCGGGCATTGGCCCAAAGGGATTTCCTTTAAAATCCATATCCAATCCGGCGACAATGACCCGTATGCCTCGATTGGCCAAATCATTACACACTTTGACAATTTCATCGTCAAAAAACTGCCCCTCGTCGATGCCTACCACATCACAGCCCGAAGCCAGAATGGCAATGTTGGCTGCAGCCGGTACCGGGGTAGATGGAATTTGGTTTTGGTCGTGGGAAGTGACCAAATTATCGTCATAACGCACGTCGATAGCGGGTTTAAAAATTTCGACTTTCTGTTGGGCAAATTGGGCGCGTTTCAGTCGGCGTATGAGTTCTTCCGTTTTTCCCGAAAACATCGATCCACAGATGACTTCTATCCATCCGAATTGTTCTTTTTGATTGACCGTGTTTTCTAAAAACATTTTGTAATTTTAAACGAGTCTTCCCTTGTAAACAAAGGTATCAAAACTAATCATTTGACTCAAGTTATTTTCCATGCGTAAAAAAATACAATCCCTCATCCAGGATTTGGCCCAACAAATCACCGAACAATCACTCACCGATGATGCTCAGCTGCACCAACAACTTCAAAAAATATACGAACTTTCGGTGGTTTTGCAACATCAAAACCTCAGCAACACCCCCGCTCAACAAGGGCAAGAGCAAGTAATTGAACAAACCCTCAACGCCTTTGACCTCGACAAAAGACCCGGTATTACTCCCCCCGAAGAACAACACAACGAAGTTCCTCCCCTGATGGACACCATTAAAAATCTGGTCGACGAAATGCCGGAAGCAGCCTCCAATCAAGAGGAGAAGCAAAAAGAAAACATCAACGACCACTATTCGAAAACCCTTAAAATAGACTTGAATGACCGCTTATCTTTTGTGCAACATCTTTTTGATCAAAATCTAAAAGAATACGAAAGAGTTCTTCAGCAAATCAGTTCGATGACCTCTTGGGAAGAAGCGGATTATATGTTGGAACATTTGGTCAAAAAAGAATATAACAATTGGGAAGGAAAAGAAGCGGTGGCGGCACGATTTGTCACCATCATCAAAACGTTTTTTTCGGAATAAAATGGCAAACAAAAACCACTGTAATTAACCGCTATAATCATGGCACTGTATCTTGTACCGACACCAATTGGCAACCTGGGAGACCTGACCTACCGCGCCGTAGAAGTCTTAAAGAAAGTCGATCTTATATTGGCTGAAGACACCCGTACCAGTAGTCGATTGATGCAGCACTATGCGGTTGCTACCCCCCTTAAGAGTTTTCATATGCACAACGAGCATCAAAAGGTCGATGGCGTTGTCGCCCTACTCAAACAAGGACAGGAAATCGCCCTGATTTCGGATGCAGGAACCCCCGGCATTTCAGATCCCGGATTTTTGTTGGTCCGCGCGGCCTTGGCCGAAGCCATTGAGGTCGAATGCCTACCCGGTGCAACAGCCTTGATTCCGGCATTGGTACAAAGTGGTTTGCCCAGCGATCGGTTTCATTTTGAGGGGTTTTTGCCCCCAAAAAAAGGGCGCGTAGCACGACTGGAGTTTTTGGCCGACAATCCCCACACGGCGATTTTGTACGAAAGCCCACATAAATTGTGTAAAACCCTATCCCAATTGCTCGCCCATATGGAGCCCGAACGGCCGATAAGCATTAGTCGGGAGCTCAGTAAACTATATGCTACTACTTTTAGAGGTAGCCTAGCCGAAGCTGTTTTGTTTTTTGAGGCCAACCCACCCAAGGGAGAGTTTGTCATTTGTCTTGCCGGAAAATCTAAAAAATAGCCATGCAGTGGGTTCCTGTTCCTCTTCCTGATCCAAAAAAAGTTAAGGCCCTTCGAGAAGCCTTGGGGGTGTCCAACCCTCTTGCGCAAATTCTTGTACAAAGAGGCTTTGATGATTTTGACAAGGCTAAATCTTTTTTTAGGCCGCAATTAAGCGCCCTGCATAATCCGTTTTTGATGCAGGACATGGAACCGGCTGTGGCCCGAGTTCAAAAGGCCCTAGCACAAAACGAGCAGATCGTGGTCTATGGCGATTATGATGTGGATGGCACAACGGCTGTCGCGTTGATGGTGGCGTATCTAAAAACCAAAACGGAAAAGGTTCAATTCTATATTCCCGATCGCTACACTGAAGGTTATGGAATTTCTAAAACCGGTATCGACTGGGCCAAGTCGCAAAAAGCGACACTCATCATTGCGTTAGATTGTGGCGTCAAGGCCCTTGAGCAGATTGACTATGCGCAAACCTTGGGTATTGATTTTATTATATGCGATCATCATACCCCCGGTAATGTATTGCCCAAGGCAGTGGCAGTTCTCGACCCCAAACGAGCCGACTGTAACTACCCCTACAAAGAACTTTGTGGATGTGGGATTGGGTTAAAATTGGTTCAGGCGCTGATGACCAACCCCCAATTCGACGAACAGATGTTGCTTCCGTATTTGGATTTGGTGGCTACAGCGATTGC
>RFYP01000009.1 GCA_009921175.1 Flavobacteriia bacterium | reverse complement strand
TTTGTAGCTACTTTATTGTGTGCAACGGGACGTCAAACACGCATGTCACCGCAATTGTAAATTCTATCCAAAAAAAAGTCAGCAAAGCACTGCACGAAAAACCCTATCATTCCGAAGGCATGGAAAAAGCCGATTGGGTTTTGATCGACTATGTCAACGTAGTGGTGCATGTTTTTCAAAAACACATCCGCGACTTCTATAATATCGAAGCGCTCTGGGGCGATGCCAAAACCACCTCAATTGCCTCTAACTATTAAAAAACTATGGAAAATCAAAAGAAAAATACCCCACCCAAATTTAATGCCTACTGGATCTATGGCATCATCATCACCCTTTTGTTGGGCATGAGCCTGTTTGGCGGAGACAGTGGCTTTCAAAACGTACAAAAAACCAACATCAGTGCTTTTGAGCGCTATTTAAACGACGGGGATATCAGCGAAGTCATTGTTATCAACAAAAATTTGGCTCAAATCACCCTGACTCCCGAAGCTCTCAACAAACCGGTTCATGAAGGAACACGGGCGACCAATTTTTTGGGGCAAGAAAACCTTAAAGGGCCCCATTACCAATTTGAAGTGGGGAACTTGGAACTTTTTCAACTTAAACTCGAAAAGGCCGAAAACAACAATGTTGCATTTCGCTATGAATTTCGCACCATCGAAAACCGTTGGCTCGATGTCTTGATGAGCTTTTTACCCATCATCATCATTGTAGCCGTATGGATTTTCTTAATGCGCCGTATGTCGGGCGGTGCAGCTGGCGGGGCTGGCGGACAGATTTTTAACATCGGAAAGTCCAAGGCCAAGTTATTTGATCAAAACACCAACGTCAAAACAACCTTTATGGACGTTGCAGGCTTGGAAGGGGCCAAAGAAGAAGTACAAGAGATTGTCGATTTTCTTAAAAACCCCAAAAAATACACCGTGTTGGGAGGTAAAATCCCCAAGGGTGCCCTATTGGTAGGACCTCCCGGAACGGGAAAAACCCTCCTCGCTAAGGCCGTGGCTGGTGAGGCCAAGGTGCCTTTCTTTTCACTTTCCGGTTCGGACTTTGTCGAAATGTTTGTCGGGGTGGGTGCTTCACGGGTACGCGACTTGTTTAAACAAGCGACCGAAAAATCACCTTCGATTATATTCATTGACGAAATCGATGCCATCGGACGGGCACGAGGTAAGAATAACATTACCGGTTCGAACGATGAACGTGAAAATACCCTTAACCAATTATTGACCGAAATGGACGGTTTTGGGACCGACACCAATGTGATTGTTTTGGCCGCCACAAACCGCGCGGATGTTCTCGATAAAGCCTTGATGCGGGCCGGACGTTTTGATCGTCAGATCTATGTAGATCTGCCCGACCTCAACGAGCGACGAGAAATTTTTAAGGTTCACCTCAAACCCCTTAAGGTGATCAAAACCTTGGATGTGGATTTTTTGGCCAAACAAACGCCCGGTTTTTCGGGTGCCGACATCGCCAATGTTTGTAACGAAGCAGCCCTAATTGCGGCCCGAAAAAATAAAAAATCGGTAGGCAAACAAGATTTCTTAGATGCCGTAGATCGTATTGTGGGTGGTTTGGAAAAGAAAAACAAAATCATCACCCCCGAAGAGAAAAAAACCATCGCTTTTCACGAAGCCGGTCATGCGTTAGTAAGCTGGTTGTTGCGCTATGCCGCTCCTTTGGTCAAGGTGACCATTGTGCCACGGGGTCAATCTTTAGGCGCGGCCTGGTATTTGCCCGAAGAGCGCATGATTGTTCGAACCGAGCAAATGCTAGACGAAATGTGTGCTACCTTGGGTGGTCGGGCAGCCGAGAAAATAATTTTTAACAAAATTTCGACCGGTGCCCTAAGTGACCTTGAAAAAGTCACCCGTCAGGCCCGGGCCATGGTATCGGTTTATGGACTGAATGACACCCTGGGTAATATCACCTATTACGACTCCAGTGGCCAATCTGAATACAACTTTACCAAGCCCTATTCGGAAGAAACAGCCCAGAAAATCGACAAGGAAATTTCGTTGATTATCGAGGCCCAGTACCAGCGTGCTTGTGATATCTTGAAGAAAAACAAAGAAAAACTAACCGATTTGGCGAATCGATTATTGGATAAAGAAGTTATCTTTAAGGATGATTTGGTAAGCATCCTGGGCGAACGTCCTTTTGAAGAAACGCCAGCGGCACCCCCAAAAAGCACCAAAACGCGGAAGGCCGGGACAAAGCAAACCGATGAAAAAAAATAAGTTGGATTGAACCTTTGGAAAAATATTTTTGGTAAAAAATCTCCGCCCAAGGGCCAAGAGGAACAACAAAGTCCTTTTATGCCCAAAAAGAAAGAAGCGGTGGAGATTGAGTTTGCCAAAAATTTTACCAAAAAAGGTGGCAAATTTATTTTTACCGAATCCCACGAAAGTGTCTTGGAAAACTTTAAAAATATCCTACTGGAAAACCAGTGGAAACCCGAAGAAATCGCCTGCCTTAACGAAGACCTGGCCACCCATTTTGGCTTAGAAAAAAACGCACCCCTCAATACCAAAAAACATAAGGCCCTATTGATTACATGCGAATGCCTGATCTCGAACAAAGGGGCTTTTTTGGTGTGTCAACATCAAATCGAAACCTTGTCCATCGATCAATTGCCCCCGCAACTTATCCTGTTTGCATCGGCTGATCAATTTGCCCGAGATGTCAGTGAGGGCATGTCCAAATTAAAACAAAAATATTTCGGTAATCTTCCCACCAATATCACCAACCTAACGGTTAAAAGCGATACCGAAAATGATGACTTTTTGGCGCAGGGCTCTAGTGCAAAAAACATCTATTTACTTCTTCAAGATTAAGGAAAATGAAGGAGCTTTGGACACGTAGTATATCGGGAATACTTTATGTAGGTTTGCTGGTTGCTTCGCTTTATACTGGCCCTTTTTATGCCTACAACCTCTTGTTACTCTTTAATTTATTGGCCTTGATTGAATTTCAAAAAATCAACCGACACAAAAGTCCCTTCCCAGTTCTGCTGTTAATCGGTTTGGTGTATTTTCAGTACAAAGGTTTATTGCCCGCACAAGGTATTCCGTATCTGGTGGGAATTGCCATAGTGGCCAATACCTGGCTTGGCATCCGCTTGTTTGCGCCTACCCTACTGCAAAACAGTATTTTTGTCCGCTATTTCTACAGCTATGGCTATTTGACCTTTTCGGCCTTTAGTGTGGTATTGCTAACCGGTAGTCCAGACAAGTATCTACCGGGTTACTTACTGATCACTTTTATTTTGATTTGGACCAACAATAGTTTTGCCTACCTAACGGGAAAAAAATGGGGTAAAACCTTCTTGTTCCCGAGTATTTCCCCCAAAAAAACCTGGGAAGGGTTTTGGGGCGGTACGCTTGCAACACTCATTGCCGCCCTGTTGATCGCCTATTTCGATACCGTTTTCAATTACCTGCAATTATTTATCTTGGGGGTAAGTGTCAGTATATTAGCCACCCTTGGGGATTTGGTCGAGTCTCAATTTAAAAGGCTTTCGGGAGTCAAAGACAGTGGTAGCCTAATTCCCGGACACGGAGGTTTTTACGACCGTATGGACAGCGTTATTTACACCGCACCGTTTATGCTCATCATCATTCAACTTTTGGCCTATGTTTCATAAAGAAGGTTTTACAATCATCATTGTCAGTTTTATCCTCGCGGCAGGTATTGCCTTAGGTGCCAATTATTTTATCGAGCCGCTTTTTTGGCAAAAAGCATTGCAGATTGTCGTGCTTATTGGTTTGGTATTGGTTTTGCAATTTTTTAGAAATCCCAAACGTGCTACATCCCAAAATGAAAATCACCTTATAGCCCCGGTAGATGGCAAGGTAGTCGTTATAGAAGAAGTTTTTGAAAAGGAATATTTTAAAGACCAGCGGTTACAGGTTTCTATCTTTATGTCTCCCATCAATGTTCACGTCACCCGCTATGCCATGAGTGGAAAGATTGCTTTTAGCAAATACCACCCGGGAAAATACTTGGTGGCTTGGCATCCTAAAGCCTCGGAAGAAAATGAACGAACCACCGTGGTCATGGAAAACGACAGCTTTGGAAAGGTGTTGTACCGTCAGATAGCTGGAGCTTTGGCCCGGCGTATTGTCAACTATGCCAAGGAGGGTGATGTGATCGTGCAAGGAGCGGATGCCGGTTTCATCAAATTTGGTTCACGTGTGGATCTTTTTTTGCCGGTAGGTACTCCCCTAAATATTCAACTCAATCAAAAAGTCAAAGGAGGAATTGATGTAATTGCCCACCGTAAATGAACGCCTTAAAAGAACATTTTGAACAAAGTGTCGAGCGGATCAACAATTACAGCGATCCCATCCCTCCCGACACCCTATTGCGGTTGTATGCCTTGTATAAGCGGGCCACCAATAACCGTCAAGAACCGGGAAGCAAGATGCCAATCATCAATGCTTTTAAGCTCAATGCGATGTTGCAATTGGGGCGTATATCGCCCAAAAAAGCGATGAAAGAATATGTAAAAGAAGCCAAAGGGCTTTTGGGGGACTAAAGCTGTTCAAGTCCCTGTTTTAACAGTGCAATTTTTTCTTCGGCATCGGCCGCTTTTTTACGCCGCCCTCCTTGCGCATCCTTACCAACCGACTGGTACTGAATGTCTGCTAAAAAGCCTAGCGTTTTAATGACCGGGGCAAAGGGCAATGCATCTGCACTGTTGGTCACGGTTAGGGTTAAAGGGTCTTTAAATCCAATTTGATTTTCCTTTCTAAAATTGCGCAACTGCCCAACGAGTTGTTGCACCAGACTAAAATTGTCGAGTAAAGCCTGGTCTATGGCTTGAACTTCAGGCCAATGGCTGATCAAAAGGGCTTCCTCCGGGCTACGTTTGGCGATGGCCTGCCACAACTCTTCAGTGACAAAGGGCATAAAGGGGTGCAACAGTTTGAGGTTGTTTTCAAACAAACCGATCAAGCTTGCATAGGTCTGCGCATCAATGGCCTGGCCATAGGGCGGTTTGACAATTTCAAGGAGCCAGGAGCAAAAATCATCCCAGACCAAACGATAGGCCGTCATCAATGCATCCGAAATGCGGTATTTTGAAAAATGATCGTTGGCCGTTTCAAGGGCTTGTGAAAAAGCATGGCTGTACCACGTCAAGGCAAGGCGGGTAGCCTCGGGTTGTGGACTTTGGGCATCAATCTCCCAGCCTTGTATCAGGCGATAGGCATTCCAAATTTTGTTGGTAAAATTCTTGCCTTGCTGGCATAGGCTCTCGTCAAACAAAAGATCATTGCCGGCGGCTGTACTAAGCATCAATCCCACCCGAACGGCATCTGCACCGTAGGTGTCAATCAAGCCCAGAGCATCGGGAGAATTGCCCAATTGTTTAGACATTTTACGTCCTTGTTTGTCCCGTACCAATCCGGTGAGGTATACCTTTTTAAACGGAGGGGTTTCACGCAGTGCATAGCCCGACATGATCATCCGAGCCACCCAAAAAAACAAGATATCCGGTCCGGTAACCAAGTCTTGGGTTGGGTAGTAATAGTTGATTTCTTCATTGTCCGGACGAACGACACCGTCAAAAACGGATATCGGCCACAACCAGGAAGAAAACCAAGTGTCTAATACATCTTTATCTTGTTGAAGATCGGTTAGTTTTAAGGCGTGATTCCCGGTAAGTTGTTGTGCTTTTTCGAGGGCCTGTTCGGGGGTCTGAGCCACGACATAATCGTCCACCCCCGGGCCGTAATAATAGGCCGGTATTCGGTGTCCCCACCAAAGCTGACGGGAAATGTTCCAATCGCGGATGTTTTCCATCCAATGCCGGTAGGTGTTTTTAAATTTGGCGGGCAAAAGTTCGATTTCCTCCGATGCTAAAACTGCTTTAAGAGCGGGCTGAGCTAGGGTTTCCATTTTTAAAAACCACTGTTCGGAAATCCGTGGTTCAATCACGGCTTTGGTTCGCTCGGAGGTGCCTACCTTGTGGTTGTAATTTTCTTTTTTGACCAAAAGTCCGCTTTCTTCCAACTCTTTGGCTATGGTCTTGCGAACCTCAAAACGGTCTTGCCCTTCATAGTGAAGCCCTTGGGCGTTGAGGGTGCCATCCGGATTGAATATGTCAATAAACTCGAGTTGGTGTTTTTCACCCAGTAGTTTGTCGTTGGGGTCGTGTGCCGGGGTTACTTTTAAACATCCGGTACCAAATTCTCGTTCCACATAGGTATCGGTGATGATCGGTACCTTGCGATTTACTATGGGAACCATCACTTCTTTCCCCTGTAAGTGGGTATAGCGTTCGTCTTCGGGATGGATACAAACGGCAGTGTCGCCCAACAAGGTTTCGGGCCGTGTGGTGGCAATAACGACAACATCCTCCGAATCGACTACCGGATATTTGATGTGGTAGAGCTGTCCGGGTTTTTCTTCATAAATCACCTCTTCATCCGAAAGGGTCGTTTGCGCTTCCGGATCCCAGTTGACCATCCGGTATCCTTTGTAAATCAGCCCCTGTTCGTGCAGGTCAACAAAGGTTTTGATGACGGCAGCAGACATATCCTCATCCAAGGTAAACTTAGTGCGCTCCCAGTCACAGGAACAGCCCAGGCGTTTGAGTTGTTCCAAGATCACTCCACCATATTGATGGGTCCAGTCCCATGCATGTTTTAAAAACTCCTCCCGGCTGAGGTCTTTTTTGTCGATCCCCTCGGCTTTGAGTTTGGCCACAACTTTGGCCTCGGTAGCAATCGACGCATGATCTGTACCCGGCACCCAGCAGGCGTTATACCCTTGCATGCGCGCTTTGCGAATCAAAATATCTTGCAGGGTATTGTTGAGCATATGTCCCATATGCAACACACCGGTTACATTGGGCGGTGGAATGACTATGGTATAGGGTGTACGTTGATCGGGGACCGATCGAAAATAGCAGTGCATCATCCAGTAATCGTACCATATTTGTTCCCGTTCGGTGGATTCAAATTTTGATGGAATTTCCCTACCCATACTTTTTTTCTTACTATCGTGATGACAAAAGTAAGAAGCCTGTTGGGACTTCAAAAAATTTGTTGTTCTTTTATGGTACAAAAACCTCGAATTATACTACAACTGTTGAATTAATGTCCTAGATGATGAAAAAAATGCTCCTTATCCTCGGCCTTTTTTGTGGAGTCTGGCTAAACGCCCAAGAAAACACACCGGCAAATCAGGCCGAAATTAGTTTTGAAACCGAATTGATTGACTATGGCACGGTGACCAAAGGCAGTGACGGACTGCGTACTTTTGTCTTTCACAACAGCGGCACGGCGCCCTTATCAATACAACAAGTGCGTTCTTCCTGCGGATGCACCATCCCCAAAAAGCCCGAGGCCCCGATTGCCCCAGGAGAAAAGGGTGAAATTCAGGTGCGCTACGACACCAACCGACTGGGGATGTTTCGAAAAACCATTACCGTAACCTCTAATGCCCAAACCCAATCCGTTGTTTCCCTTAAAATCAAAGGAACCGTCATCGAAGAATAACCAAACTTATTCCAACAGGGGCTGTATGGTAAAGGATTTATGCATAAGCCTTCCTTTTCGGCGGATTTTAATCCGGATTTTGGTCCCCGGTTTTTTTTGAAGCAGTCCATTGATGACATGGAGTTTGAGCAAGCTAAGTTTTTGCCGTTCACCCGTAACAGCTGATCTCCTACTTCCAAACCAGCTTTAGCAGCGGGAGATCCGGGCCGAAGGGCCGCGACCACCACGATATTGGCGAGCCGTATGGTGACTTGTTCGCTTAAAAAGATTTCGACACTACCGCTGGTATTAGTGTTGGATTCATCGAGTTTTGTGGGCGCATAGGAGCGTTGTTTTTGAACCTCAACACCATCATATTGCAGGGTAATACCACTCATATTGTAGTAAAACGGGGCATGAATACGCGGCCTTTTACGCAGGTAAAGTCGTCGGTTTGGATAGTCTAAAGTAAGTTTAAACCGACGCATTAACTCCCCCCCAATACTTCCCAAACGGTCTTCTTTGAGATTCATCGTTACAAAAGAAGCCGGTTCCGGATAGGCGACTTTGACTTTTTTAAGTCGCACAAAATCCAAATCCAAAAGATCGACCTTGCTGCGTTTTCCATAGACGTTTCCGTTGATTCCATGCCCAAGGTAATCTTCAAAAAAAACCGTTTCTTGGAAATCGGATAGCCTGTTTTCGAACATCCATAAGGCATCACTCGATCCACTATCCAACAAGAGGGTTCCTTCAAAGGGCTGATTGTGACGCATTACCCGAGCCCGAATATGGGGTTTGTTGTTGTAAAAGTCCAAAGGAAGTTGCTCAAAACGCTTACCCTTAGGAGGGGTAAACACTTCAGGAGCATACACTTTCAGTTTTGTTTTTCCATAGTCGATGGTGGTGACGATATGTTGAAAAAAAGCCGTGCCTATAATCCCGTCAATTTGGGTTCCCATTTTTTTAGCAAACGAAAAATTCTCTTTGTCCAAAAGCAAAAGAGTTTGCTTGGGTAGGGTCATTTTTCCAATATGTATTTTATGTCCCTCTGTTTTATAGGCCTTTACGGGCTCTCCATGGCCCAAACCTGATAACAGCAAGGCTTCGGTTTGAAAACGGGCCAAATCATGGCGATGATTGACAAAAAGCAGGGTGTAGTTCACCCCCGTATCCAAAATAAAATGAAACCGTACACCCTGAATCATCACCGGTATGACCATCAGGTTGTGTACAGATTCGAAGGAAAGGGTAAACTGTTTTTTTTGGGTATGAAAAACGGGTTTAAACGCGCTTTGCGCATGTAGGGAAATTGACAATATCCCCAAAAAAAGACCATATAGGGCACGTAACATGATAAAAATTTAAGGGCACTGAACAAATATTCAGATATGCTTAAAAATACAGCAAAAGTTGTTCCAAAGCCCATGCTCACCTAGAAAATTTAGCATCTTAGCAATCTATTTAGACATTCAAATGCCTACGCTATCTCAACGAGGGCTAGCCCTCCCCGCATCGCCCATACGAAAATTGGCCGCTTTTGCCGAACAGGCCAAACAAAAAGGCATCCAGGTACTTCATCTCAACATAGGACAGCCCGACATCAAGGCCCCAGAAGCCGCCCTTCGGGCCGTCCAACAGTCATCTTTGGACCTCCTACCCTATGGGCCTTCACAAGGCACAACCGCCTACCGGACCAAACTTTGTCGCTATTATAAAACCCATAATATTGAGCTAGAGCCAGATCAAATACTGGTCACTACCGGGGCGAGTGAAGCTATTTATTTCACCTTTAGTGTACTTTGTGATGCAGAAGACGAAGTAATTATACCAGAACCCTCTTACGCCAACTACAATGGATTTGCCGCCGCCGCCCACGTAAAGGTCGTTCCTGTTGTAGCGCGTTTTGAAGATCAATTTAAACTCCCGGATATTGCGGCGATTGCAGCAAAAATTACCCCCAAAACCAAAGCCATACTGATTTGTAATCCGAGTAATCCTACGGGCTATCTCTACAGCTCTGATGAAATCGCTGCCCTGGGAGAATTGGCTCTTAAACACGACCTGTACCTTATAGTCGATGAAGTGTACCGCGAATTTGTTTACGATGGTGCTACACACTATTCGGTGTTGCAAAATAAGGCGTGGCGTGAAAATGCCATCATGATCGATTCTGTTTCTAAGCGATACAGCCTATGCGGGGCGCGGGTGGGTTGTATTGTCTCGCGAAATAAAGCCTTTATGGACGTAGTCCTTAAATTTGCCCACTTACGGCTTTCACCGGCTACCTATGCCCTTATGGCCAGTGAAGCAGCGCTAGAGGCGCCAGAGGAATACTACCGTCAAGTGGTTGAAGAATACACCCACAGAAGGGAAGTCCTCGTCCGTGCACTTGAACAAATTGACGGACTAAAGGTATCCAAACCTAAAGGAGCATTTTATTGTATCGCCAGCCTACCGGTTCCCGATGCCGAAGCTTTTGCTAAATTTCTATTGACCGATTTTTCCGATCAGGGTGCAACTGTTATGCTGGCCCCTGCTGCGGGTTTTTATTCGGACCCCTCGTTGGGAAAAAATCAGGTCCGTATCGCCTTTGTGTTGGAAGCGGCCAAACTTCAACAAGCAGCAGCTATCCTTAAAAAGGGATTGGAAGCCTACCTTAAATCCTAACAGATTTTCTATCTTGTTGCTATGATTTCGATCGCACGAAACCATCCACTACAAGCACACACCACCTTTGGGGTTCCTGCATTTGCTGCAGGCTTTGTGAGCGTTTCCTCATTGGACGAATTGCAAGAAGCCCTAAAGCAAGACCAATTTTCAGAAATCAAAATTCTCGGAGGCGGAAGCAATATGCTTTGGACCCAAGATTACAAGGGGCTCATCATCCATATCAACACCAAGGGCATTGCCCTAGTCGAGGAAAACGAAAACGATGTATTGGTCGAAGTTGCCGCCGGTGAACTATGGCATGATTTTGTTCTATGGGCGCTAGAAAACAATCTGGGGGGGGTCGAAAACTTAGCACTGATTCCGGGGAGTGTCGGAGCGGCACCCATCCAAAATATCGGTGCCTATGGGGTCGAACTCGAAAGTTGTTTTGAACGCTGTACAGCTCTTGAGAAAAGCACCGGGAAGCCGGTGACTTTTAACCAACAAGATTGTCAATTTGGCTACCGCCAATCGATCTTTAAAGCCACTGCCAAAGACCGTTATGTCATCACCGCGGTTTATTTTAGATTAAATAAACCGCCCCACCAAACCAACATCGCTTACGGTGCCCTCGAAAATGCTTTGGGGGATAAAACACCAACCATCCAAAATGTGGCTCAAGCGGTAATGGACATTCGCGCTGCCAAACTTCCCGATCCACAACATATTGGAAATTGCGGTAGTTTTTTTAAAAATCCCGTTGTTCCAGTGGCCCAATTTAAAGAATTACAATACCGGTATCCTGCACTACCCCACTATACGGTTGACAGTAATCAGGTCAAAATTCCTGCGGCCTGGCTCATAGACACCCTGGGATTTAAAGGCTATCGCGAGGGTGACGCCGGCGTGCATCAACACCAACCCTTGGTTTTGGTCAATCACGGTCAAGCCTCGGGGAAAGACCTTTACGCCTTGGCGCAAAAAATCAAAAAAGCCGTTTGGGAACGCTTTGAAATCGCCTTGATGGAAGAAGTGAATATCTTTTAATTATTCCCGATTTCTAGAGTCTATTGTTATGGTAACCGGGCCATCGTTGACCAACTGCACCTGCATGTCTGCACCAAAAACCCCCTCCGCAATTTTGGAGGGTACCAGCTTTTGGGCTTGATCGATAAAAAAACGGTACAATGGAATTGCTTTTTCGGGCTTCGCAGCACGTATATAGGAAGGACGATGCCCTTTTTTGGTCGCTGCCAATAGGGTGAATTGGGAAATCACCAACAGTCCACCAGCTACCTCCAATAGGTCCCGGTTCATGACGCCTTCTTCGTCATTAAAAATACGCATATGCAGCATTTTATGGATTAACCACAAGGCATCTTCTTCGTTATCATCATCGGCTATGCCCAACAAAATCAATAGACCGTGGTCGATGGCACCAACCGTTTTACCAGAAACATGTACTTGGGCTTCGCGGACCCGTTGAATTACTAATCGCATTATCTATAGGTTGTATCTTCTTCCAACAATTGCAGGTAGCTCTGGTAGCGGGATGGGGCTATTTGGTGGTCTTCTACTGCTTTACGTACGGCGCATTGGGGCTCTTGTACGTGCAAACAGTTATGGTATTTACACTGTGATTTTAAGGTAAAAATTTCAGGAAAAAAATCACCCAGTTCTTGAGCGGACATTTCCACCACCCCAAAGCCCTTGATTCCCGGGGTATCGATGAGCTTTATATTGCCTTCCAAATCGTACATCTGAGCAAAGGTTGTTGTATGTTGCCCTTGTTGGTGCTGCTCCGAAATCTCGGCTGTAGCCAGTTCCAAAGTGGGATCTAAGGCATTGACCAGCGTTGACTTACCCGCGCCACTATGTCCGGCGATGATGCTTACTTTGTCTTGCATTCGGGTTCGCACCTCCTCAATTCCCTGCTTATTTTTGGCCGAAATCAGCAAACAGGGGTATCCAATTTTGGTATACAGAGCCATTCGCTCCTGTAGGGTTTCCTTTTGGATGTCATCGTAGGTGTCTGCTTTATTAAACACCAAAACAACCTGAATGCCATAGGCTTCTACCGTCACCAAAAACCGGTCGATAAATGGCAAATGTGTCGGGGGATTATCTAGGGTAACCATCAAAAACAACTGGTCGATATTGGCCGCCAAAATATGGGTTTGCTTGGAAAGGTTAACCGATTTTCTCACCAGATAATTTCTCCGATCTTCGACTTCATAAATAATCCCCTGGTTGGGGGCACTGGCATCCAGTTCAAAATTCACCCGATCACCCACAGCAACAGGGTTGGTACTTTTAATCCCTGCTATACGCAACCGTCCTTTGATGCGACAATCGTAAAATTGTGCATCCGACTTGACCGTGTACCAACTTCCCGTCGATCGATAGACTGTTCCTGTGTGCATTGGATGCAAAATAACAACATTTTTTTCCTTTTGCAGTTTTCTGCTATCCCTAGCGGAATCCCTATCTTTGTAAAAAAAGTATGGCGCAAAACGTTCTTCTGATGATCCTAGACGGCTGGGGGAAGTCTCCTGATCCTAAGGTTTCTGCAGTCGATCAAGCAAAAACCCCTTACATCGATAGCCTCTACAAAGAATATCACCATGCCGAACTCCGCACGGACGGCCAACATGTGGGCTTGCCCGAAGGGCAAATGGGCAACAGTGAGGTAGGGCATATGAATCTGGGAGCAGGAAGAATTGTGTATCAAGATCTGGCTAAAATTTCACGCGCAATTGACCGGCAGGAAATTGCGCAGGAACCTGAGTTAAAAGAAGCAATGGCCTATGCGCTAAAGCATCAAAAACCCATTCATTTGATGGGCCTACTTTCCGATGGAGGTGTGCATTCGCATATCGAACATTTGGAGGGGCTTATGGATGTACTCAGTGCCCAAAAAATTCCGTTTTACCTACACGCCTTTACCGATGGTCGGGACGTGGACCCCAAATCGGGGGTCGGTTTTGTCGAACGCATCCTTACTAAGCTATCGACTACAGGCGGACAATTGGCCTCAATTATTGGTCGGTACTATGCCATGGACCGCGACCAACGTTGGGAACGGGTCAAAAAAGCCTATGATGTGATTGTCAAGGGCGTTGGTACACCTACACAAGATCCCATCACTGCGATTAAGCAGAGTTATCAAAATGGGATTACGGATGAGTTTATAGAACCTTTGGTACTTACAGACAGCCATCAAAATCCGGTTGGAACTTTGAAAACAGATGATGTGGTACTCTTTTTTAACTTCAGGACCGACCGCGGCCGACAACTCACCCAAGCCCTTTCCCAACAAGCCTATCCCGAACAAGGGATGCAACCCCTTTCTTTACATTATGTTACCCTGACTAACTACGATGCAACCTTCCAAAATGTGCGGGTGATTTTTGACAAAAAAAACATTAAAGACTCCCTAGGTGAAACCCTCTCCAAAGCAGAGAAATCACAGGTTCGCATTGCCGAAACCGAAAAATATCCCCATGTCACTTTTTTCTTTAACGGAGGTAGAGAAGCGCCATTTGAAGGAGAAAAACGAATCCTATGTCCCTCTCCTAAAGTAGCAACCTACGACCTAAAACCCGAAATGAGCGCCTATGAAATCAGGGATGCAATTGTAGACAAAATCGACCGGGACCAACCCAATTTTATTTGCCTAAATTTTGCCAACCCCGACATGGTAGGCCATACCGGGAGTATGGAAGCCGCTATCAAAGCCTGTGAAGTGGTCGATAGCTGTACACAAAAAGTGGTAGAAACGGCCTTAAAACACCAGTATGCCTGTCTGATTATCGCCGATCATGGAAATTGTGAAACCATGGTCAACCCGGATGGAACCCCCAACACAGCCCATACTACCAATCCTGTACCTGTGATTCTGGTCGATCAGGAACACAAGCCCATCGAAGATGGGATTTTGGGTGATATCGCCCCAACCATACTAAAGTTAATGGGACTTCAACAACCTGCAGCAATGACACAAAAACCCCTAATTTAACGTCTTATGAAACATTATTTATTCCTACTTCTAATCCTATTGGTCAGTTCAACGGCCTGCGATGCACCTGTAAAAAAAGAAGCAGAAAAACCACTACCGGTAGATACCAAAATTGCGGAAGACGGTGAAACTTTTTACGAAGGTAAAATCAACCGCCAAAACCTACTTACGTCTCCCCTGACGAGTTGGTTCGAAACCGGCTATGAACAATATTACCTTGATCCCCAATGGGTCGAAGCCCACCATGGATTGTTAGCGGGTCTCCGTTTTAAACTCTTCTTAGGAACTTGGTGCGAAGACAGTGAGCGTGAGGTTCCAGGCATGTTCAAACTACTCGATGCCATCGGGCTAGATGATTCTATGCTCGAAATTTATGCGATGGACAAAGACAAAATTACCGCAGCTAACTTTGAAGAAGGGCTAAATATCATCAACATCCCCACCCTCATATTTTACAAAGACGGCCAAGAAATAAACCGTATCGTCGAACTGACCGTAGAATCTTTGGAAAAGGATATTTCTAAAATTTTGACAGGCCAAGCCTATCAAAATGCCTATTACGAATAATCATGAAACTCAAAACCCCCGAAGAGATTGCCCTGATGCGTGAAAGCGCACAAATCGTTTCCAAAACACTGGGAATGCTTGCCGAAGAAATCAAACCGGGGATTACCACCCTTGCCCTGGATGCGCTGGCCGAACAGTTTATCCGTGATCATGGGGCAGAACCGGGATTTTTGGGGCTTTATGATTTTCCAAATACCCTATGCATCAGTCCCAACGCTCAGGTTGTACACGGAATTCCCAATGACAAACCCTTGCAAGACGGGGACATCCTCTCGGTAGATTGTGGAGCCTATAAAAACGGTTTTTATGGGGATCATGCCTTCACCTTTGCCGTGGGTGAAATTGCCCCCGAAACCCAAAAACTACTCGATATTACCAAGGCCTCACTCTACAAAGGCATCGAAAATTTTCAAATCGGAAATCGGGTAGGTGATGTAGGCTTTGCTATCCAGCAGTTTACTGAGGCAGCGGGCTATGGCGTTGTCCGCGAGTTGGTTGGGCATGGTTTGGGTCGCGAGATGCACGAAGCACCGGAAATGCCCAACTACGGTAAAAGAGGGCGGGGCAAGCGCTTTTTGGAAGGGCTGGTTGTCGCCATTGAACCGATGATTAATCAGGGAACTCGAAAAATTAAACAACTTAAAGACGGCTGGACGATTCTGACCGCAGACGGTTTGCCCAGTGCCCACTTTGAGCACAACTTAGCCCTACTTGACGGCCGACCACAACTGCTTTCAACATTCCAATTTATCTACGATGCCCTAGGGATCGAAAGTGATGAAGAAGCACCTTTTGCCTATTCCGGCCCTACGATTTCATGAAATGGCTGCTTAATCTTTTTCCGAGAACCCTTCTTATCCAAACAAGTATCTTGTTACGGCCTTTTCTCCGATGGTATTACAAAGGCACGCGGTTTACAGACCCCATAGATGGCAGTCAATACCGTAAATTTTTACCCTATGGATATCAAAAGACACGACCCAATGCCCTCTGCCCCGGTACACTTTCTCTAGAGCGCCATCGTTTGTTATGGGTTTACCTCGATCAATTTACGAACCTACTGACGGAGGCCAAAACGGTCTTGCATGTGGCACCCGAACAGGCTTTTTACAGGAAGTTTAAAACCCTACCACAATGGGATTATACGACTACCGACTTGGAATCTCCCCTAGCCGATGTCAAAGCCGACCTGTGTGACCTCCCTTTCGAAAATGAGCAGTTTGATGTTGTTTTTTGCAACCATGTCTTGGAGCATATTCCGGATGACCACAAAGCCCTTCAGGAGCTTTATCGTATTTTAAAAAAAGGGGGAATAGCATTTTTACAAGTCCCCCTTAATCAACAGTCCGAACAGACCGAAGAAGACCCCTTGCTCACGGACCGCCACGAAAGAATCCGGCGGTTTGGTCAATACGATCATGTACGCTATTACGGTAAAGATTTTAGTCAAAGGCTAGAAAAAGTAGGGTTTACTGCCGAGTATATCGATGTAGGGGCAAAACTGAGCCCGGAACTGATTCAGCGTTATGCCCTACCCCATGGCGAATGGTTGCCCATAGGACGAAAAGCTTAACCCTATGAAAAAAGACCGTGGCTGGCGCCATAAATTTTTAGAAGCCTATTGTTTATTAAAACTTCCTCCTGCCTCACGAAAGCTTATTTGGCATGTGGTACGTCAACGATTGACTTATCTCTCCATACAGCGTTTGGCAGCTATCAGTAAAGCCGTTAAAACCGTCGGCAAGAGTAGTTCCCAAGGAATCTTTATTGAGGCGGGCTGTGCCTTGGGGGGTTCAACGGCCATTATTGCCAAACACAAACCCGCAAAAAGCCTCCTCTATGTTTACGATGTCTTTGGACAAATCCCTCCCCCATCAGACAAAGACCCTCAGGCGGTCAAAGCGCGTTACCAAGTCATCAGCAAGGGTGAGGCGAAGGGTATTCAGGGTGATCCCTATTATGGCTATGAACGAGATTTATACAACAAAGTAATTCAAAACCTTGGCGGGTTGGGTATCGATCTTGAAAAAGACCAGGTACAACTCATCCAAGGTGATCTTCATGACACCCTTCAACCGACCCAAGCAGTAGCCTTTGCCCATATCGATGTCGATTGGTATGCACCTGTTTATTGTTGTTTGAAACGAATTTTTCCAAAACTATTGCCCGGAGGCGTACTGATTATTGACGACTACAACGATTGGAGCGGTTGTCGCCAAGCCACGGATGATTTCCTAAAAACAGTCACCGGGCAGTTTACTACCCTCCAGCAAGGAGGTGCCCTACAAGTATGGAAAAAATAAACCCATATTTGGTATCTTTAACCGCATAAGTTATGGGCCTACAGATAGAAAATTTATCGAAACAGTACGGGAAAACCCCTGTACTCAAAAACATTAACCTCCACCTTAAAAAAGGGGAAATTGTCGGTTTTTTGGGTCCCAACGGTGCCGGAAAAACTACCTTGATGAAAATCCTAACCGGTTCACTCAATCGCTGGGAAGGTCGCGTATTTTTTGATGAACTCAACTTAAAAACCCAACTGCAAGACGTGCAAAAACACGTGGGTTATTTACCCGAAAATAACCCACTCTATACAGAAATGTACGTTAAAGAGTATCTTTATTTTATCGCCAAAACCTATAGACTCTCGAACGTCAACTATCCCGAACTGCTTCAAAAAACCGGGCTGACTGACCACCAAAACAAACCAATCAAAACCCTCTCCAAAGGCTATAAACAACGGGTAGGTTTTGCCGCTGCATTGATTCACAATCCCCCTTTTTTGATTCTCGACGAACCCACCACCGGACTAGACCCCAACCAATTGATCGAAATTCGAAAACTCATCAAAACCCTGGGGCAAGAAAAAACCGTTTTTCTGTCCACCCACATCCTGCAGGAGGTCGAAGCCCTTTGTGACCGGGTAATTATTCTTCACCAAGGGCAAATTGTACTCGACAGCCCCCTTAAGGACCTGGCCGACCAAAAACAACAAATCGTTAAAGTAACCTTTGATTTTCGGGTTGAAACTGAGGCACTAAAACGCCTACCTCAGGTTAGCCGAGTGGTCAACACCCATGATTTTGATTACGAAATTTATTTTGACACCCCCAACGACCAACGCCCCGTTGTGTTTGATTTTGCCCATGATAACGGCCTTAAAATTTTAAGTTTGCAGCATAAAATCGAAAACCTTGAAAAACGATTTTATGCGCTTACGCAGGGGAAATAAATCTAGGGAAGTGAATACCGTGCATTTATTTAAAAAACGGCCTCAGCAATTTTTTTGATGGCCGTCGATTTACCCATAGAATAATAATGTAAAAAAGGCGCCTTAGCCTCCATCAATTCTTGGCTTTGGGCGATACACCATTCGATACCCACTTGCCGCACCTGATCATTGTCTTTGCAGTGAACGACCGCCTTAATCAGGTCTTCTGGCAAGTCCACATGAAACCGATGGGGAATCATATTGAGTTGTTTTTTGGTGGCCAGTGGCTTTAGCCCCGGGATAATAGGAACTTCAATACCGGCGGCCCGGCATTTGTCCACAAAGGCAAAAAATTTGCTGTTATCAAAAAACATCTGCGTAACGATATAGTCTGCTCCTGCCTTGATTTTTTTCTTTAAAAAATGAATATCGCTATCCAGACTAGGAGCTTCCATATGCTTTTCTGGATACCCCGCCACACCTATGCAAAAGTCGGTCGGGGCACTGTTTTCGATTTCATTATCCAAATATTGCCCTTTGTTGAGCGCTGTGATTTGCGCTACTAAATCACTGGCATAGAGATGCCCCCCTTCGGTGGGTCTAAAATAGGTCTCTGATTTGACCGCATCCCCACGGAGTGCAACCACATTGTCGATGCCCAAAAAGTCCAAATCAATCAAAAAGTTTTCGGTGTCCTCTTTGGTAAAACCCCCACAAAGCATATGCGGAATAGCATCGACCTCAAACCGGTGTTGGATGGCCGCGCAGATACCGACCGTGCCGGGTCGTTTTTTGATGATTTGTTTTTCCAACAAGCCGTTGGTGTGCTCTTTATAGACGTACTCCTCCCGGTGGTAGGTCACGTCGATAAACGGAGGTTTAAATTCCATCAAAGGAGCGATCCCTTCAAATAGCGAATCGATATGTTGCCCTTTGAGCGGGGGTAAAATCTCGAAGGTAAATTGCGTTTTTCCTTTGTTTTGAGCGATGTGTTCGAGTACTTTCATTGGTTAAATTAAGTTGGGATTTAGCCATTTTCGGGCTTCTTCTTCGTTGATATTACGACGTTTGCTATAGTCGATTAATTGATCGTCTTTGATTTTTCCAAGGCCAAAATATCGGGCTTGGGGATGGGCAAAATAATAGCCCGACACCGAGGCCGCTGGCCACATTGCTAGGCTTTCGGTGAGTTGCACCCCTATGGTTTCTTCGACTTTGAGAACTTCCCAAAGGGTCTTTTTTTCCAAATGATCGGGGCACGCAGGATAACCAGGTGCAGGACGAATACCGCGGTATTTTTCCTGTATCAGATCGTCGTTACTCCAGCTTTCTTCAGGGCTATAGCCCCAGTAATGGGTGCGCACTTGTTGGTGCAGATATTCGGCAAAAGCTTCAGCCAATCGGTCGGCCAGTGCTTTGACCATAATGGCGCTATAATCATCATTGGCGGCTTCGTAGGCTTGTGCAAGTTGGGCGGTACCAAAGCCAGCTGTAACACAAAAGGCCCCCATATAGTCTACCTCACCCTCTGTTTTGGGCCGAACAAAATCCGATAGGGCAAGATTGGGTTCACCGGCTCGTTTTTGCAATTGTTGCCGTAATGTAATCCACCTGGCGATGCATTCAGCACGACTGGCATCACTGTACATTTCGATATCGTCCCCAACTCTGTTGACAGGAAATATTCCAAAACGCGCTTTGGCCGTAAGCTTTTTTTCAGCCACTAACTGCTGAAGCATTTTTTGTGCATCGCTAAAAAGTTCTTGAGCCTGAGTACCTACCACCGGGTCTTTGAGAATCTTCGGATACCTTCCGTGCAAGTCCCAAGACCGGAAAAAGGGACTCCAATCGATATAGGGCAAAAGCAAATTTAGATCTAGCGTTTCCAGGGTGTGAAACCCTTCTTTTTTGGGACGTAAAGTGCGGTAGTTTTCCCAATCCACCTGCAGCCTATTGGCCCGTGCTTGGGCAAGGGTCAAATAGCTTTTAGAGGAACTGCGTTCTAAAAATTTGGTGCGAAAACTTTCGTACTCGCTCTGTATATCGGCCCGGTATTGGTCACCTGTCTTTTTGTTTAACAACTGATTGACCACCGTAACCGCTTTGGAGGCGTCATTGACGTGAATAATCGTGTCGAGGGTTTCGGGGAAAATTTTGACCGCCGTATGTGCTTTGGATGTGGTCGCACCGCCAATCAAAAGAGGGATACGTACCTTAAGGCGTTTCATTTCTTTGGCCACAAAAATCATTTCGTCCAAGGAGGGAGTGATTAATCCCGAAAGTCCAATGACGTCAACCTGTTCGGCCAAGGCAGTTTCGATGATTTTTTCGGGTGGAACCATAACCCCCAAATCGATGATTTCATAATTATTACAGGCCAATACAACACTGACAATATTTTTACCAATATCGTGCACATCACCTTTAACCGTGGCCATCAAAATACGCCCGGCAGATTGTGTACCAGCGACTTTTTCTTCGTGAATAAATGGCTGTAAGTACGCAACGGCTTTTTTCATCACCCGGGCCGATTTGACAACCTGTGGTAAAAACATTTTCCCACTGCCAAAAAGATCCCCCACCACATTCATCCCGTCCATCAGGGGTCCTTCTATGACCTCAATAGGTCGGGCTGCCGCCTGGCGTGCTTCTTCTACATCTTCAACGATATAAGAGTCTATTCCCTTGACCAAAGCATGGGTAAGACGATCTTGCAAGACTTCGGATCGCCATGCTTCGACTTTCTGGACTGTGTCCGATTGAGGGTCGGTTTTAAGCCCTTCAGCATAGGCAAGTAGGCGTTCGGTTGCGTCTTCACGGCGATTGAGCAATACGTCTTCGACCTGTTCCAAAAGTTCTTTGGGGATTTCGTCATAGACCTCCAACAAGCTTGGGTTGACAATTCCCATAGTCATCCCATGTTGTATGCCGTGATATAAAAAAGCGGCATGCATGGCTTCACGTACTCGGTTGTTTCCACGAAACGAAAAAGAAACATTGCTTACTCCCCCACTAACGTTGGCATAGGGCAGATGCTCACGGATCCAACGAGTAGCCTTAAAAAAATCAAGGGCATTGGTGCGGTGTTCTTCCATACCGGTAGCTACCGGAAAAATATTGGGGTCAAAAATGATGTCCTGCGGTGGAAACTGAACCCGATCGACCAACAACTCGTAGGAGCGCTTACAAATTTCAATGCGGCGATCGTAAGTATCGGCTTGGCCTTGCTCGTCAAATGCCATGACAATCACCGCGGCGCCATAGCGTCGGATTTTTTGGGCTTGTTCAATAAAAGCGGCTTCGCCTTCTTTAAGGCTAATCGAATTTACCACACATTTGCCCTGTACGACTTGCAATCCCGCTTCGATAATTTCCCATTTAGAACTATCAATCATGACCGGTACCCGAGCGATATCGGGTTCGGCAGCAATCAGATTGAGAAACTGGGTCATGGCGGCCACCCCATCAATCATGCCCTCGTCCATATTGACATCAATAATCTGGGCACCACCCAACACTTGCTCACGCGCAATTTCGACAGCTTCGGCATAATCTCCCGCTTGAATAAGGCGTAAAAACTTCCGAGAACCGGTCACATTGGTCCGTTCGCCAACATTGACAAAATTGGTTTCGGGTGTCAGGTGCAAGGGTTCGAGGCCCGACAATTTTAGATGAGGCGTACTAGTGGTCATGAGCGTGGGCGTTTTCGGGGAGTATATTTGGTGGCCAAATCGGCAATTAGTCGAATATGTTCGGGTGTGGTGCCACAACAGCCACCCACTATATTGACCAATCCATCGGACAAATAACTGCCGATGAGTTTTTGCATTTCTTCGGGGGTTTGATCATAAGCACCAAATGCGTTGGGAAGTCCTGCATTGGGATGAGCTGAGATATAAAAACCACTTTGCTCACTTAAGCGTTTGAGATAAGGATACAATTGATCGGCGCCCAAGGCACAATTAAACCCAACACTTAAAAGGGGGATATGCTCAACGGCAATCAAAAAGGCTTCAACGGTTTGACCCGATAGCGTTCGCCCACTGGCATCGGTAATGGTTCCGCTCACCATCACGGGATGAGTCCAACCTTGTTCGGCCTTGAGTTCATCGATAGCAAACAGGGCTGCTTTGGCATTGAGGGTATCAAAGACTGTTTCGATCAACAACAGGTCAACACCCCCTGCTACCAACCCCTCTACCTGCTCGCGATAAGCAGCCACCAATTCCTTAAACGTGATGGCCCGGTATCCAGGATCATTAACATCGGGAGACATACTGGCGGTTTTGTTGGTTGGCCCTATAGAACCGGCGACAAAGCGGGGTTTGTCAGGTTGTATTGCGGTCAACTCATCGGCTACCTCACGGGCAATTTTGGCCGATTGTAGATTGAGGTCATACACCTGATCTTCCATTTGATAATCGGCCATCCCAATTGAGGTCGAAGAAAAGGTATTGGTTTCCACAATATCTGCTCCAGCCTCAAAGTATTGCCGATGAATGGCTTTTATGGCCTCGGGTTGGGTAAGACTCAATAAATCATTGTTGCCTTTGAGGGGGCAAGGATGGTTTTTAAATTGTTCCCCCCGAAAGTCGGCCTCCTCAAAACCAAAACCCTGAATCATGGTACCCATAGCGCCGTCGAGCACCAAAATGCGTTTTTCCAATACGTCTTCTATGTGGGTCATGCCTTGGCCAATGCGTTTAATAAATCCGTTTGTATATCTTCAACATGCTCTAGTCCAACAGAAAGGCGAATCAACCCATCGGTGATACCAACATCCAAACGGTCTTGAACCGATAATTTACTATGGGTGGTCGAGGCCGGGTGGGTCACTATGGTGCGGGTATCCCCGAGATTGGCCGACAAAGAGCACATTTCAATGGCGTTTAAAAAGCTTTTGCCTGCCGCTATACCCCCTTTTATTTCAAAAGAGATTATATTCCCCCCTTGGCGCATTTGCTTTTGAGCAATAGCGTATTGCGGGTGACTGGGCAAAAAAGGATATTTTACCCAATTAATTTTAGGATGTTTTTCTAAGGCTGTGGCTAGGGTCAATGCGTTTTCACAATGCCTATCTACCCGTACGGCCAGGGTTTCTAAACTTTTGGACAGCACCCAAGCGTTAAAGGGAGAAAGCGATGCACCGGTATTGCGCGAAAAAACATAAATCTCCCGTATCAGGTCTTTTCTACCTACGGTTATTCCTCCCAAGACACGGCCCTGCCCGTCCATTAGCTTGGTTGCCGAATGGATAACCAGGTCAGCACCATAGGGTATTGGTTTTTGAATATAGGGCGTGGCAAAACAATTATCAATAATCAAAATAAGTCCATGCTTTTTTGCCAGTTGACCCAAATCGGCCAAGTCCAACAAATCCACACCTGGATTGGTGGGCGTCTCTGCATAGAGTAGTTTGGAATTGGGACGAATCAGTTTCTCGATTTCTTGTGGTTTGGACACATCAAAATAGGAGGTCTCAATCTGCCACTTGGGCAAAAATTTAGTGAATAAGGCATGGGTCGATCCAAATACCGAACGGGCCGAAATAACATGATCGCCACTGTTTAACAAGGCGGCAAATGTAGAAAAAATAGCCCCCATACCCGTGGCAAAAGCCACACCATCTTCGGCCTCTTCCATAGCACAAACCTTTTCGATAAACTCCTGGGTATTGGGATTGGAAAACCGGCTGTAGATGTTGCGTTCTTTTTCTTCGGCAAAAGCCACCCGCATGTCTTCATCATCTTCAAAGACAAAACTCGAAGTAAGGTATAAAGGAGTCGAATGCTCCAAATATTGACTGCGTTCTAGCTGATGGCGAATGGCCTTGGTTTCAAATCGCTTGCTCATAACTTTTTGCCATTTAGGTAAACCGTATGGGTGATGTTCGCTGTATGTTCGAGGGTTTTTGAAACCGAACAATATTTTTCAAAAGAAAGGGCGACGGCACGTAGGGCTTTTTCGGGTGAAAAATCACCTTCCAAATAGACGTTTACTTGAATTTCGTGAAACAAACGAGGAATAACCCCTTCCGGGCGATGGCCTTCTACTTCCATTTTGAGGGAAGTGGGATTGATTTTTTGTTTTTGCAAAATAGCCACCACATCAATGCTGCTACAACCCGCCAATCCCATGAGCAGTAACTCCATGGGGCTGATACCCTTGACACTGCCTTCGGTCTTGGTCTTGTTGTCCAAAAAGACCCGATGACCGTGGTCGTTACTAACTTCAAATAAATAATCGTTATTGATACGTTCGAGTGCTACTTTCATAGTTTTTTTGGCTTATAGGGTGTTTAAAAATCGTTTGTAAAAGGGTCTTTACTTTTTCATGTTCTATCAAAAAAGCATCATGCCCATGAAGGGAAGCAATTTCGTGGAAAAATATATTTTCCTTAAAGGGCTTAATCAGTGCATAGGTTTTTTGATCTTGTTGTGGGGTAAAAAACAAGTCGCTGTCTATGGCAATCAGGTGGATGTCTGCCGAAATATTGGATACTATGGTGGTAAAATCTTGTTGTTCTCGCGTGATATCGATGGTTCCCAAAAGGTGATTAACCATCTTATAGGCTTTTAGGGCAAAACGTTGTTCGAGCTTATCGCCGTGGTATTGCAGCCAACTTTCGACATTAAAACAACTGCGTTCTTCGTTGTAGGTTCGGTTAAATCGGGATTCTAATGATTCGGGATTTCGGTAACACAGCATAGCGTGGATACGGGCATCTCTGAGCGGGTCGCTTGAATTTGCCAAAATCTTTTTTTGAAAAAATGTATTGGCAATGATCCAATCGGAGGCCTTCCAGTCGGCGGCAATCGGGATCAATCGTTGGGTAAGATCGGGGTATAAAGCAGCCATTTCCCAGGCAATACCGCCACCAATAGACCCACCGATTAGGGCATACAATTGTTTGATCCCCAACAGATCTAAACCTTGCTTAAACAATCGAGCAATATCCCCTGTATGGAAGTCTTCGGGTTGGTCAAAGATTTGCTGTGCAAATCCATTGCCGGGAATATTGAACGCCAATACAGCAAATTGATTGGTATCGATGGTTTGCCCGGGACCAATCAACTCCTGCCACCAACCCGTGGGTCCAGCCACATTGGAATCCCCGGTAAGGGAGTGGTTTACCAGTATCACCGGTGCCTTGTCCCAGGACTGACCAAAATGCTGGTAATGCAATTCGATCCTAGGATAGGAGGCCGAACTATGGGTCACATAATTGGAAATCGATACCGATTGGGCTTTCCCCATTTTTACAATCTTGAAAATGCTTGTTTGATTTGATCGACATGATCCAGTTTTTCCCAAGTAAAAAGCTCTACTTCTTGGGTTACTTTTCCGTTGTAGGGCGACTCAAAGGTTTTGGTCACCGTTTGGGGTTGGCGTCCCATATGGCCATAAGATGCCGTTTCGAGGTAGATGGGATTACGCAGTTTTAAACGGGTTTCTATACCGTAGGGACTTAAATCAAAAAGTCCTTTGATTTTCTCGGCAATCGCACTGTCTGACAACGACATCTGGGCCGTCCCAAAGGTGTTGACAAAAATAGAAGTGGGTTGGGCCACACCAATGGCATAGCTTAGTTGCACCAACACTTCTTTGGCGACTCCGGCAGCTACCAGATTTTTGGCGATATGCCGGGCGGCGTAGGCCGCACTCCTGTCTACTTTGCTGGGATCTTTCCCACTAAAAGCGCCCCCACCATGTGCTCCTTTTCCTCCGTAGGTATCAACGATAATTTTGCGACCGGTGAGTCCCGTATCGCCATGTGGGCCCCCTATCACAAATTTTCCTGTGGGATTGATATGGTAGGTGATTTGTTCGGTAAACAGTTTTTGTATTGATTCCGGGAGTTGGGCTTTGACCCGAGGAATCAAAATATTGATGATATCGGATTTAATCTGGTCCAACATGCCTTGATCGTCGTTAGTAAAAGGATCATGTTGGGTAGACACAACAATTGTATCGATAAATTCGGGTTGATGCTGATCGTTGTAGGAAATGGTTACCTGTGATTTGGCATCCGGGCGGAGGTAGGTAATCGCTTTGTTTTCGCGTCGAAGTTTGGCCAATTCGATTAAAATCAAATGGGACAGTTCTAAGGCTAGCGGCATATAATTTTCGGTTTCGTGGGTGGCATACCCAAACATCAAGCCCTGGTCGCCCGCCCCTTGAATTTTTTTATCCGCACGGTCAACCCCTTGATTGATATCCTGAGATTGTTCATGAATCAGGGAAATAACCCCACAAGAATCACCGCTAAATTGATAGGCCCCTTTGGTATAGCCTATGGAATTAATCGTTTGTCGGGCGATATCTTGAACATCGAGATAGGTGGTACTTTTGACTTCCCCAGCCAAAACGACTTGGCCCGTGGTCACCAACGTTTCACAAGCTACTTTACTTTCGGGGTCAAAGGCCAAAAAATGGTCTAAGAGCGCATCGCTAATTTGATCGGCTACTTTGTCAGGATGTCCTTCGCTGACCGATTCGGAGGTAAATAAATAAGACATAGTTCAATTGCTTTGGGTAGGATTTGACGTCGAAAGTCTCAAAGCAATACTGCTTTAGCATTTTTTTTCGAGGTTGCAATCAGTCAAATCCTTCCTCGTTATCAGGCACAAATATAGGGGCTTTTTTTATTTCAAAAAAATATTGTCAAATTTCAATTATACCCTGGCCTTACTTTTATCTTTCAAAAAATCCACTTACTTTGCAAGAACGATATAAACCTATTTTTAATTCGCTTTAATCAATGCATATAGCCGTTGCTGGAAATATAGGAGCCGGTAAAACCAGTTTGACCAACCTCCTGGCTAAACACTACAAATGGGAAGCCCATTTTGAAGACGTGATTGACAACCCGTATTTGGATGATTTTTACAACCATATGGAACGATGGTCGTTTAATCTTCAGGTGTATTTTCTCAAAAGCCGCTTTAAGCAATTGATTCAAATTCGTGAGGATAATAAAAACGTGATTCAAGATCGTACGATCTATGAAGACTCCAATATTTTTGCGCCCAACCTCCACGCGATGGGATTGATGACCCGTAGGGATTTTGACAACTATCTGTCGTTGTTTGACCTGATGGAAAACCTGATACAAGGGCCCGACTTATTGATTTATTTACGTTCGAGCATTCCAAATCTGGTAAACAAGATTCACAAGCGGGGACGTAGTTATGAAAATACCATCAGCATCGATTACCTCAGTCGGCTTAACGAGCGTTATGAAGCGTGGATTTCTACCTACGACAAAAGCCCACTATTGATTATCGACGTTGATAACCTGGATTTTGTAGAAAAACCCGAAGACTTGGGTAGCATCATTGAACGGGTTGACGGGGCGATCAACGGCCTATTCTAAAATAAAAAGCGGGGCCTAGGCCCCGC
>RFYP01000080.1 GCA_009921175.1 Flavobacteriia bacterium | reverse complement strand
TTTTCATGGGTTTACTTTTTTCTCATTCGATTCATTAAACAAATTCAGGCGGGTGATCCACTTGGTTTGGGTTTCAAAAACAATCATATCGATCAAAAATACAAGTAAGGCCGCAAACAAAAAGGCTTGAAACTGATCTTTGTAACTGACAAATTCTTTGGCGTCAAACTCTTTTTTGTCCATCGCCTGTAGGGTCTCCTGAACAAAGTCGAGCACCTGTTGGGTGTCGTTCCCATCGATATAGGCCCCGCCCGTGGCGATGGCAATTTCGGTTAGAGTTTCCATATTTCTTTGGGTGATGACCACCTCTCCCTCTGGGTCTTTTTTATAGGTTTCAATCACGCCATTGCGTTTGATTGGAATCGGGCCGCCGGATTCGGTCCCCACCCCAAACGTAAAGACTTTGATCCCTGCAGCAGCGGCTTGTTTGGCTGCAGCGGCCCCGGCCTCGGAATGGTCTTCCCCATCGGAAATCAGAAATACCACGCGGTTGGTTTGGGCTTCGTCGTTAAAATAGGATTGTGAAAGTGTAAGGGCGGCATCAATGGCTGTCCCCTGAGAGGAAAGCATTTCGGTATTGAGGCCCTTTAGGAACATTTTGGCCGCCCCATAATCGGTGGTGATGGGGAGTTGGGGAATGGCCTGAGCGGCATAGGCAATGATTCCGATACGGTCACTGGCCAATTGGTTGATGATGGCCGAAACCAGGCGTTTGGATTTTTCTAAGCGGTTGGGGGCAATGTCTTCGGCCAACATACTTTTGGAAACATCCACCGCAAAGACAATATCGACCCCTTCTCTCTTGACGGTTTCCAATTCGGTGCCGATTTTGGGGTTCACCAGGGCGACCGTTAATAATACAAAGCCCAAGCTAATCAGTCCGATTTTAAAATAAGCCTTGATTCGGGATCGACCGGGGCTGAGGTAGTCGAGCATTTCAGGGCGAGCAAAACGCTGCTGGGCGCGCTTTTGCCATTGAGAAACCGCGATAAATCCTATCCATAAAATTGGTATAAGCAGTAATAAGTATCCGTAAAATGGTGCGTCTAACTGATACATCAAATAAAGCTTTTAAATAGGGTATTGCGCAAAAACCATTCCAAAAATAGTAACCCTAATGCCCACAATACCAAGGGGCGAAAGAGTTCTTGATAGTTGTAATATTTAAACTCTTCGACTTCGGTTTTTTCGAGTTTATTGATCTCGGCATACACCTCTTCGAGTTTTCGGTTGTCTGTTGCTCTAAAATATTGCCCCCCAGTGGTGGTGGCAATTTGTTTGAGTAATTCTTCGTCAATTTCGACCTTGGTCATCCCGTATTGAAATTGCCCGTTGGGTAAAATTCCAATCGGGGCGCGGGCTGTCCCATTGCTCCCCAAACCGATGGTATAGGTTTTGATATTGTACTCCACGGCCAGTTCGGCGGCAATTTTGGGGTCGATAAACCCCGAATTGTTTACCCCATCGGTAAGCAAAATGATGACTTTGCTTTTGGCCCGACTGTCTTTTAGGCGATTGACAGCGGTGGCCAGCCCCATACCGATGGCTGTTCCATCTTCGATTAGGCCGTCAAAGCGAATCGAGTTCAGGCTATTGGTCACTATGCTTTTGTCACTGGTAATCGGTGTTTTGGTATAACTTTCCCCGGCATAAATCACCAGTCCGATACGGTCGCTCACCCGGTCTTCGACAAAAGTCCGTGCAACTTGTTTGAGGGCGTCGAGGCGGTTGGGCTTAAGGTCTTGGGCCAACATACTGGAAGAAACATCAATGGCCATGACAATGTCAATCCCTTTGTTGGTGATGGTACGGGTCGATACATCAACGGTTTGTGGGCGGGCGAGGGCCAAGATGATAAGTGCCAAAGCCCCCAGACGAAACAACCAAAGCGCATAGCGCAACCGGGCCAAGAAAGAGCTTTTTTGGTCAAATCCTTTCAGGGAGGACATTTTTAGCACGGCTTGGGTTTTGTTCCGGGTAAGGTAGCTCAACAAGGCAATTACAGGAATGCTGGTAAGCAACCAGAGGTATTCGGGATTGGCAAATTGTATGTTTTCGAGCACCTTATAATTCTTTAATGAGGTCAATACTTTCTTCGACCCGCTGGGCGATTTGGGGGCCATAGCGGTCGTCCTTGGGGTAGGTCATGGTCAGGGTGATTTTCCCTTGATCAAAATCAAACAGCAGCGTACTAAAGATAAAGCGTTCTTTTTGACTTTCCCCGGTCTGGGCATAATCGAGTGTCCCGGATATCTTAAGGGCGGGGAGTCCTTTGGCGGTGGTTACCACTTCACTATCGACCAACATATTGGTCGCTCCTAGTTCTTGGTAGGTGGCCAAAATACCATCGATCAATGCTTGGGTTTCCTCTTCATTCACGATCCCATCATTTTGCTGTTGTTGGTTTGGGGTCGGTGGTTTACTACTCCAGGCGAGTGCAATGTAGAAAGGGCTCCCTAAGCTGTCCATTTCAAAGCTTTGGTTTGGCCCAGCACTATTCGCTTTACGCAAGAGAACTTCGGGGGTCAGCAATTCTACGGGGGGGGCTCCGTAGCGACTGCTCACCCAGGTTTGGTTGTCTAATTTTTTAGTAGGGCCAATACCAAAAGGGTCCCTAGACCGCTCAAAGCATAAACCAGCTGTTGTTTGCGTTTCTTTTTAAGCATCAACAGGCGGTATTCTTCCTGGGCTTGGAGTTCTTCAGGGGTAGGTTCGGGTAATACTTCTTTTGTTTCGACCACGATGGCTTCGACCCATTCTCGGTCTCTTGGGGCAGTTCCCGTTTCGGGAACCGCACGGGCAAACTTGACTAAATCAGCGGTCTCCAAGACTTCTTTTAGGTTTTTTAGGGTTTCCTTTTCCAAGGGAATTTTGCCGGCATCTTTGAGCAGCAGTAGTTTGTTGAGTAATTGAGAGGACGTGCTTTCCAGAGCGTCAATTTTGGCTTCTTCCTCAAGGTAACGGCGCACAATTTCGGTCAATTTGGAATAATAGTCTTTGTATTCTTCCTGGGCTTTGGGGTGGCTGTTTTCGAGAGCTTTAAGCGCTTCTATGGCACGTTCAAAAGGGGGTAATGCCGCTTTTCTTAAAGCCCTTTTTCGCTTGGCCGAAAAATAGGCCCAAAGGCCTCCGATAAGCAATCCCAAAAAAAGCAGTACCCAAAGTAAACGAGCGAGCAGGTTGCGGTAATTTTTGTCGAGTTGAATTTGGGGTTTGATGTCGTACATTTTCTGTTTAAGGGTATCCACCACCACCGAGTTTACCTCCACCTTAATCGAATCGGTCATTTTGGCAAATCCATCGATCATGATCCGTTGAGGAGGGATATAATACCGCCCGGAATCAAATTGGATTAGGGCATATTTTTTGGTAAACAAATAATGTTGCTGCGCTTGGAGCGTATCAATCGGGAAAGACTCAAGTACTTCAAAGGGCGCGACAGCCAAGGGGTCGGGAAAACTGATTTGTGCAAGGGAATCTGTTTTTACCTGTAGGGTATAGTTCAGTTGCGCCCCGATCAACACCTGAGTAGAATCGACGGCTGCACGAACCTCCCCTCCCAGTTGGGCCCAAAGGAGCCTCGGGAGTATCAATAAGAACAATAAACTCAAACGTGTTTTCATCTTACAACCTTGCTTTAAAATAGCCTAATAGTTTTTTAACATAGCTTTCCTCAACACTACAGGAAAGAGTTCCGGCGCCATTTTTTTTAAAAACCGTTTCAAAACTTTCGGCCAGTTGGTGGTAGTGTTTTTCGTAACGGGTGCGTATGGATTTGGACTGGGTGTTGACCCAACGAATCCGACCACTTTCACTGTCTTGCATGGGCACCAAACCGATATTAGGCAGGGCTTTTTCTCGGGGGTCAAACACACGAATCCCCGTCAAGTCGTGTTTTTTGGCGGCTATTTGTAAGGTTTTCTCATAGCCTTGGTCCATAAAATCCGAGAGTAAAAAAACAATGGCCTTTTTCTTTAACACCCCTGAAAGAAATTCCAAGGGCAGGGCGATATTGGTGCCTTTGCCTTGGGGGTGAAACTCTAACAATTCGCGAATGATGCGCAAAATATGGAAGCGTCCTTTTTTGGGAGGGATATACAACTCGATTTGATCGCTAAACAACAACAAGCCCACCTTATCGTTGTTTTGCAAGGCTGAAAAGGAAAGGGTTGCGGCAATCTCGGTGAGGTATTCGCGTTTGAATTGCGTTTGGGAACCAAAAAACTCCGACGCACTCACGTCTATGACCAACAAAAGGGTGAGTTCGCGTTCTTCTTCAAATACCTTGACAAAGGGTTCATTGTAGCGGGCGGTGACATTCCAGTCGATGGCGCGGACATCATCGCCGTATTGGTATTGCCGCACTTCGCTAAAGGTCATCCCTCGTCCCTTAAAGGTACTGTGGTATTCGCCCCCAAACACATGGTCGCTCAGGCGGCGGGTTTTAATCTCTATTTTCCGGACTTTTTTGAGAAGTTCCTTGGTGTCCATAAACGGTCAACAGTGTTTTCACAAGTGAGACTAGGGCACTTCGACCTCATTGATGATCTGGCTAATCAGGTCTTCAGAAGTGACGTTTTCGGCTTCAGCCTCATAGGTAAGGCCTATCCGGTGACGCAAGACATCGTAAATTACGGCCCGTACGTCTTCAGGAATCACATAGCCTCGGTGTTGCATAAAGGCATAGCACTTGGCGGCGGTCGCCAAATTGATGCTTCCCCGGGGTGAGGCTCCAAAACTGATCAGAGGTTTGATTTTCTCTAGCTTGTAGCGTTCGGGATAGCGGGTAGCAAAAATGAGGTCTAAGATATATTT
>RFYP01000079.1 GCA_009921175.1 Flavobacteriia bacterium | reverse complement strand
TTTTGTATTTTTGAAAAAAACCCATGGTTCGATTACCGGTCATCAACAACAGCCGATTTGACCTTCCCCAATACGAAAGCGATGCGGCCGCCGGCTTAGACTTGCGGGCCAACATTGAGGCCCCCATTGTCTTAGCCCCGCTACAACGACGAATAGTCCCCACCGGGCTATCGATTGCCCTGCCCGAGGGCTATGAAGCCCAAATTCGCCCCCGATCGGGTTTGGCGGCCAAATATGGCCTAACGGTGCTTAATGCTCCTGGGACCATCGATGCAGACTACCGGGGAGACATTGGGGTAATTTTGATCAACCTTTCGGAAGAAGAATATACCCTACAACCCGGCGAGCGCATTGCTCAGATGGTCATTGCGCCGTTTATTCAAATCCGTTGGGAGGAGGTAAACAGCTTATCAGCGACCGCCCGAGGCGAAAAAGGTTTTGGCAGTACCGGCAAACAGTAAAAACAATGAACCTAAGCAAACCCACACCTTGAAAATAATTGTCCCCATGGCGGGCCGTGGATCACGTCTTCGCCCGCACACCTTAACGGTTCCCAAACCCCTTCTGCCTGTTGCAGGAACCCCCATCGTGGAACAATTGGTCGCTGAAATCGCCAAGGTGGTCGATACACCCATCAACGAGGTCGCTTTTATTTTGGGAGACCCTGCCTATTTTGATGAGGCGGTGGAAGAACAATTGACCGCTTTTGCCCACAGCCTGGGTGCCGAAGCATCGATTTACCGACAATTGGAACCCTTGGGCACCGGACACGCCATTATGGCCGCCGCAGATTCGCTCCAAGGCCCCGCAGTCGTGGCCTATGCCGATACCCTAATCCGCGCCGACCTTACCCTAGACCCTGATGCCGATGCCATCATTTGGGTGAAGCAAGTCGATAATCCCGAAGCCTATGGCGTTGTCAAACTCAACGATAAAAACCAGATCACCGAATTGGTCGAAAAGCCCCAAACCTATGTCTCCGACCTGGCCGTGATCGGGATTTATTATTTTAAAGACATTGCCCTACTCAAAGACCAACTCGAAAAAGTCGTGGCCAAACAACTTTTACCCGGGATGGAATACCAAATCAATGACGGGATAAAGGCCCTTATGGACGACGGCTATACGATTATTCCCGGTCAGGTCAACAAATGGATGGATTGTGGAAACCCCCAAATCACGGTAGCGACGAACACCGAGATGCTCCAAATCCTAGAAAAAGAAGAGGTGCCTTTGATCGCTGCCGATGCCCAACTCGAAAACACCCAGTTAATCGAACCCTGTTATATAGGGCCGGGGGCCAAAATAACCAACAGCACCCTCGGGCCTCATGTCTCCATTGGCGCCGGTACCCAGGTTACCAATTGCCAGCTCGAAGACTGTTTGATTCAAAACAATAGTACCTTAGTCAACGCCCAACTCAAAGGGGCGATGATCGGTAATCAGGTGTACTATAATGGTGAGTTTACCAACGTCAATCTTGGCGACTATTCAACCCTTAGCTGATGCAAAAAACCACTTGGACATTTCGCAACCTACTTTTCATCGGTCTTTTAACTGCCACGGTGGTTTCCTGTAAATCGGTCGCTGTTTTGCCGACCAAAGCCCCCATAGAAAACGTGAACCTAAAAAAACTGGCCCAGCAAGTCAACGCCCAGTACCCAAACTTTAAAAATTTCCGTTCGCGCCTCAGGGTAACCTACAACGACGGCAAGAGAGAACAGCAACTGACCGTTAACCTCAGGATGGAAAACAAGGAAAAAATATGGCTTAGCGCCACCATGCTGATTCCCATTGCCAAACTGATGCTTACACCCAAAGAGGTTCAGTTTTACGAAAAATTTCAAAAGACCTTTTTTCAGGGGGATGTCGCTTTTTTAAACCAGCAGTTTAACACGGCCTTTCGATTTGAAGAGCTCGAAAAATTATTGTTGGGCGCCCCAGTCATCGACCTGCATAAAACCGCTTGGAAGCAAATTGAGCACCCCCGCTATTATGTGCTGACCCCCAAAACCCAAGGACAGGGATTCCAGCCGACCTTCTTTATCGATCCCAGCACCTTTTTGTTGGAGGAACAGCGGTTTTTTATCGCGGCCACCGGCGCGATTTTAAGTGTTAAATACCCCGAACACCAAAATATTGAAAACCAAACCCTGCCCAAAATCGTTCAGCTTTCCTTGTTGGAGGGCAACCAACTCACCACAGTAAAAATCGAATATACTCGGGGTGATTTCCCTTCGGAAATGACTTTTCCCTTTGCCATACCCGGTGGTTACCAAAAAATCGAATTGTGATGCGTATTCGTCTTTTGCTTCTTTTATTGGTGGTGGGCGGCCTAGGCCAGGTCTGGGGGCAGCAAGCCTCAAAGCGGCAAAAAGAACTCGAAGATCAGCGCGAGCGGTTGACCCGTGAGATTAAGCAGATAAACCAGTTGTTGTTTAAAAACACCACCCAAAAAAAAGACGCCCTAACCGAGGTCGAAGACCTGGACGTTAAACTCGATATCCGCAAACGACTGATCCGGGTAAACAACGAAGAGGCCAATCTGCTCACCCAGCGTATCCAAGTCAACAGCCGCGATATCGAAACCCTGCGCGAGGAACTAAAAAAGCTCAAAGAAGACTATGCCCAGATGATCCGGGAATCCTATATCAGTAAATCTTCCCAAAACCGCCTGATGTTTTTGTTTTCTTCCGAAAGTGTATTGCAAGCTTATAAACGGGTTCAATACCTAAAGCAATACACCAGTTTTCGTAAAAAACAAGGGGAGAAGATCACCGAGAAAACCCTAACCCTTCAGGAACTCAACCAGACCTTGATTCGCCAAAAAGAGAAAAAAGAGGCCTTGATAGAAGCCAATAAAAAAGAGCAAGAAGCCTTGTCCAAAGAAAGGAACCAACAAGAGCGGTTGGTGCAGGATTTACGTAAAAAAGCCAAAGGGCTAAATCGTCAAATTAATCAAAAGCAAAAAAAGGCCGAGGAGATCGACAAGGAAATCGACCGCTTGATTCGCGAAGCCATTGCCGCATCAAACAAGGCCGCGGGGTCCAAAAGCACCACCCAATTTGCCCTGACCCCCGAAGACCAATTGTTGGCCTCTAACTTTGTCGGAAACAAAGGCCGACTTCCTTGGCCCGTGGCCAAAGGGGTAGTGGTTCAACGTTTTGGTACGCAGCCTCACCCTGTGGTCCGCACCACCATGATCAAAAGCAACGGGGTGACCATTGCTACCGAACCCCAGGCCGTGGCCCGGGCCGTGTTTGAAGGGGAGGTCATGGCCCTGCTGACGTTTAAAGGGAGCAATCCCACGGTATTGGTCAAACACGGAAACTACATCACCGCCTATAAAAACTTGGGCAAAGTCTATGTCAAAAAAGGCCAAAAGGTACAGGCCAAAGACCCCTTGGGGGAGGTGTTTTCAAACCCACAAACGGGGAAAACCACCCTACAGTTTAGCGTATTTATGAATATGAAACCGCAAAACCCTACCGCTTGGTTGGCGCGGCTATAGGCCTATTTTTCTTCGAGGTACCAGGCCTCTTCTTTGAGGGTGTATTTGATAAAATACAACAGCTTTATCGCTTCACGTTTGCTGGTAAAACGCCCATAAGCTACCCGGTACATCCCCTCGGGATTCACCGCGGCAAAAGCCGCTTCATAGCCCTGCCCTTTAAGGTTTTGCAGCAGACGCTCGGCGTTGTTCTTGTTGCGGTAGGTTCCGGCAATGATACTGTAATAAGGTTGCTCAAGCACGACTTCATCCTGGGGATTTTCGGCATCAATGGTCATGGATAGGGGAGAGAGGCTTCCCAAATCAAAGGTCGCTTGTTCGACCGTTTGGGTAATTTTTTCTTGGGCCAATTGTTGGTTTTTGGCGCGTTCGTTGTTCAGGTATTGGTCGCCAAAATAATACGAAGCAGCCGTCAAACTGAGCGCAATGACCCCGACGGCAGCATATTTATAGATGGGCGAACGTTCGCTTTTGGGTTGGTCATGATCGGGCGTGAACATGAGGTTGTCTTTGTCGTTTTCTGCCATGATTGAAAAAGGTTTAGAAGGTTTACTTGGGGAGGCTACGGCAAGGGGCTTGCGGGTAAAAACACTCAGGCCGTAGGCGTTGGTGTCAAAATTGACCTGGGCATAGGAAAAAAATTCCACCCGTTTGGCGGTGTTGAGGCGCAGTTCCCCAATTGGGGCGATGACCAAGGGTTGGGTTTGTAATTTTTGTTTCCAAATGATGATTTCTTTCTCGATCAACCGCAGGGCACTTTCGTAAGAAATATTTTGCTTTTGGGCGATATGGTGGGCCAAAATACCGTCGTTGGTTTTTAGCAAACTGTTAAAGGTAAGCACCTTTTTGGGTGGATTAAAAACCCCACTGTCAAACTGAATCAACACTCCGACCGAGCGTGTCAAAAACGCCCCAAAATTGGGAATGGTCACGCATTCGTAGCGGTATAAAAGTTCGTGGATGTATTTTCCAAAAGTCATTACCCAAATGTAGTAAAAATCTTCTGCTTGGCGAACCCCCAAATTAAGTTAGTATCTTTAGTGTCCCAATCGCCCCTTATGCATCCGCTAGAAGCCTGCTTACTGCTCCGAAAAATACCGCAAATTGGCGCCATTCGTGCCCAGCAACTGGTGGCCCATTGTGGGAGTCCACAGGCGGTTTTTAGCACCGACCCGACAGAGCTTGTTGCCCAAAAACTACTGACCAAAGCCAACTATACCCACTTTACCGCCTGGAAAAAGCACCGCTCTAAGGTTGCCCAAGAAATGGCCAGTATTGAAGAACACGGATGGCGCTGCTTGATTTGGGGAACCCCCGATTACCCGCCTTTATTGACCCTTTGCTCGGATGTT
>RFYP01000078.1 GCA_009921175.1 Flavobacteriia bacterium | reverse complement strand
AATGTGCTACAAGTCAATAGTGCAATTCCTTGTCAAGGAAGTCATCATGAAGTACTCTATTTAGAAGCTGCTTCTATGAGTTTCCCCAACCCTACAACCGGTGCATTTACTTTGTTGGTTGGTGGGGAATCCATAGCCGTTACGGTGGCTATTCAAACACTGGATGGTTCGTTGTTGGAAACCAAAAAATATCAGGTAGATGGACAAAATCGATCTATACCGCTTGATATAAGTGCATACCCTCCGGGGCTCTATTTGTTGCAGCTTACTCATAATGGGCAAAGTGAAACCCTTAAAATAGTGAGACAATGAGGTATTTAAGTAGGTTGATGATCATATTTTTGCTTTTGGGTTGTGCCAAAGAGAAAATACCGGTACCTGAAGCGGCAACACTTTTGGCCCCTGCCGATAATGATTTGTGTACCACGGCCCAAGTTATCGATGCGACACAAAGTCAAGTAACTTTCAAGTGGTCTTCGGCCTTGCATACCGACAGTTATACGCTCTATATTGAAAACAAAAACACCGGACAGCAATTTAGTTTTGCTACCACTTTTTTAACCAAAAGTTTGCCCTTGGCCCGCGCATCGACTTATTCTTGGTGGGTGGTGTCCCAATCCGAGGCAACTGAAGAAACGGGACAAAGTGCGGTGTGGACTTTCTATCTAGAGGGAGCTGCCCAAGCCAATAGCTTGCCCTATCCAGCGTTTTTAAACAGCCCCGCAGATGCGGCGGTCGTATCACCCGGTACGATTAGTTTACAGTGGAACGGTCGGCACCCTAACGGTGCACCCTTGCAATATGAGGTCTATGTGGGTACTCAACCCACGAATATGACCAAAAAAGCCGGTCCTCAAACCGCCAATGCTTATAATTTTCAAGCTGTTGCAGGGTCCAATTATTATTGGCAAGTCATTGCTATCGATCCCGAAGGTGATGCATCAGCCTCGGCAATTTATCATTTTCAAACCGAAGACTGATCTAGCTACCGTTGTACTGATTCATAGTTTTTGCGGCTCCTTGAAGTCCAAAACTAAGAATGGCTTCTACTGACTTTTGGATTCTTTCTTTTAACTGCGATGATTCGTCAGCAGACCATTCACCTAGAACAAAATCAACCTGATTAAAATGTTTTTCTTCCTGACCAATACCAAACCGAAGGCGCATATAATTTGGTGTATTGAGTTGGTCCTCAATATCCCTTAGCCCGTTGTGCCCTCCTGCACTGCCTTTGGTGCGCAGGCGAAGTGTACCAAAAGGTAAATGGAGATCGTCGGTGGCGATCAAAATATTTTCCAACGGAATACGCTCTTTTAGGGCCCAATAGCGTACTGCTTTACCGCTGCGGTTCATCAAGGTCGTGGGTTTGAGCAAGACAAAAGTTTTTCCTTTGTGATTCAATTGACACCGAAGTGCCGACTTGACCGGAGCAAAGGATTGGTCAAATTGTTGCGCCAAGGCATTGACGATTAGAAAACCAATATTGTGTCGGGTATGGATATATTCTTCTCCGACATTTCCCAAACCGACAATTAGATATTTTTTCATGGCCAGTGGAGGTTGGCGAAATAAAAACTTTAGGCAATGCATGCCGTTAAAAATAAAAAAAGCATCTCAATCAGAGATGCTTTTGTGCAATAAGGTGGAAAGCATTTATTCTCCGTCAGCAGGATTTTGTGCTTCTTCAGAGGCTTGCGCTTCTGAAGTTTCACCTGATTCTGCCGCTTCTGCAGTTGCCTCTTCTTCGTCTTCTTCCACAATATTCATCGAAGCACGTGAGGTACGCACCTGACAAACAACGGTATTGTCGGGATGCAAGAAGGTGTAATCATCACTTTTAAGCTCGGCCGTGTAAAGTTTGTGTCCGAGTTTTAATTTTGAAATATCAGCGATGATATAATCGGGGAGGTTATTGGGCAAAGCACGAATTCGCAACTTTCGTTTGTTTAGACGTAAAACCCCACCACTGTTTAGCACTCCAGGAGCTGAGCCGGTGATTTGTACCGGAATATCCATCGAAATTTCACGATCGTCAAACAGTTGATAAAAGTCAACATGTAAAATCTTGTCCGAAACAGGATGAAATTGAATGTCCTGTAGCACCGCGTTGATCTTGGTGCCGTCTTCTAGTTTAATGACCACAGTGTGGGCATTGGGGGTGTAAACGAGTTTACTGAAATCAAGTTCGTTTGCGGAAAAATGAAGGGGTTGATCCCCACCATATAACACACAAGGAACTCGTCCAGCATTACGTAAGGCTTTGGTAGCTACCTTGCCCACGCTTTCTCTTTTCGATCCGTTGATAGTAATTGATTTCATTGTAGTGTATTTATTGAATTATAAAGTTTGAACTGATGGATTTGTTGTTGTGTACGCTTTGCATCACTGCGGCAAACAAGGATGCACAGCTCAGGACTCTAACCTTTTCACTCGCTTGACGCGCGGGGATGGAGTCGGTCACAATCAACTCTTTGAGTTGGGATTTTTCGATTCTTTCGTAGGCATTTCCAGAAAGCAGGGCATGGGTACATACGGCACGTACAGACAAGGCCCCCCGCTCGATCATCAAATCGGCTGCTTTAGTAAGGGTGCCTGCAGTATCGACCATATCATCGACGAGAATTACATTGCGTCCTTCGACTTCACCGATAAGTTCCATGTGTGCAATGACATTGGCTTTGGCGCGTTGTTTGTAGCAAATCACTACATCGCTTTCCAAGTATTTGGAATAGGCATAGGCCCGTTTTGACCCACCCATATCAGGAGAGGCAACCGTTAGGTTGTCTAGAGATAATGATTCGATGTAGGGGAGAAAAATAGAGGAGGCAAACAGATGATCTACCGGTTTTTCAAAGAAACCTTGAATTTGATCGGCATGGAGATCCATGGTGATGATACGGGTTGCCCCGGCGGCCTCCAATAATTTGGCAATCATCTTAGCCCCTATGGGTACACGGGGTTTGTCTTTTCGGTCTTGTCTGGCCCAGCCAAAATAGGGTAAAACTGCAGTAATATGTCGAGCAGAAGCTCTTTTGGCCGCATCGAGCATCAAGAGCATTTCCATTAAATTTTCGGAGCTTGGATGAGTAGATCCTATAAGAAAAACTCGCGTCCCACGAACTGATTCTTCAAAAGAGGGCTGAAATTCTCCGTCGCTATAGTGCTCAAAATGCACATTGCCCATGGGGATGCCATAAGCCTTGGCAATGTCTTTTGAAAGGGCTGTGCTTTGTGTGCACGAAAATATTTTTGCTTCTGTTTCCAACGTCCCTATTTGCTATGGGCTGCAAATGTAAAATAAAATTTTTGCACGGTATTGAAAACTTTGTCAAAATCCCTTTTTTAACCCATAAATTTTATATTTTTGGCCTCCATGTTTGCCTTGGTGGCGGAATTGGTAGACGCGCTGGATTCAAAATCCAGTGCTGGCAACAGCGTGTGGGTTCGATTCCCACCCAAGGTACTTTTAAAAATCCCAACGCATTGTGATACAATTAGTTGGGATTTTCTTTTTTGAAATATGTAGGATTTCTCCTTTGTTATTGACTAGACGGCATTCATCTTTTTGATAAGATTCAAAGCCGAACCAGCACTAAACCATTCAATTTGTGAAGCATTGTAGGTGTGATTAGCTTTAATCAGATCTTTGCTGCCATCACTGTGAACCAACTCAATGGTCAGGGTTTTTCCGGGGGCAAAATCTTCCAGGTCGATAAAATTAAAGGTGTCATCCTCCAAAATTTTGTCATAGTCCGCAGGATTGTCAAAGGTGATCCCAAGCATTCCTTGTTTTTTAAGGTTGGTCTCGTGAATACGGGCAAAAGATTTGACCAATACAACACGCACTCCCAGATGACGAGGTTCCATTGCGGCATGTTCTCTCGATGACCCTTCTCCGTAATTCTGATCACCGACCACAACCGTCGGTACTTGAGCGGATTTGTAAGCCCGTTGTACGTCCGGTACACCGCCGTATTCTCCGGTGAGTTGGTTTTTGACAAAATTGGTTTTTTCATTAAAGGCATTCACCGCGCCAATCAGGCAGTTGTTGGAGATATTGTCCAGATGTCCTCTAAATCGTAACCAAGGGCCAGCCATCGAAATATGGTCGGTTGTACACTTGCCCTGGGCTTTGATCAGCAATTTTGCACCCAGGATATTTTTTCCATCCCAAGGGGCAAAAGGGGTAAGCAATTGCAAGCGTTCGGAGTCTTCTTTGACAATCACCTCCACCGAAGAACCGTCTTCTTGCGGAGCGATATAGCCGTTGTCTTCTACATCAAAACCTTTTGGAGGAAGTTCCAATCCTTGGGGTGGAGACAGGCGTACTTCTTCCCCTTCTTGATTAATCAGGGAG
Source organism: Flavobacteriia bacterium (assembly GCA_009921175.1). Lineage (GTDB taxonomy): Bacteria > Bacteroidota > Bacteroidia > Flavobacteriales > Flavobacteriaceae > RFYP01. Next base: position 507 of record RFYP01000078.1, on the reverse strand, counting down.
TCCGTAATGGGATTAAAATCCAACCTACCGGAAATCGCAATGGCTGCGACCATTTCGGGGGAGGCTACAAAAGCGTGGGTGTTGGGGTTCCCATCGGCACGTTTCGAGAAATTTCGGTTAAAGGAATGCACAATGGTATTGCGTGCTTGCTTTTCGGCGCCAGCCCGTGCCCATTGACCTATACAAGGACCACAGGCATTGGTGAAAATCTTGGCGTTGAGGTCCTCAAAAATCGACAACAAACCGTCGCGTTCTGCGGTAAAACGTACCTGCTCTGATCCGGGATTGATACCAAATTCGGCTTTGGTAACGAGTTTTTTATCAATGGCTTGCTGGGCGATTGAAGCGGCTCGTGATAAGTCTTCATAAGAAGAGTTAGTACAAGACCCAATCAAGCCCCATTCCACCTCAAGTGGCCAATTGTTGGCTTTTGCCTTTTCGGTCATTTCCGATACCGGGGTGGCCAAATCGGGGGTAAAAGGTCCGTTAAGGTGAGGACTGAGGCTA
>RFYP01000077.1 GCA_009921175.1 Flavobacteriia bacterium | reverse complement strand
TCACCCCACGGTGGATGTACAACGTTCGCAAGCCAGTGACCTCTATGCCTTTGACGGCCAACAAAAATTTGATGTTATCCTCCCCGGGGATTTGTTGCATTGCGACATTGGGATCAGCTACCTGACCCTCAACACCGATTGTCAGGAACTCGCTTATGTCCTACGGCCCGGAGAAAACGCAGCCCCGGATTATTTACAAGACGCCTTGGCGCAAGGCAACCGTGTACAGGATATTTTTACCCAACATTTTAAAACCGGCCGCAGTGGAAACGCTACGCTAAAAATGAGCCTGGAACAAGGGCAGGCCGAAGGCTTACGCCCGCAAATTTATACCCATCCGTTGGGGACGTTTGGTCATTCGGCGGGAACGACCTTTGGAATGTGGGATGCCCAACAAGGGGTACCCGGCGATGGAGACCGCCCCTTGCACGAAAACACCGCCTATGCCATTGAGCTTAACACCAAGGTGTATATCGATGCCTGGCAAAAAGACATCCGTATTATGCTTGAAGAACCCGGGTTTTGGGGAACAGACGGTTTTCGTTATATCCACGGGCGGCAAACCCAACTTCTTCTGGTTGGGGGAAAAGGAACCCACCTGGGAGAATAAGCCCCTGGCGCTTTAGGGTTTTAAAAACAGTTCTTCCATATAATAGCGGTGAACGGGGCCAAAGCCCTGTTGAAAGTCGGCCGCATTCATACTGAAATAATGAAACGCCATGATGGATTTTTCGTGGGTGCGGTAGGAACGGCAACTCCCATCACAGCCCGGGAAAAGGCTGCCGTCATATCCGGGAACCGGTCCCGAGAGTAGGGACCAATTAAGGCTTTTGTCCGGCATTTCGACGGGGAGCTGGTCTTGGAGCCAGGGGTTATCGGTTTGGGGGTCGATCGTTTGGCCGTCGGGTCCAACAGCCCCGTCGCTTACGCAGTTGCAGTCCACTTTGGCCGATAGGTCGTCGGAGGCATCAAAAGGATAGTATTCATCGGTAAACCAACCCGCGATATAGCCCATTTCGTGTACAAACGTCCGGCCGGCAAAGTCGTTTACGACACTGCTAAAAATGGGATGGGTACGGTTCATAAAAATCCGGTCGGGCATGCCCGCTAGGGTCGTATTATGGCATAGCCCTGAGCGCCCCCAAAAGCGTCGTCGGTGATGATGATTTGAACGTCCAAGTTGGCTTGCTGGTCAAAAACAGCCTGGTAGCGCAGGATGTTTTTTTTGACAATCCACGCTTTTTCTGCTTCGCTATACTGGTTGGGGGGGTTGGTAATCGCCTCTTCGGGGATCTGGTCGAGCAGGTCGATGGATTGGTTGAGCCATAGGGCATCGAGGGGGTAGAAAAACCCTTGGACTTGGTCGGGGCCGATTCCCGAATTGCGGTAAATAGTTTCTAAAATCCCCCGCAGTTCTTGGGCAGTGGTGGCCGCCCGAAAAGGGCCGCTTTGGGCTTGGGCACTGGCCTGAAGTTGTTCGAGGGCTGGGGTATCGATGGGGGTATAGCCCGGGTCGGGACTTTGGAGCATGGTCCCGTAATAAACCTGAAAACGGTTTTGGTAGTCGCTAAAGGGCGGGGTGTTAAACAGTGAAAAATCGCCTTCAAAAATACTTTTTAGGGTTTCTTGGACACGGGCCATGGCTGTGGCTTCGTCTATGGCCGAAGCATCGGCATAGGGAATTTCGAGCAGAACGGCAATCCGTAGGGGATTGGGATCGGTACTGTCTTGGTAGGGGAGCAATTGGCCCAGGCCAAGTTCGGAAATGGGCGGGCTTGGAGGTTCGGGAGGGGTTGGGCCGGTTCCTTTGGTACAGGAAACCCCTAAGGCCAACACAACCACAAGTGGTAAGAGTAAACGGAGCATAATGGTAAAATTTGGTTGTTTAAAGATGCTCCCTTTTCGGCGATTGGCCCGAGCGGGAGTCGTTAAGACTTTGTTAATCCAACGCGCTGGGCTTTGGCATGCTTTTTGCACCTTAAAAAAACATGTTCCAAACAATACACCATGCGAAATTTTTATGCTTTCTTGCTTTTGTGCCCGCTGTTTTTTGTGGGCTGTGAAAAGTCACCGGTGCACACCGATGAAATTGCCATTACCTTTAGCTATCCCCCCGGGGACTATGAAATTGCCAATGGGTCAGTGGCGCTCTACCTCTATGCCTTGCCCGAATTTTTGGCCGATGCTCCCGCCCTTCGGGTGTTTGAAGGCGAATTGGCCCTAAAGCAATTGCCCTACAGCCTTGAGATTCCCCTTGAGGAGCTCAACGAACAGGCCTACCAAGACCGTTTTTTTGAATCCTTTGACGATGCGCTGATCTATGTCGCCCTGGGGCAATGGGACAGCACATTGTAGGGGCGACCTGATGATCGACTATAACCGGGCCTTCCTGGATGTGGAGGTCAATCGTCCAAATACCGTTTACCTGACCACCCTTAGCAATGGCGATTGTGGGCAGTAGGCGGTCCAAAACCGTTTAAGTCCCATACCGCTCCCAAAGGTCTAAGGCCTGTTGAATGGCCTTTTTAGGGTCCTGGGTAAGGGCGTGGTAGAGGGTTTGGTAGGCCTGTTCTTGGAGTTGGGGGAGGTCGTCTTCGTTTAGTCCCTGGGTGGAGATGGGCGCAAAGCTTTGAACCCGGAGGGTCCCCGGACGGCCGTAGTAGGTGTACCAGGGCATTTTGCGTTTACAGTCATAAAAGGCCAAAGGCAAAACGGGCAGTTGGTGTTCGATGGCCAGTTTAAAGGCCCCCCGTTTAAAGGGGTTTAGCAAAACGGATTCGTCGAGGTAGTCGCGTTCGGGAAAAATACAGACGCTATAGCCTTGGTTGAGTTGTTGACTGGCCCGGCCATAGACCCCAAACCGGCTTTTGGAACTGCTGCGATCTACCATAATTGCGGCCCGTTTATAGAGGTAGCCAAACAGGGGGATGGCCACCAGTTCTTTTTTTCCGACAAAAACAAAGGGTTTTTTCCATGCACGGAGCATCAAAAACGGGTCTATATAACTGGCGTGGTTGGCGATTAATAAATAGGCTTGTCGGGTGTCGGCCAGGGGGTGGTGCTTGACCACGGGCCAAAAACCCATGCCCAGCAAGACCCAGGGTGCCCAGATGTTTCGGGCCATCCAAAAAACAGCCCGGTAGCCGTTGGGCAACAACAAGGCCACCACCAAAAATGGAAATAAGTAGAGTACGGGCAGGGCCACTAACAGGTAAAACCAGCCGCGCCACACCCCCAACAACAAACGCCTTATTCCATAGAGCATGCGCTAAAATAACACAATTCTGCCCATCCTCCGCTTTTGGTTAGACGCTAGGGTTTGGTTGGCTTAGGCCAGGGGGAGTAAGTACCCCAAGACATAGCCCAACAAGATGCCCAAGCCCAAAATAATCAGGTTGCGCCCCTTAAAAAACCAACCGGCCTTTTCTTCCCAAGTATCGGGGATAAAGTTTTGGTTTTCGTCTATGGCCCGTCCCTCACGGACGGAATAGCCGGCATACCAATAGACCGCCAAGACCAGGGCGGTAATAAAAATAATGGTTACAAATAGTTCTCCCATGGTTTGTAAATTTGAGAGAAGATAATCATTTTTGGCCAATTGGTTGTTATTCACCCTGCTAGGGGGGGAAAACAAACCCCCCTTTTGCGCTTGTCGTGCAGGTTAAAAAAAATATCTTTGTGGGAGCAAAGCGATTTACTATGGCACGGATACTCACCGGGATTCAATCGACAGGCACTCCCCATTTGGGCAACCTATTGGGGGCCATCCTTCCGGCCATTGCCCTGGCCAAAGACCAACAAAACGAGTCTTTTTTGTTTATCGCCGACCTGCATTCGCTGACGCAAATCAAAGACGGGGCAAGCCTACGCCAAAACACCCTGGCCACCGCCGCCGTTTGGTTGGCCTGTGGGCTCGATACCCAATCCACCGTGTTTTATCGCCAAAGCGATGTCTGCCAAACCACCGAACTGGCCTGGTACCTCAGCTGTTTTTTTCCCTACCAACGCTTAACCCTCGCCCATTCGTTTAAGGACAAAGCCGACCGGCTGTCTGACGTCAATACCGGGTTGTTTACCTACCCCATGTTGATGGCCGCCGATATCCTTTTGTACGACGCCCACCATGTGCCCGTTGGCAAAGACCAACTCCAACACCTCGAAATGACCCGTGATGTCGCCCAACGTTTTAACAATGCCCTGGGTGAAACTTTTGTGATTCCCGAAGCCAAAATCACCGAAAACACCCAATACATCCCCGGGACCGATGGCCAAAAAATGAGCAAGTCCAAAAACAACACCATCAATGTGTTTTTGCCTGAAAAGGCCCTGCGGAAACAAATCATGGGCATTCAAACCGACAGCACCCCCCTCGAAGATCCCAAGGACCCCGACCAATGCACTGTCTTTGCGCTATACCAACTGCTCGCCTCCCCCGATGACACCCAAGCCCTTCGGGAAGCCTACCTCAAAGGCGGGATGGGCTATGGACACGCCAAACAAGCACTCTTGGACTTGATGCTCAAAAAGTTTGCCGAAGAGCGTCGCCAATTTGACTACTATATGGCCCATCCGGAAGAAATTGAAGTGGCCTTGGCCAAAGGGGCCGAACGCGCCCGTGAAGTCGCCAATGCTGTTTTGTTACGGGCACGTAGCAAAATGGGCTATTAACACACCCGATGCCGTTTGCCCGGCAAACTCTGTACACAATCCAACAATTCCAATTCCATCAATAGCGCCGCTGTTTGACTAACCGATTGTTTTAATCCCAAAGCCAGGGCGCCTAAACTCACCTGGGGGTGCTGGGCCACATAGGTATAAACCGTTTTTTGATCTTCCCGGAGCGCAGGAGGGCTTTTGATGGATTGTTTTTCAGCTGTGGTCTTCCACCTCAGGCTATGGGCGATGGTTTAGGGGCGACCAATCACTTGGGCCAGCTGTTGTTCGATCAGGTGGAGGCATCCTTGACTTTTTTCGGCATC
>RFYP01000076.1 GCA_009921175.1 Flavobacteriia bacterium | reverse complement strand
CCAAGTTTAACCGTTGGGTAGCCGTTGCCTTGGGGCCCATCGATAAAATATAGGGGTTGGCGGTGGTTTCTAAAAAAGCCAAGCCAAAAGTAAGAATATACAAGGCCAAACAAAAAAACCAAAAAGCCCCAAAGTGTGTCGCCGGATAAAACAGCAAAGCCCCCGTGGCATATAGGGCAAGCCCAATGAGTATTCCCGTTTTATAAGAATATTTACGCACAAAAAGTGCCGCCGGAAGAGCCATACAAAAATAGCCTCCATAAAAAGCCATCTGCACCCAAGAGGCTTCGGTGTTGCTCAGTTCCAAAACCTTTTTAAAAGCCTGCACCATGGGGTCGGTTACCGCGTTGGCAAAACCCCATAAAGCAAAAAGTGAGGTAACCATTACAAAGGGTAACAACAATCCCTTACCGATATACTGCGATGGATTAGAGGGCATCTTTACGTCTTATTTTGATTTGAAAAGAATTGGCCACCGGTTGATTAGCTACCAAAATAAGATAGCCTCCCCCTCCAGCACCTGAAATTTTATACCCCAAAGCTTGGGACTCATATTGTGTAATGATAGACCGTATTTTATCATTAATCATGTTGGGAAATAAGGCAATTTGTGCCTCAAACGAGGCCAAAAAGCCCGCGCCAAAACCTACTAAATCCTTTGCTAGAATCGCATCCCAGGTTTGAGAGGCCGCTACAGCCAAACGAGTGACGTTTTCTACTTCAATCTGTTTGTTAGACAATACATCGTAATCCGATACGCGTGGCTCTAAGGGAATCAAAAATAAATGATCCTCAATAAATTGCAGGACCGTTTCATCATCAACCGATGTGATCGATGATGGCCAATAATCCCCGGCATAATCCAAGCGATTCAGCCCTGGCAGCAATATCCCCAAATGGTCTTGTGAACCGGCGATTTCTTTTTTTCCGGGTGGGTTTTCATACGCAAAAAGGATTTTGGCCTGTTTGATAGGGTCACCACTTGGCAATTGTGAATTCCATAATTCAATGGCTTTATTACGGCTACTGGTGGCCATCCCACTGCGCAAATTGAATTCGATTGTCGGCTCAATTGAAATGGTAACCACTGGTCCAGAAGCCCATTGACTTACAAAGGGTTGATCGAGCCAACCCCCACATAAATCGATACGAAAAGGTATGGTGTTATAGGGGCGTAAACTGGTGGTCGATCGAGTAGGCAAGCCTGCGTTGGGTGTCCGCTTTAAAATGATGTATTCGATGCCTAGGGCAGTACACAATTCTTTCTTTTGGGGGAGGTTGCCATCTTCGTTGACTACAAAAACATCGGGTTGCATAGCACGTAGCGTCTGATCCGATCCCAAAAAAACATATAATGCGCCGTAAGCACTTGCCCGTTCCAAAAATGCCACATGCCCACTGTGCAAAAGATCAAAACAACCACTAACAAATACTTTTTTTTCCATTCGAATAACTTTGGGAGGTGTTTTCCTTAACGTAAATTACAAAATTTACGCTACTGAGGTGCTGAACCTATTTTGCTTTATCAAAATAACCCTTAACGGGTAAAAATATCCCAAATCCAAAAATCAAAAAAAGAGCATTTTGGGTCATAAATCATCAATATTGATCATTTTTTACCGTTTATTGACTAAAATCGGGGCAAAATTGGAAAAATGACTAAAGGCGCTTTTTAATCTGCATGGCTAAGATCAGCACAATACTCCCAAAAAGAAACACCAAATAAGGAATAAACCCATCTACATGGTTGGCAAAAATCCATTCCCCTAAGGCCGCCACAAACAGGAAACCGAAAAGGCCTAAAAAACCAGCGGCCAAAACCAAAAAAGGAGTTTTCATCGATTCCCTAGGGTGTTGTAAACCACAAGTCTGGAACCGCTACCGAATGATCTTCGTAATACGCTTTCTCATCGATGAGTGCCTGGTGCATTTGTTCAATGGCCTTGCGATAGTCAGGGTTATTCATTTGATTGGTCTGCTCCTGGGGATCCGTCGCCAAGTCATAAAACTCCCAACTGGGGAGGGTAGATTTTTGACTCGCACTTTTCATGCCCAGCGCCTGACCGTAGTAATAAATCAGTTTGTAGCGGTGACTACGCACCCCAAAATGTGCCGGTCGGTCTGGGCTATGCTCCCAATAGCGATAATAGGTATAGGCCCTCCCCTGCAGACTGGAATCTCGAAGTTGGGCTCTAAAACTTTTGCCTTGCATCGAAGCGGGTAACGCCACTTGGGCATAGTCCAAAATCAGCGCAGGAATGTCAATGTTCATCAAAAGGGACTCGTTTCTTTGGCCTTGGGGCAAATCATTGGGATAACGAATCACAAAGGGCATACGCGACGATTCTTCAAGCATCATCCGCTTGTCAAAAAAACCGTGTTCACCCAAAAAATAACCTTGATCAGAGGTATAAATAATCAAGGTGTTTTCGAGTTGTCCGGAAGCCTCGAGGGCCGCCAGGATTTTTTCGATATTGTCGTCAATGGCCGCACCACAACGGATAAAATCTTTGACAAATTTTTGATATGATTTTTTACGAATGGCAATGCTGTCAAGGCCTTCAACCTCAAAAGGCATCCCCGGGTAATCGGTCCAGAACTTTTCGGGATCAGCTTGGTAGCGTAGCCAGCGTTTGGTTAGGTTGTCTAATAACTGTCCTTTAAACGTTCGTCCGGTTTCGGTAGGATAGGGTTCCAACAAAGTCGTTGGTTCTGGTAACTCCACATTTTCTAGGAGCGAAGCATGCCGCTCGGGATAATGAAAAGGCTCGTGGGTGGCTTTAAAATGGGTCATTAAGAAAAAAGGCTTGTCCGGATCCTGGGCAGCCATCCAAGCGATGGATTCATCACCGATCACATCGGAAGAAAATCCTTTATGAACCTCTCCTCCTTTCCAGCCGTATTCCCAATTATCGGCTGTCTTTAAAAGGGGATCAAAATAACGCCCTTGTCCAGGCAACACCTTATAATAATCAAAGCCCGTTGGTTCTTCTTTAAGGTGCCATTTTCCAATAATGGCGGTATTATAGCCCGCGGCCCGCATCAACTTGGCGAGGTTCAAAGTGTCAGGTGCCAGGGCATCCCCCAGGGTATATACCCCATTTTTATGGCTCATTCGTCCGGTGAGTATGGCCGCCCGGGAAGGGACGCAAATGGAATTGGTACAAAACAGATTGTCGAGGGTTACCCCCTCGGAGGCCAAACGTTGTATGCCCGAATTTTTGACATAGGGAGCCAAAGCCCCACCATAGATTCCCCAGGCCTGGGAAGTGTGGTCATCGGCCATGATAAATAATATATTAGGGCGCTTTTCTGGGGCTGTACTACAGCCAAAAATGAATAGGGAGACAAAACCCAACAAAAGATGTCGCATACCACTTTATTTTTTAGAAAGATAACGACTATTGATAAAAAACAAAAGCCCTAGGGGACGATCACCACGCTAAATCCACAATTGATATTTCCCGTTTCCTTGTCCACATAGAGCTCCCGATCTTTTTGGGTGCCATGACAGGTGGTTGGGGAGCAGAACAACGAACCTCCGGCCAAACGAATTTGGTTCGAATCCACTGGCTCGGTGATGTCCCATACATTGCCGACCACATTGACGCTATCCACCGGTGAAATGGGCAAGGTATTATCCGATACTATCACCCTTTGGTCTTGACCAACCAGCGACCAATACTCTTCATAGGTGGGCAAGCGCACCTTGGCCCAGCGGCAATAGGCCACTGCGTCGTTATAACTCACCTGAGTAACCGGTAGAGATTTTTTACGGGGGGGATGCACACCGTCCGGAGCTGTCCATATGGCATTTTCAACCAAATTGAAATTATAAACATCCAATTGGACAATAGACCAGCCATAACGCTCGGCATCGGTCACATAGCCGGTGGCCGACACAAAAGCTTCGAAATCGGCTACCGATACAGGAACCAAACGGCCTTTGGTCGAACAGCCAAAACCTAGCATGCCTAAAAACGTAATCAAAAAGAAGTGCGTAAAAAAAGGATAAAACCGTTTCAAGCTGTTAATTGGCATATATAAAAATACATATTCTTTATCGTTTGTATTGATTTTTAAAAACTAAATAAACCGTTTAAAATATTGTATTTTTGAGTGATGCACACCAAAGAACAAATCGTAAAAGACTGGCTGACCCGCTACACGGGGGTTCCCCTAGAGGCGTTTGGTCATCATATTTTATTGACCAATTTTCAGCATTACGTCCAGTTGTTTGCCGAAGTGATGAAGGTGGACATTCAGGGCTTGAACAAGCCCATGCCCTCGGCGACTGCACAAGACATCACCATCATCAACTTTGGTATCGGTAGTCCCAATGCCGCATTGATCATGGATTTGTTGACTGCCATACAGCCTGCGGCCGTTTTGTTTATTGGTAAATGCGGAGGACTTAAAAAGCGTAACCAAATCGGTGATTTTATACTTCCGATAGGGGCCATACGGGGCGACGGTACCTCGGACGATTATTTCCCTAAAGAAGTTCCCGCCATGCCCTCTTTTGCCTTGCAAAGAGCCATCTCTTCAACCATCAAAGACCAAGGTTTTAATTATTGGACAGGTACGGTCTATACCACCAACCGCCGGGTGTGGGAACACGATGAAGACTTTAAAACCTATCTTGAAAGCCTACGCGCTTATGCCATCGATATGGAAACTGCTACGCTCTTTATCGTCGGTTTTCACAACAAAATCCCCACCGGAGCTTTGCTGTTGGTCACCGATCAACCCATGGTGCCCGAAGGGGTCAAAACCCAATCCAAAGACGAACAAAATTCGCGGCGGTTTGACCATCAACACCTCCAGGCAGGTATTGATTCGCTGCGGCAACTTATCAACCGAGGGGACACCATTCGGCATTTGAAATTTTAAGTATGGATGTCCGTGATCTCCCTTCACAACTCGTCGAAGCCCATCGGCTGATTCAAGACCATATTCACAAAACGCCCATATTAACCTCAACCTACCTCAACACCCTTAGCGGTGCACAGTTGTTTTTTAAGTGCGAAAACTTTCAGAAAATCGGAGCCTTTAAGATG
>RFYP01000075.1 GCA_009921175.1 Flavobacteriia bacterium | reverse complement strand
AAATACTCAACAACTGGTTAAATCAATAACACCGGCTATGAAAACAACTTTAAACCATCTTATCCAACACCAAACCCTGTCCAAAGAAGCGGCCAAAACAGTATTGGTCAACATCGCCAAAGGCGACTACCAACCCGAACAGATTGCCGCCTTCCTTACGGTTTATATGATGCGCAGTGTCACCACCGAAGAACTCTCGGGTTTTCGCGATGCCCTACTCGAGCTCTGCCTGGCCATCGACTTGTCCGATTTTGATCCCATCGATCTTTGTGGAACCGGCGGAGACGGTAAAGACACCTTTAACATCTCGACCTTGGCCTCTTTTGTCACGGCCGGAGCAGGGATACCCGTTGCCAAACACGGGAACTACGGTGTGTCCTCTTCCTGTGGATCGAGCAATGTGATGGAACAGCTGGGCATTCGTTTTTCCAACGAAGCCGATTTCCTCAAACGCTGCATTGACCAGGCGGGAATCTGTGTACTCCACGCACCGCTTTTTCACCCGGCCATGAAAAATGTGGCTCCAGTTCGGCGGGCGTTGGGGGTAAAAACCTTTTTTAATATGTTAGGCCCCATGGTCAATCCGGCCTTTCCCAACAACCAATTGGTTGGGGTGTTTAATTTAGAACTCGCCCGGATTTACGGCTATTTGTACGAAGACAGCGGTAAAAAATACACCATCTTACACGCTCTAGACGGTTATGATGAAATCGCCCTTACCGGAGGCACCAAAGTGATCTCCAAACAGCATGAGGGAATCCTTTACCCGCAGGATTGGGGGCTCCAACCCCTTAGCCCGGCGCAAATCACCGGAGGTGACACAGTGCCCGGAGCCGCTAAACTGTTTAGGCAAATACTCGAAGGCCAAGGGACCGAGGCCCAGCAACAAGTCGTTTGTGTCAACGCCGGCATGGCCATCGCCACCCACCAAGAATGCAGCCCCCAAGCCGGCTATGAAAAAGCCCTAGAATCCCTCCAATCGGGCCGTGCCCTAAACGCCTTTAAAACCCTTCAAAAACTCAGTGCCGCATGAGCATACTCGATCAAATCATCCAGGCAAAGCAAAAAGAAGTACAGGCCCGAAAAAAGGTCTTCCCCACCGCCTATTGGGAACAATCTCCCCTCTTTGCACGCCCCACGGTTTCACTTAAGCAAAACCTCCAAAACAGCTCCAGTGGAATCATTGCCGAACACAAAAGACGGTCGCCCTCCAAGGCTGTGATCAACCAACAACTCGCGGTCGAAACAGTTGTAAAAGGCTATGCAGAAGCCGGCGCCTGTGGCTTATCGATCCTGACAGACGGACATTTTTTTGGCGGCAGTTTGGACGACCTCAGCCTAGCACGGGCCCATACATCTTTGTCTGTCTTGCGAAAAGATTTTATCATTGACCCTTACCAACTGATTGAAGCCAAGGCCTTTGGTGCAGATGTTGTCCTGTTGATTGCCGCCGTATTGGATCGCCCAACGATCAAGCAACTCTCCGAACAGGCGCAAGCCCTGGGCCTCGAAGTCCTTTTGGAGGTGCACAACGCCCAAGAATTGGAAAAAGCCCTGATGCCCAGTTTAGACCTGATTGGGGTCAATAACCGCAACCTAAAAACCTTTGAGGTAAGCCTGGAGACCAGTCAATCCCTGGCGGAAAAAATCCCTCATTCCTTTGTAAAAGTCTCCGAAAGCGGTATCCACCAAGCCGAAGCCGTTCGTCAATTACAAACGTATGGATACCAAGGATTTTTGGTCGGGGAAAACTTTATGAAAACGGCAAACCCCGGACAGGCTGCCACCCAGTTTATCAAATCCTTAAACCACAACCGATGAAGTGGAAAGTCTGCGGGATGAAACAACCCGAAAATATCTTGGCCGTCGCCGCCCATTCGCCCACCTATATGGGCTTTATCTTTTGGGAACCTTCGCCCAGGTATATGGATCAACCACTCCCTGAGGGACTTTCTTCCAAGCTTCAAAAGGTCGGTGTGTTTGTCGATGCTACAGAAGCCGAAATCCGAACTCGCATCGACCAATACAAACTACAGGCGGTGCAATTACACGGACAGGAATCTCCCGACTTTTGCGCGAAGCTCCGCAGTCCTCACCTCCAAGTCATCAAGGCTTTTTCCGTCGGCAGTCATTTTGATTTTGACCGCCTAACCCCCTACACAGATGCCTGTGATTTTTTTCTGTTTGACACCCAAGGCCCCAAACCGGGGGGCAACGGCACCACCTTTGACTGGACCCTACTTAACGATTACCCGCTGACCAAGCCTTTTTTCTTGAGTGGCGGTATCGGTTTGGAAGACCTCCCCAAAATCCACACCCTAACAAAAACCACCCTCCCCATACACGCTATCGATGTAAACAGTAAATTTGAACGTGAACCGGGGATAAAAAACAGTGCACTAATCCACCAACTAAAACAGCAACTATGAGTTATCATGTCAATGAAAAGGGCTATTATGGCGATTTTGGGGGGGCTTATATCCCCGAAATGTTGTACCCCAATGTACAAGAACTCCAACAGCAGTACAAACGCATCACCGCTACGGCTGAATTTAAAAAATCCTTTGACGATTTACTAAAAGACTATGTAGGTCGTCCCACACCCCTGTATTTTGCCCAGCGGCTTTCGGAAAAATACCAAACCAAGCTCTATTTAAAACGGGAAGACCTCTGCCATACCGGAGCCCATAAGGTCAACAACACCATCGGGCAAATCCTATTGGCCAAGGCCTTAGGCAAAAACCGTATCATCGCAGAAACCGGTGCCGGACAACACGGCGTGGCTACGGCCACGGTCTGCGCCCTGATGGGGATTCAATGCGTGGTGTATATGGGTGCCGTGGATATCCAACGGCAAGCCCCCAATGTAGCCCGTATGAAAATGTTGGGTGCCGAAGTGCGTCCCGCTCAATCGGGCAGCAAAACCCTCAAAGATGCGACCAACGAAGCCATACGGGATTGGATCAACAACCCGGTGGACACGCACTATATCATCGGTTCGGTGGTGGGGCCGCATCCCTATCCGGACATGGTGGCCCGTTTTCAATCGGTGATCAGTGAAGAAATACAGCAACAGCTACGCGAAAAAGAAGGCCGGGACTACCCCGACCACCTCATCGCCTGTGTGGGCGGAGGCAGTAACGCGGCCGGTGCTTACTACCACTATTTGGACAACCCCAAGGTCAACATCATCGCCGTCGAAGCCGCCGGAATAGGCATCGATACCGGCGCCAGTGCAGCCACCTCGGTTTTGGGTAAAGAAGGCATTATCCACGGAAGCAAAACCCTTTTGATGCAAACCCCCGATGGGCAAATCATCGAACCCTATTCCATTTCAGCCGGACTGGACTATCCCGGAGTAGGCCCCATGCATGCCCACTTGTTTCGCTCTGGCCGAGCCGAATTTATCGCCGCTACCGACGACGAAGCCATGACCGCCGGACTGACCCTCTCGCAACTCGAAGGAATTATTCCTGCCATCGAAACTGCCCATGCCTTTGCGATACTCGAACACCGCCCCTTTCAACCCGATGAAGTGGTGGTCATCAACCTATCGGGACGAGGAGACAAAGATTTAAACACTTATATCGATTATTTTAAACTCTGATGCAGCGAATTGATCAAGCCTTTCAAAAGCCCGGCAAACTGTTGTCGATTTATTTTTCAGCCGGACATCCACAACGGGATGATACCTTACCGATCTTAACGGCCCTTCAGGACGCTGGGGTCGATATGGTCGAAATTGGACTGCCCTTTAGCGACCCCCTGGCCGACGGACCCACCATTCAGGAGAGTGCGACCCAAGCCCTTAAAAACGGTATGACCACCGCCCGTTTGTTTGATCAGCTGCGCAATGTACGGCAAACCATCCACCTGCCCTTGGTGCTGATGGGCTATTTTAACCCCATTTTACAATACGGGGTGGAAGCCTTTTGTCGGGAGTGTGCCGCCGTGGGTATCGACGGATTGATTATTCCCGATTTGCCGGTCGATGTGTACCACGAGCAGTACCAAAGCCTGTTTGAACAATACGGTTTATACAATATGTTTTTAATCAGCCCCCAAACCTCGGAGGCCCGTATTCTCTATATCGATTCGGTGTCCAATGGATTTATCTATATGGTCAGCAGTGCCAGTGTCACCGGGGCCCAAAAAACCTTTGGCGACGCCCAACAAGCTTATTTTGAACGTATCGCCAAGATGGAACTTCAAACCCCGCAGTTGGTGGGCTTTGGGATCAGCAATGCCGCAACTTTTCAGGCGGCCACGACCCATGCCAAAGGGGCCATTATCGGCTCGGCCTTTATTCAGTTTCTCAACGAAAAGGGAGTCGATCGGATTCCCGAGTTTATCGAACAGATTCGGTCCTAAAACCTTAGACCGTAGTGCCTTGACAGCTACTTCCGGCTCCGGCTGTACAGCCGTAACAATGTTGGGAGATGGCGATTTTTCGGTGCATCAGGGTGGGCAGATCAAAATCGGTGATGTGCTGCACTGTACTCTGCACGGGTAGGGCCAGCATTTGGTTAAAATCACAATCGTACAAGCGGCCATCCCAACCCACAGACAGGGTATTGGCACACATCACATTGGCTGCGGCTGCCGGATTAAAAGCCTCGACCAAAGTCGTCATATAGTCCTCGTAATTCTCTGAGGCAATCAGGTATTCCAAAAAACGGCTAATGGGCAGGTTGGTAATCGTCAACAGACGGTTAAACACGATCCCAAAATCCTCCTTTAGGGCGGTTTTAAAATCGTGTTCCAGCGCGGTTTGGTCGCCCGGTAAAAAAGCCCCAGCCGGGTTGTACACCAAATCGAGTTGTAAATCACTTCCCTCTTGGCCATAGCCCAAATCGTTAAGGGTACGCAGGGCGGCAATCGACCGTTCAAAAACCCCGGAACCCCTTTGACGGTCGGTTTTTTCTTTTTTATAAAAAGGTAAGGAAGAAACCACATGCACCTGTTGGTCAGCAAAAAATTGGGGCAAGGTCGCATAGGTCTTGTTGGCGTTTAGGATGGTGAGGTTGGACCGGACAATCAGGTCGTTGACCCCGGCTTGACGGGCCTGTTGCACCAACCA
>RFYP01000074.1 GCA_009921175.1 Flavobacteriia bacterium | reverse complement strand
GGTCACGCCGACTATGTTAAAAACATGGTAACGGGTGCTGCCCAGATGGACGGTGCTATTCTTGTAGTTGCGGCTACAGACGGACCTATGCCACAAACTCGTGAACACATCCTTCTTGGACGTCAGGTAGGTGTGCCACGTATTGTCGTGTTCCTCAACAAAGCCGATATGGTGGACGATGAGGAGCTTTTAGAGCTTGTTGAAATGGAAGTACGTGAACTTCTTTCTTTCTACGACTACGATGGTGACAATACCCCTGTTGTGTTAGGTTCTGCACTTGGTGCGCTTAACGGAGAGCAAAAATGGGTTGACACTGTCCTTAAACTTATGGAAGAAGTTGATTCATGGATTGAATTACCACAGCGTGATGTCGATAAAGATTTCTTAATGCCTGTTGAGGACGTATTCTCTATCACAGGTCGTGGTACTGTAGCTACAGGTCGTATCGAAACCGGTGTGGCCAACACAGGAGACGAAGTAGACATCATCGGTATGGGTGCTGAGAAAATGAAATCAACCATCACCGGAGTGGAAATGTTCCGTAAAATTTTGGATCGTGGAGAAGCGGGAGACAACGTAGGTATCCTTTTGCGTGGTATTGAAAAAACCGATATCAAACGCGGAATGGTTATCTGTAAGCCTGGTTCTGTAAAGCCACATGCCAAATTTAAGGCTGAGGTATATATCCTTAAAAAAGAAGAAGGAGGCCGTCATACGCCATTCCATAACAACTACCGTCCTCAGTTCTACGTTCGTACAACTGACGTGACTGGAAACATCGTGCTTCCTGATGGTGTAGAAATGGTTATGCCTGGTGACAACCTTACCATTACAGTAGATTTGATTCAGCCTATCGCCCTTAACGTAGGATTGCGTTTTGCGATTCGCGAAGGTGGTCGTACAGTTGGTGCGGGTCAGGTTACTGAAATTTTAGACGCCTTTCGTATCAAATAAAAACGGGTTTAGCTCAGTTGGTAGAGCACTGGTCTCCAAAACCAGGTGTCGGGAGTTCGAGCCTCTCAACCCGTGCAGCATTAGAAAAGCATATGGCAGCAATTATCAATTATATCAAAGACTCTTTCGAAGAACTTAGAAACAATGTTTCTTGGACCGCCCGTGAAGAATTACAACGCTTGGTGGTTGTGGTCATGGTATTTTCTATCCTATTTGCCTTGGCCATTTGGGGTGCGGATACCGTACTCTCACGTGTGGTCGGCGTGTATTTTGATTTGATTAACTAACCGCAAAGAAAGCAAAGGTGAGCGACAAAAAATGGTATGTGATCCGCGCTGTTAGCGGACAAGAAGCCAAAATCAAGGACTACATCATGGGAGAAATTACCCGTATGGGTTATGACAAGCTTGTCGAAGACATTCTGGTGCCCACCGAAAAAGTAGTTCAGATACGCAACGGAAAGAAAATAAGCAAAGAACGCACCTATTTTCCCGGATACATCATGATCAAGGCCAACCTCTCTGGTGAGGTGCCTCACATCATCAAATCGGTCACCAATGTCATCGGTTTCTTGGGCGAAACCAAAGGCGGTGAGCCTGTTCCTCTTCGTCAACAAGAAGTCAATCGCATGCTCGGTAAGGTCGATGAATTGGCCTTGGCTACAGAGCATGTCGCTATTCCGTTCACGGTGGGTGAAAATATAAAAGTAATCGACGGTCCTTTCAATGGATTTACTGGGGCCATCGAAAAAGTAAATGAAGAAAAACGCAAGCTCGAAGTGATGGTCAAAATCTTTGGCCGTAAAACCCCACTAGAGCTAAGCTATATGCAAGTCGAAAAATTATAAATGTTACATAAACACTGAAGTTTTTTATGCTTCCCTCGTAAAAGCTTCAAACATTAATTACTAAAATGGCAAAAGAAATATCCAAAGTTTTAAAACTACAAGTTCGGGGAGGTGCTGCGAATCCATCGCCACCGGTTGGACCCGCGCTGGGTGCCGCAGGGGTTAATATCATGGAGTTCTGTAAGCAGTTTAATGCGCGAACCCAAGATAAGCCCGGTAAAGTATTACCGGTGCAAATCACTGTGTATAAAGACAAGTCATTTGACTTTCTGATTAAGACACCGCCAGCGGCCGTTCAATTGATGGAAGCAGCCAAAGCCAAAAAGGGTTCTGGAGAGCCCAACCGAAACAAAGTGGCCACCGTTACCTGGGATCAGGTACGGACCATTGCAGAAGACAAAATGCCCGACCTTAACGCATTTACGATCGAGTCTGCCATGAAAATGGTAGCCGGTACCGCGCGTTCGATGGGCTTTAAAGTTTCTGGTCAAGCTCCCTTTAACTCCTAATTTTTCGCTATGGCACGACTCACTAAAAACCAAAAGGAAGCTAGAGCAAAAGTAGATTCCAAAAAACTCTATTCTTTACAAGACGCCTCTAGCCTTGTCAAAGAAATCACCACCACCAAATTTGATGCCTCTGTAGATTTGGCCATCCGTTTGGGTGTGGATCCTAGAAAAGCCAATCAAATGGTACGTGGCGTGGTCACGCTTCCACACGGAACAGGTAAAGTCCTCCGTGTACTTGCCCTCGTTACACCAGACAAAGAAGCCGAAGCCCAAGAATCGGGTGCCGATTTTGTCGGATTGGATGAATACCTCCAAAAAATCAAAGACGGCTGGACCGATGTTGACGTGATTGTCACCATGCCCAGTGTGATGGGGAAATTAGGTCCCTTAGGAAAAGTCCTAGGACCTCGTGGGCTGATGCCCAACCCCAAAACGGGTACAGTAACCATGGACATCAAAAAAGCCGTAAGCGATGTCAAAGGAGGTAAGATTGATTTTAAAGTAGACAAAACCGGGATTGTCCATGCGTCGATCGGAAAGGTTTCTTTTTCTGCAGATAAAATCATGGAAAACGCGGATGAGCTCCTCAAAACAATTGTCAAACTCAAACCCACTACCGCCAAAGGAACATACATTAAAAGTATTTCCATGTCCAGCACCATGAGTCCGGGCATCGCGATAGAAACTAAAGTAGGGTAAGTAAAAATTAAGTAAAATGACAAGAGAACAAAAAGCACAAGTTATAGCCGATTTGACCGACGTACTCGCGGGAGTCAAAAACCTATACCTTACTGATATTGAAGGGCTTAACGCCGCTCAAACCAGTGCACTTCGACGTGCCTGTTTCAAAGCAAACATCAAACTCTCCGTTGTCAAGAACACGCTTTTGGCCAAGGCCATGGAAGCCTCTGACAAAGACTTCGGCGCGCTGAAGGATATCCTTAAAGGAAACACTTCGTTGATGATTGCCGATGCAGGAAATACTCCTGCTAAAGTGATTAAAGATTTCCGAAAAAAATCGACCAAACCCATTCTTAAAGGAGCCTATATCGAAGAGGCCATTTATATCGGGGATGACCAGATTGATGCACTTGTAGCGATCAAATCGCGCGAAGAGCTTATCGGGGATATTATCACTTTACTTCAATCACCAGCCAAAAACGTGGTTTCGGCCCTACAATCGGGAGGAAGTACAATTTCTGGTGTTTTGAAAACCCTCTCAGAACGTTAAGTTCTGAACCCAAAAGTGTTACGCACTCATTTTTAATATTAATACACTAAAAAACAAGACGTAAAATGGCAGATTTAAAAGAATTCGCAGAACAATTAGTCAATTTGACCGTAAAGGAAGTTAATGAATTGGCTGATATCTTAAAACAAGAGTACGGTATTGAACCCGCAGCTGCAGCAGTAGCCGTAGCTGGTCCCGCCGCCGCTGGTGGTGATGATGCCGCTGAGGAAAAATCAGAATTTGATGTAGTCCTTAAAGCAGCAGGTGGTTCAAAACTAGCCGTTGTTAAGTTAGTAAAAGAACTTACTGGCCAAGGACTTAAAGAAGCGAAAGATCTTGTCGACAATGCACCAAGCACCTTGAAAGAGGGAGTTTCAAAAGATGAAGCCGAAGGGCTTAAAAAATCTTTAGAAGAAGCAGGTGCAGAAGTTGAGATCAAGTAACAAACGCTTTTGCAATACTGCGGTTTAGGCTTTTGAAGACCTGTTCTTCAAAGGCCTAAGCCCTTTTGTAGTTAAAAGACCATAGACCAAAAAGGAGTAAGTAAAAAACGTTGTCCATGACAAAAATAGCCAATCAAAGAATCAATTTTGCTTCTGCAAAACACACTCCCGAATATCCCGATTTTTTGGATATTCAAATCAAATCGTTTCAAGACTTTTTTCAGCTTGAAACCAAATCCGATGAACGTGCCGAGGAAGGACTCTTTAATACCTTTAAAGAAAACTTTCCCATCACCGACACCCGCAACCAATTTGTGTTGGAGTTTATCGATTATTTTGTCGATCCACCACGCTACAGCATGCAAGAGTGTATCGAACGTGGACTCTCATACTCTGTTCCTCTAAAAGCCCGACTCAAACTCTATTGTACCGACCCGGAGCACGAGGATTTTGAAACCATCGTCCAAGACGTATTTTTAGGGATTATTCCCTATATGACACCCAGTGGAACCTTTATCATCAACGGTGCCGAGCGTATTGTAGTTTCTCAGCTACACCGTTCACCCGGTGTTTTCTTTGGCCAATCTTTCCACGCCAATGGAACCAAATTATACTCTGCCCGTGTCATTCCTTTTAAGGGTTCATGGATCGAATTTGCGACCGACATCAACAGTGTGATGTACGCCTATATCGACCGTAAGAAAAAATTACCCGTAACCACCCTTTTCCGTGCTATTGGCTATGAGCGCGACAAGGACATCCTCGAAATATTTGACTTGGCAGAAGAGGTCAAAGTATCTAAAACGGGACTTAAAAAAGTATTGGGTCGTAAGCTCGCAGCGCGGGTATTACGCACCTGGCATGAAGATTTTGTGGACGAAGATACCGGCGAGGTAATCTCCATTGAGCGTAACGAAATCATCATCGACCGGGATACCGTAATCGAAAAAGAACATATCGATGAAATTCTAGAAGCTGAGGTTAAAACCATCTTGTTGCACAAACTCGATGCCCACACCTCAGACTATGCCATCATACACAACACCCTGCAAAAGGACCCGACCAACTCCGAAAAAGAAGCGGTGGAGCACATCTACCGTCAATT
>RFYP01000073.1 GCA_009921175.1 Flavobacteriia bacterium | reverse complement strand
GATTATGGGGTATTGCCCTTTTACCTACTGGTTTTTATGGGCTATGCCACGGTACTATATTATGGATGGAGTTCTTCCAAAAAACAAAAGCCATGAAGACCAACCGACTTTGGATTCCCGGCTTAGGGATACTGTTTTGTGTGTTAGGTTACGGGGCAATCGCCTACGGTATAGAACGGACAGAGTCGATTAAATTACTCGGGGCCTATAGCTTGGCCTTTATGGGTTATGGACTGCTTGTCCAACACACGAACGATTGGAAAAGGGTATTGTTTGTTGGGCTTGGTTTACGTTTGCTCTTTCTAACGGCTAGCCCAACCCTATCCCCGGATTTCTTTCGGTTTCTTTGGGATGGTCATCTGCAAATGAGTGGTGGAAACCCTTACCTATTCAGTCCACAAGCATATTTTACACCGGATCTTTTTCCATTGGCCGAAAAATTATACCACGGCATGGGGGCACTGCATCAAACATACCCTTCCATTTACCCCCCGGCCAGCCAGTTGGTCTATCGGCTTGTCGCAGCCCTAGCCGGTGATGAACTCGCCACCAATATCCTATGGCTTCGAGGGCTACAATGGGCCCTTGAAGTGGGAGTGTTTTTTGCAGGAATAGCCCTGCTTAAAACCCTTAGGCTTCCCCTTAAAAATATGGGGTGGTATTACCTAAACCCCTTAGTGATCATCGAACTGAGTGGTAATCTACATGCCGAAGCCATCCTCCTCTTTTTCTGGGCATGGGGCCTGGTCGCCCTCCTGCGAAAAAATGCCTTAGGCGCCGGACTATGGCTTGGGTCGGCTGTAGCCGCCAAATTACTTCCTTTGGTCTTGCTCCCCCTAATCGTCCGCTACCTCAACCCCAAAAAAATCCTTGTATTTGGAGTCTCCTTCCTCTTAACACTTGTTTTGTGGTGGTTTCCCTTTTGGCATGCCGAGTTGGTGTCAAATTATCTCCAAACCCTCTCCCTTTGGTTTAACACCTTTGAGTTTAATGCGAGTGTCTATTACCTCTACCGATGGTTGGGGTATCAATGGGCCGGTTACAACATCATCGCAAGTTGGGGGCTATGGGTCCCCCCACTATTGATATTGGGTATTGTAGGCTATAGCCTGTTCAGACCCGTGCAGACGGCTAAAATATTCGTGGAACGTTTACTCTGGATTTTAACTGTTTATTTTTTAGTGTCCACTACTGTTCACCCCTGGTATCTTTTAAGTGTTGCTTTTATCGGGATGTTGACCCCCTACCGGTTTTGGCTGCTGTGGACCTACACGTGTTTTTGGAGTTATACCGCCTATGGAGAAACGACAGTTCAAGAAAATCTTTGGCTAGTAGGGCTAGGTTATGCTTTGGTTTTGGGCATGATACTCTATGAGCAAAGGGCCAAAAACAATTTACTGACGGGCCATTAAGGCATTAGAGCATTCGCAAAAAATTCACCTCCTTATCGGTCAGGGTGCGCCAGCGTCCGCGAGGCAGATTTTTTTTGGTCAGTCCGCCCAACATCACACGGTCGAGGTTTTGAATGGTGTAGCCATTGTTCTCAAACAACTTAATCAACATACTGGGAGAAACCTGATAGGCCTCTACCCCGATTTCATTTTTTTTACCCCCTTGTATGGGCTTGATCTGATTGAGTTTGATGTTTCGGTCAAAAACAGTTTGTTCACGTAAGAGTTTTTCCTCGCTAGCCAATTGATAACTTTTGTCCAAAACCACATGATATAGCATCCGCAGTCCCTTAGCCGACTGGCTGATTTTTTTGCGTAAATCTTGATCGTTGGTAAAAAGGAGAAGCCCCGTCACCGGACGGCCCATATCCCCTAGCGGTGGAACAGCAAAAGGCGCAGCCGTTTGGATCAATTCCTGTACCGATCGTTTGATTTTCCCTCCCTGAGAGGTGGCCACAAAACCCTTGGGCTTGTTGAGCAACACATACACCTGTTTTTGGGGATTAAGTCGTTGACCATCATAGCGCACCTCATCCTTGGGCTGTACTTTAAATCCCATTTGGGTAACCACTTGGCCATTGACCTGCACCATGCCCATTTTGATCAAATCATCGGCTTCGCGCCGCGAACAAATTCCGGCATTAGATATATACTTGTTTAGGCGTATTCCCTCTTCTTTGGATTCGGGGGTAAGTGCAAAGCGTTTGTTGGGATTACGAGGTTTCGGTGCGGGCACGGGTAAAATTATTTATTGATAAAATAAATGCTAAAAACACCTATCAGAATAAGCAGCTTTAACAAATTGTGGAGCCAAAGATACACCTTTTGTGCCCGTGAAAACCACAAAAGCAGCAAAACAAAAAGAAGAAAACCGACCGCCATCAAAAAATAGTAGTGCATCAAGCCCATGGGGTAAGACAATAAGACCTTAATCAACCCCATAGCCGCAAGCACCACCCCGCTAATCAACCACTTACTGGCTTGAATCCCATAGACAATGGGCAAGGTCCGGTAGCGGTGTACCCAATCGCCTTTAAAATTCTCCAGGTCTTTGATCAGGTCCCGAGACAAAATCAACAAATAGAGGTAGGCGGCATGGAGAAAAATTAGCGCATCAAAATTTTTAAAATACAGCGTGATAGCAAAAAAAGGAAGAATCATCAGCAAAGCTGCAAACCAATTACTCAACCAATACCATCGTTTTAGGACACTGCTATAGAGCGCGATGGCCAGGATATATCCGCCAAAAAATAGTACAGCCCCAAAAGACACCAGTCCGGCAAAAAAGACGGCCAAAAGGCTCAGTACAAAATACAACACCAACTGGAGCTGCTGCGAAACCAAGTGTTCCAAAATATATTTTTGGGGGCGGTTGATTTGGTCTTTGGCGGCATCAAAAAAACCATTGATAATATAGCCCGAGGCCGTCGTAGCGGCCGAGGCCAAGACCAGGAAAAACAAATTGACATCCAAGAGCACCTCCATCAAACTACGCTCGGGAGCCAGTATATAACGGGCTGTTAGGTATTGGGCGATGATAAGCACCGCAATATTGTAACCACGAACCAGGCTAAACAACCCAAAGAATTGTAAAAAAAATCGTTTGGATTTGGCCGAGCCTTTCATCCCAAAAAGTTAAAGATAATAGACCACTTCCAGGTGATGGCCTTTAAGGGCTTTTTGGGCTTTTTTAAAATCGGGAGTAAAGCCCAATATATAGCCGCCACCCCCCGAACCACAAAGCTTGAGGTAATAATCGTTGGTTTCGATACCCCGCTGCCAAAGCGATTGGAAATTCTGGGGAATCATCGGTTTAAAATTTTGTAAGACCAACTTAGACAGGGCCTTGACATTGCCCAACAGCCCTTTAAAATTCCCTTTAAGAAAATCTTCGACACAAAAATCGGTGTATTTGATAAACTCCTCTTGCATCATTTGGCTAAACTGGGCGTTTTTCATGTTTTCCATAAAAATAGCTACCATGGGCGCTGTTTCTCCTGTGGCTCCACTATCGAGTAAAAAAACAGCCCCTTTGGCCTTGGGGTTTTGAGAAGGAATGCCGGTGGGTTCGATGCTTTCTTTGGAATGAATCAACAGCGGCAGACTCAAATAACTATTTAGCGGGTCCAAGCCCGAAGATTTACCGTGAAAAAAAGACTCCATGGCCGAAAAAATGGCCTTGAGCTGTTGTAATTTTTCCTTGGTTAAATTTTCTAAAACTGTAATCTTTTCGGTGGCATAACGCTCATAAATGGAAGCGACCAAGGCACCGCTACTCCCCACACCATAGCCCTGGGGTATGCTGCTGTCAAAATACATGCCTTGGGCCAAATCATTTTTTAATCGATCAAAATCAAAGCGGACCAGTTGAGGATCTAATGTTTGCAGATGCTCAAAAAAAGCCTGCAGTTTTTCATTGGAAGAGCGCTGCGCCTCATTGGACTTTTGGGGTGTTTTGAGGGCCCCGCGGTAAAAATTATAGGGGATGGAGAGCCCTTTGGAATCTTTGATGATGCCGTATTCTCCGAAGAGTAAAATTTTGGCGTAAAATAATGGTCCTTTCATAGCAGGGTAAATTTACATCTTTTTGGCCCCTTGTCCAACACAGTCATCGATATAGGCCCCATTTTCACAAAAAGGTACCAAGGCAGAGGCAATAAAGGGAGCTACTTTATCCTTGGCTTGCGCGGGATAGAGCAGATGCACATTGGCCCCGGCGTCTAAGGTAAAACAGAGGGGGATTTTGGTGGTGTTTCTAAAATCACGGATCGCCTCTATGATGGACAAGGTATGAGGTTTCATCAAAATAAAATTGGGCGAAGAACTCAACATCATGGCGTGCAAGCTTAGGGCTTCGGTTTCGACCAGATCGACAAAATCGTCGAGAGCACCGGTATTGATTACACCTTTGAGCCGGGCCATATTCTGTTGGGCTTGTTCAAAACGTGCTGTCGCAAAAGGATGACCCTCCATCAATTGATGTCCCAGGGTACTGCTTACTTTTTTATGGCCACGATCGACCAACAAGATGGTGTCTTGGTAAGTTTTAAAATCCGGATGCACTTCGTCTAAGGGAAGCCCAAAAAGGTTAGAACTACAGGCATAGTCGCTATGCTCACCCCAATACACCAAGGGACCAGCGACACTTCGAGCAGCACTCCCCGAACCCAAGCGGGCTAAAAAACTGGCCTTTTGAAAAAAATATGCTGGGGAGATACTGGGGTTTACCGCAGCCTCAATATCCATAATACACAAGGCCAAGGCCGCCATGGCTGAAGCCGATGAGGCTATTCCGCTGCTGTGGGGAAAGGAATTTTTGCTCGCTATTTGGAGGTGGTGTCCCGCAAGCAAAGGTACATAGGGAAGAATCCGAGCGAAAAAAGCATCGAGTTTAGGATGAAATTGAGGAGCCGAGGCACCCTCAAAACGAAAATCATAACTGACTTTTTCGGTGGCTTTTTTGGGCGAAAATTCTACACGTGTGGTTGTATGGCTATGGGTTAAGGTAAAACTTAAGGAAGCGTTTTTGGGATACTGGTCGCCAAATTTGCCCCAATATTTGACCAGCGCAATATTGCTGGGGGCTTGCCAAATACTTTGGCCTTGGGTTTCGCCTTTGGCAGTGCAAATAAATTGTTTTTCCAAATTCACAGGACAAAGATACGTTTTTGCGTTTTTATGTAGGTCGGATTGTAGTTTTGATTAACTTGAACTATAATTTTTTAACAT
>RFYP01000072.1 GCA_009921175.1 Flavobacteriia bacterium | reverse complement strand
TATCGACGCGCAAATTATCGGTCGGGTAGAAGCCTCAGACAAAAAGCGACTGACCATCGATGGAGAACTTGGAGTTTTTAAATACGAATAAATGAATAGGTTCAAACATATATTTGTTGTCGGTGTGGTAAGTCTTATTACTCACTCTGCAATAGCTCAAGAAGGGGAAGACCTTTTTGCGGTCCTCGAAACCACGACCGAAGCACCGGAACTGCTTTCCGATCAAATGTTAATTACCCAAAAACTACTCTGGGGTGAACGTGGTTTACTACGTGTCGCAGGGATTGCCAAACTCAACAAAGACCAACGCGAATGGGAACTCAAACTCCGGCGCAAACTCCTGGTGGCTCACCAAGTAATTGGGTATGTGACTTTAGCCGGGATGATTGCGCAGGGAATCATCGGCAGTCAGCTTTACAATGGAAATTACCGTTTGTATGAAACCCATGAAAACTTGGGGAAGGCCGTGACCGCTTCCTATTTTACCGGCGCAGGATTGTCTTTATTTTCCCCACCTCCATTAATCAATAAAAAAGTAAAAGGATGGTCGAGCATGAAAGCCCATAAGGTATTGGCGACCGTGCATTTATCGGCTATGATAGCGACCAATGTCCTTGCCGAAGAAGATAAAAAACTCCACCGTGCAGCGGCCTATACGGCATTCGGGAGCTATGCAGCGGCGATGATTGTTTTAAAATTTTAAGGATGAAAAAAGGGTTATTTCTTTTCCTTCTTTTGGGATCTACGCTGGCTGTAGGCCAACAAACCCCTTGGCTTATGGACGGACAGAGGTCATCAGTGACCTACAAGGCCGTTCATCCCCTGCACAAATGGTCGGGGACCAATGCCCAACTCAAAGGGTTGGCCTATCCAGACGAACAAACACAGAACCTCGGTCGATTTGCCATTGTTGGTGAGGTGCGCGATTTTGACAGTCAAAACAGCAACCGGGATGCGCATGCGTTAGAAGTGTTAGAGGTCTTGGATTTTCCACAAGTAAAATTTTATTGTGAAAAGATCAACCACCAAGAAACCACTGGAGTATTAGATGGAGTAGTAGAGTTTCACGGAGTGAAAATTCAAAAAACAATTGAAACACAAATCGAAGATACACAGGAATATGTCCGCCTTCAAGGGGAGTTTCAAATCAAGGCGTCTGATTTTCTAATCGATTTACCCTCCTTTATGCTCGCCAAAATCGATGATGAAATCCGTATTCTTTTTGACGTAAGATTTAATAAAGCTAAAGAATAGACTATTTTTGTAGCGATGGCAATGATAGACAAATTACAACTTGTAAGACAACGCTTTGATGAGGTCAACGACCTGATTATCCAGCCCGATGTAATCGCAGACCAAAAGCGCTATATCGCGCTTAATCGGGAATACAAAGACCTAAAAGTGATTGTGGACAAGGCGACCCAATACCAATCGCTGTTGGACAACCTTAGCGAAGCCGAACTTTTGTTAAAAGACAACAGCGATGCAGAAATGGTCGAAATGGCCAAAATACAACTCGAAGAAGCTCAACTGGCTTTGCCTACTGTGGAAGAGGAAATCAAGATGTTGTTGATTCCCAAAGACCCCGAAGATGCCAAAAACGTGGTGGTCGAAATTCGCGCGGGAACTGGAGGAGACGAGGCGAGTATATTTGCAGGAGATCTCTACCGGATGTACACCAAATACTGCCAAGACAAGGGCTGGTCGACCAGCTTGGTCGATGCCAGTGAAGGAACTGCTGGTGGGTTTAAAGAAATTATATTTGAAGTCAATGGCGAGGAGATCTATGGCACCCTTAAATACGAATCGGGGGTTCACCGTGTACAACGGGTACCACAAACCGAAACCCAAGGCCGGGTTCATACCTCGGCAGCAACGGTCATGGTGCTTCCCGAAGCCGAAGAGTTTGACGTTGAAATCAATATGAACGATGTACGTGTCGATTATTTTTGCTCCTCCGGGCCGGGTGGTCAGTCGGTCAACACGACCTACTCGGCCGTACGACTCACCCACGAACCCACGGGTATTGTGGCCCAATGCCAAGACCAAAAGTCCCAGCACAAAAACAAAGACAAGGCCCTAAAAGTTTTACGCTCACGCTTGTATGAATTGGAATTGAGTAAAAAATTGGCTGCCGATTCGGAAAAGCGAAACGAATTGGTATCCTCTGGAGACCGTTCGGCCAAAATACGCACCTATAATTATCCACAGGGCCGGGTAACCGATCACCGTATCGGATTGACCTTGTATGACTTGCAAAATATAATCAATGGTGATATCGACAAATTGGTCGAAGAGCTTAAGCTCTACCAAAATACCCAAAAACTAAAAGAAGCAGGAGAGGTTTTATGACAACCCAAGCACTTGTTGATCAAATTCTAAAAAAACGCTCTTTTTTATGTGTGGGTTTGGATGTGGATGTGGAGAAAATGCCCGCCCAAGTTCGAGAAGGGAATGACCCCATTTTCACTTTTTGCAAGGCCATAATTGATGCAACTGCCCCTTACTGTGTGGCGTATAAACCCAATATTGCTTTTTTTGAAGCCTACGGATTAGAAGGATGGAAGGCCCTAGAGCGGGTAATTGACTACCTCAACACCCACTATCCGACACTCTACACCATCGCCGATGCCAAACGAGGGGATATTGGCAATACCGCAACCCGTTATGCTAAGGCTTTTTTTGACCAACTGGCCTTTGATGCCTTGACAGTAGCCCCTTATATGGGGCGTGATTCGGTCGAACCTTTTCTGGCATTTGAGCAGCACCATACGATTTTATTAGCGTTGACCTCAAATCCTGGTGCAGCTGATTTTCAATACATACAACAAGACGGACAACCGCTGTATCAAAAAGTAATCGAACAATCACAGGCTTGGCAGGGCAGTGATCGACTGATGTATGTCGTAGGTGCTACAAAAGCCGATGCGTTGGTAAAAATTCGCCAATGGGTTCCCGATGCATTTCTGTTGGTACCCGGTGTTGGTGCCCAAGGCGGGAGTTTGGATGAGGTTGCTCATTATGGATTAAATGACCGGTGTGGGCTTTTGGTCAACGCCTCACGTGCGATTATATATGCCTCGGATCAGGAAGACTTCGCTCAAGCCGCAGCGCAGGCTGCACAAGAGTTGCAAAAGCAAATGGCGGACTGGCTTGTAAAAAAGAACCTGGTCTAATGCTGTATTACTCCCTTCACACACAAGCTAAAGAAGCGCCTTGGATCACCTTTATCCATGGAGCAGGGGGGAGTTCAACCATTTGGTATAAGCAGATTCGTTTTTTTTCAAAGCACTTTAATTTGCTATTAATCGACCTACGGGGCCACGGAAAATCAAAGCCCCATTTGGGAACCAAGGCCCTAAAAAAATACACCTTTAGTTCCATCACCAAAGACGTACTGGAAGTTTTGGATTATGAAAAAATCAAAAAGTCTCATTTTGTAGGTATATCATTGGGGACGATTATTATTCGTCAATTGGCCGAATGGCATCCCGAGCGCATCCAGAGTATGGTAATGGGAGGGGCTATTTTAAAATTTAATGTCCGTTCGCGCATTTTGATGCATTGTGGCAATTGGACCAAATCCATCCTTCCTTATATGTGGATTTACAAGCTATTTGCCTTTATCATTATGCCCAATAAAAACCATAAGGAGTCCCGATTATTGTTTATCAACGAAGCCAAAAAATTGTATCAAAAAGAATTTATCCGATGGTACAAACTCACCGCTGAAGTTTTACCCTTGCTACGCTTTTTTAGGCAGGTCGATATTCCCATTCCTACTCTGTACATCATGGGCGCCGAAGATTATATGTTTTTACCGGCAGTGGAGAAGGTAGCCAGTAGTCACAACAGCGCCCAACTAAGAGTGTTGCCCAAATGTGGCCATGTGGTTAACGTTGAAAAGCCTGAGCTGTTTAACGCTGAAATGCTTCAATTTTTACACCAAAAGCACTAGTCTTTTAGTGTATACCCGGTTGCTTGATGGTGCTGTTTTCCTTTGTTTTGGCTTCGTCCACCATGGCTTTTACCTGTTGCAATAGCATTTTGGCATCATAGATTACTCCTTTGCTAATGGTATATTTAACACCACCCACACGAACCACTTCATTGTTTTCGTTGAGCTTAATCGCACCGGTGCCGTAAAGCACCTTTAGATTTTCTAAGGGGTTTTCTTCTACCAATACTAAGTCAGCAATTTTACCCACAGCCACTGTCCCAATTTGGTCGTCCATGCCCAAGGCTTCGGCCCCGTTGAGGGTGGCTGAACGGATGACTTCTAATGGGTGAAAACCGGCTTCACGCAGCAGTTCTAATTCACGGACATAGGCAAAGCCATAAAGCTGGAAGATAAAACCAGAATCTGAGCCTGTAGTCACTCGGCCTCCACGGTTTTTATATTCGTTGATAAAGGTCATCCATAGCTTAAAATTGTTTTTCCAAGCGACTTCTTGCTCGGTACCCCAATAGTGCCAGTAGGAACCATGTGAAATCATACTGGGTTGATAAAACCGCCATAAGGAGGGCAGGGTGTAGTCTTCATGCCACTCGGCTCTCCGTGCCCGATGTAGGTCACGACTGGCTTCGTAGATGTTAAAGGTAGGGTCTAGGGTAAAATCGAGTTCCAAAAGCTCGTTCATCACCGCATTCCAATGGTCCGAATAGGGAGGAGCGGCTTGTGCCCAAAGCTTACCGGCCTCTTCAAAACGGTGTTGTTCGTTTTGGTAGTTGTAGTCTAGCGGATAATGCTGAACGGTTCGGTCTTCAAACAAGGCTTCGGGGAGACCATACCAATGTTCCATTGAGGTTAGTCCTGCCCGTGCCGAGTGTAAGACATTCCAACGGGCGACACTCAATTGGGCATGGTGACAGGCCGATCCCAGGCCTAGTTTTTTGTTTTCATCCAGGGCGGCTGTCATGATTTCGGGCTCTGCTCCAAAAAACTTGATACCATCCGCTCCTTTTTTGGCATTATTGCGTACCCATTCACGTGCTTGCACGGGGGTGTTTACTTCTTTTTTGCCTTGGCCAAATCCTGTGTAGGCAAAAATACGGGGTGCGACAATTTCATTTTTTTCGCTTCTTCTTTTTAGGTCTAAGGTGTAGTCAACTCCACGTCCGCTGGGTTCACGGACAGTCGTGACCCCGTGGGCCAACCAAAGTTTAAAAACATAGTCCCAATCTGCACCTTGGGCACCCCCACCGATATGGCCATGCATATCGATAAAACCGGGTAATAAATACATGCCCGTAGCATCGATTTCTTTTCCTCCACTTTT
>RFYP01000071.1 GCA_009921175.1 Flavobacteriia bacterium | reverse complement strand
CGACTATTTGCAAAAAGGGCGTGATTTTGTCTGTTACAACACCCCGCGTAACATAGGAATGGCCAAAGAAAAAGTCCTGCAATTGGCCAATGGCTATGTTCCGCCCAGCCCCCGAACCGATATACAAGTGCTTGGGCGTGGAGGTTTGAGTGTTCTTTATTCGGCCATCAACGAATTTCGATTGGGCGAATATATGTCGGACTACGATGTAGAGATTGCTCGTAAAATCGCCTACGTCCTCTGTGGGGGTGACCTCACCAGCGCCCAGCAGGTCAGCGAACAGTATTTGTTAGACATCGAACGTGAAGGGTTTATGAGTTTGTTGGGCAACCAAAAAACCCTCGACCGGATTCAATACCTATTGATGAATAATAAACCCTTAAGAAACTAATCATGGAAGCATACATTATACAAGGTTGCCGTTCGGCGGTGGGCAAGGCCAAAAAAGGCGGATTTAAAAATTTCCGTTCAGACGACTTGGCCGTAGAAGTCATCAAACATTTGATGGCCACCGTCCCAAAACTCGATCCCAAAACGGTGGACGACGTGATTGTCGGATGTGCTAACCCCGAGGGGGAGCAGGGTCTGCAAGTCGGCCGTCTTATTGCCGCCCGGGCTTTGGGCAAGGAGGTTCCCGGAATCACCATCAACCGCTACTGTGCTTCAGGATTGGAAGCGATCGCACTGGCTACCGCCAAAATAAAGGCGGGGATGGGGCATGTTTATCTGGCTGGAGGTGCCGAAAGCATGAGTATGATTCCCATGACGGGCTATAAACTCGCACCCAGCTATACGGCCAATGTAGAAAACCTCAACTACCATGTAAGTATGGGGGCTACGGCCGAAGCCGTGGCGGCCAAGTACAACATCAGTCGAGAAGCCGCCGATACCTTTGCAGTACAATCCCATCAAAAGGCAGCTGCAGCCATCGATGCAGGTCATTTTAAAGAAGAAATAGTACCCGTTAAGGTAGAAGAAGTTTTTGTCGAAGACGACCAAAGAAAAACAACCTCCCATACGGTTGCGGTCGATGAGGGAGTGCGAAGAGACACTTCCCTAGCTGGTCTGAGTAAATTGCGACCCGCCTTTAAAAAAGACGGCGTTGTCACTGCTGGCAATGCATCACAAACTTCGGACGGCGCGGCCTTTACGTTGATCGTAAGTGAAGAAATGGTCAAGGCGTTGGGACTCGATCCGATCGGTCGATTGGTCGGCTGTGCTGTCGGGGGAGTAGATCCCTTATACATGGGTATTGGTCCTTGTGTAGCCATTCCCAAGGTGCTCAAGCAAACCGGCCTAGCGCTAAAAGACATTCAGCAAACCGAACTCAACGAGGCTTTTGCAGCCCAGGCTTTGGCGGTGATTCAAGAAGCCGGATTAGATCCCGAAACGGTCAATGTCAATGGTGGGGCAATTGCCTTGGGACATCCTTTGGGATGTACCGGAGCAAAACTTACCATTCAACTGCTGAACGAAATGAAAAGACGCCAACAAAAATACGGCATGGTTACCGCTTGTGTTGGTGGTGGTCAGGGAATAGCTGGGATCATAGAACGGTTCTAGGACAGTGGGGCTTAGGCAGCAAAATAAAGAACGCATTCGTGAGGCATTGATGCAGCAGGCCCTCAAGTTATTTACTACCCGTGGTGTAGAAAATACAACGGTACACGATATAGTCGAAGCCGTGGGTATTGCCCGCGGGACGTTTTACAATTACTTTGACGATATAGATGCCGTGTTTGAAGCTGTGGTGCATCAAATGAACAAGCAAATCAAAAAGGTGCTCGATTCTTCCCGCGAACAGGCCCAAACAGTATACGATTATTTGTATTTGAGTTTTAAGGGGTACTTTGATTTTGTAAGCCGGAAAGAGGTCAAAAAATTTTATTTGGCCAACCAGTCCTATGTCCGAAAGAGCACCTACCAAAGCCCCATACTCTTAGCTTTGATCAAAGACCTAAACCGGGATTTGCGTAACCGCCAGGCCATTCCCTCGTTTACCGAAAAACACGAATTTCTTTTGCTGAGTATCATGTTGGTGGGTAGCCCACCCGAATTGTTTTTGGCTGCTCAACAATCGGCTATGGAGTTTAGCAATGAACAATTGGCTGCCTTTTTGGCCAAAACCTTTGATAAGGTCTTACAAGCCTAGATCAGAGTTTTTTGACCACATAGGTCACGATGCCCCAGATTTGCAATTGCTGGTCTTCGGTGACTTTGATGGGTTGGTATTTGGGGTTTTCGGGCATTAGATAAACACAGTCTTTTTCTACCTTAAGGCGTTTTACTGTAAACTCTCCATCGATAAAACAGACTGCTATTTTTCCATCCCCAGCAGCTTGACTTTTGTCTATGACCAGTAGGTCGCCATCCTCGAGCCCCGCGCCTTGCATGGAGTCTCCCGATACTCGGGCATAAAAGGTAGCCTCTTCGTTTTTGACTACTTCTTGATCGATGCTGATGCGCAGTTCTTTAAAGTCGTCGGCCGGTGAAGGAAAGCCTGCCGAAATGCCTTCTTGGGCCAAAAAGTGTGTGTTGCCGATATTGGGGTCGGGTTTAAAAAATACAAGATTGTCTGCCATAGTTTACTTTACACGAATGATTTCGGTCAATTCGGTGGTAAAGCGTGGGGACAGGTGGTTTTGTTTCATTTTCCAAGTACGTTGTAGGTCCTGGTTAGCCAGTTTCATTTTATGGGGACCAAAACGTTTATGGAGGGTGTCTATAGTTTTCATCAGGGCATCATGCCGGCCGATATGTGCATCAAAAAGGGTTAACTGCCTTGTTTGTGCAGGGACGAGATCCAACAAGATGACCCCGGCTTTTTTATAGTCGATGTCTTTTCGATAGAGATTTTT
Source organism: Flavobacteriia bacterium (assembly GCA_009921175.1). Lineage (GTDB taxonomy): Bacteria > Bacteroidota > Bacteroidia > Flavobacteriales > Flavobacteriaceae > RFYP01. Next base: position 2,452 of record RFYP01000071.1, on the reverse strand, counting down.
GAGGCCTCTACGGGCAAATTTGCTCAGGATGATGCTCGAGTTGGTAGCATAAGGGAGTCCTAGGGTGCAGCTGTTTTGGTAGGCTACAGCCCCTTTTTTGTGTGGGTCACTGCGTACAAAGACCAGCACAGCATGACAGTGGCTTTTTTGTTGCCGTAGTTTTTCGGCACAACTAGTGGCAAAAGTTGTAATGCGCTCTTCGAGATCGGCAAAATCACGGATTGTGCCTTCAAAGCTTCGGGTGGTAGCAATGGATTTTTTGGGGTGTTGAAGCTCTTCGAATTGGATAAAAGGCAGGCCTTCTAAATCTTTTTTTAGGCGAAGCCCGATGACACTCATCTGTTTTCGAATCCAGTCGTCTGGCAGATGGACAAAGTCTAGGGCCGTTTTTATTCCCAGTGCTTCTAGGCGTTTGCGGTGCTGTCGTCCAATTCCCCAAACCTCTCCTATGGAGGTCCATTGAAGGGCCTTAAGCCGTTTTTCTTCATTGTCTATAAGGTAAACTCCGTTGGTTCTTTCGGCAAATTTTTTGGCAATCCGGTTGGCAATTTTCGCCAAGGCCTTGCTCGGTCCAAGGCCTACCGAGACCGGAATACCGGTCCATTGTAGGACTTGTTGTCGGAGTTTTTGACAGTGGTCGTGCAGGTTTTGGTGGTCAAAACCCCTAAACCGTAAAAAAGCCTCGTCGATACTATATACCGCCACCTCAGGGGTGTATTGTGTTAAGATTTTCATCACCCGGCTACTCATGTCTCCGTAGAGGGGGTAGTTGGACGAGAAAACTTTTATGCCGTGTTTCTTAAACTCATTTTGGTATTGAAACGCGGGCGCTCCCATTGGGATACCCAATGCCTTGGCTTCGTTGCTTCGCGCAATCACACAGCCGTCGTTGTTGGACAAAATCACCACGGGTTTGCCTTCCCACTGCGGCTGAAAAACCCGTTCACAAGACGCATAAAAATTATTGCAATCGACTAAGGCATACATGCACTAAAATTCTTAAAAATCTTTAAAAAATCACTGCTTTGACTGCACTATTTTTTTGAACAAAATAGAATTGTATCAAAAATGCAAAAGCGGGTCCAAAAATGTGATTTATTGCCAAACAAATAAGGGCCTTTGGCGAAAAGTTGTACTTTTGAGAACTGTAAGCAATAGAATTTGCACTTATGGATAAGTATTCCTTTTTGAATGCGGCCCACACCGAATATTTTGCACAGCTCTACGACGATTATTTACAAAATCCAGACGCTGTAGAGCCGAGTTGGCGGGCTTTTTTTCAAGGCTTTGATTTTGGAATAGAAAACGGTGCAATCGAGACGGCACAGCGTGAAGTGCCCGAAGAGGTACGCAAAGAATTTCAGGTCGTCAAACTCATTGACGGTTACCGAACCCGAGGACATTTGTTTACCAAGACCAACCCCGTTCGTGACCGAAGAAAATACAGCCCGACTCTGGCCATCGAAAATTTTGGCCTAAGCCCGGCAGATTTGGATACGGTATTTAACGCTGGCTCCATCATGGGTATTGGCCCAACCAGCCTACGGAGAATCATAGACCACCTTCAGCGTGTGTATTGTGAGTCAATTGGAATTGAATATATGTACATTCGTGACCCTGAACGGGTGAATTGGATTCAACAACGGCTTAACATCAATGACAATCACCCAAACTTTGGCGTTGAGCAAAAAAAACACATTCTCAAAAAGCTGAACCAGGCGGTTAGTTTTGAAAATTTTTTACATACCAAATATGTAGGACAAAAGCGCTTTTCTTTGGAAGGCGGTGAGTCTCTAATCCCTGCTTTGGATGCTGTAATTGAATCGGCCGCCGCGGTAGGAGTAAAAGAATTTGTCATGGGGATGGCACACCGGGGTCGCCTTAATACCCTGACCAATATCTTTGGCAAATCGGCCAAAGATATTTTTAGTGAATTTGATGGAAAAGACTATGAGGAAGTCGTTTTTGACGGTGACGTAAAATACCACCTTGGCTGGACCTCCAACCGGACCACCGACCTAGGGCATCAAATCAACATGAACATTGCGCCCAACCCATCTCACCTCGAAACCGTGGGTACAGTAGTTGAAGGGATTACCCGAGCCAAGCTCGAACAAAAATTTGATGGAGATGCATCCAAAGTACTGCCCATCGTGGTGCATGGAGACGCCGCAATTGCCGGTCAAGGCTTGGCCTATGAAATTGTTCAAATGGCGGGCCTCAAAGGCTATGGCACCGGAGGAACCCTACATATTGTGGTGAACAACCAAATCGGTTTTACGACCAACTACCTCGATGCGCGATCCAGCACCTATTGTACCGATGTGGGTAAAGTGACCCTTTCGCCCGTGTTGCACGTCAATGCCGATGATGCCGAAGCCGTGGTGCACGCCACCTTGTTTGCCTTGGATTACCGTATGCAATTTGGCCGCGATGTATTTATCGACTTACT
>RFYP01000008.1 GCA_009921175.1 Flavobacteriia bacterium | reverse complement strand
GTGTACTTACTTCTGGAGGCGATGCCCCCGGGATGAATGCGGCCATACGTGCTGTCGTACGTACCTCGGCCTATCACCAAATAAAATGCATAGCCATTTACCAGGGCTACCAAGGGCTAATCGATGACGTGACCCGGGTAATGACTCCCCGCACAGTGAATAACATCATCAATAAAGGAGGGACCATGCTTAAATCGGCTCGGTGCTTAGAATTTAGAACCAAAGAAGGCCGTAAAAAAGCCTTTGAAACCATTCAAAAACATCAAATTGATGCTTTGGTCGTCATTGGTGGAGACGGTTCCTTTACGGGTGCGATGATCTTCCAAAAGGAATTTGGTCTTCCGGTTATTGGAATACCCGGTACGATTGATAATGATATCTATGGAACTAGTCACACCCTTGGCTATGATACCGCTCTCAATACGGTAACTCAGGCTATCGATAAGATTCGGGACACTGCCATTTCGCACAACCGATTATTTTTTGTTGAGGTCATGGGAAGAGATGCCGGGCATATAGCCCTAAATGCCGGTATTGGTTCGGGGGCCGAAGAAATCTTGATCCCCGAAGAAAATATGGGACTAGAACGCCTGTTGGAATCCCTAAAACGAAGCGAAAAATCGGGCAAGTCTTCCAGTATCGTGGTGGTTGCAGAAGGGGATAAGACGGGAAAAAATGTCTTTGAAATAGCCTCTTATGTAGAAAAAAACATGCCCTACTACGAAGTTCGTGTTTCTGTTTTGGGGCATATGCAACGGGGGGGTGCACCGAGTTGTTTTGACCGGGTGTTGGCCTCACGTATGGGTGTTTTTGCCGTAGAGGCCCTATTAAAAGGGAAATCCAACTTTATGGTTGGAATCAAGGACGATCAAATGATTCTGACCGAACTCAACAAAGCCATCAAGGGCAAATCGAAAATTAACAAAGAACTGATCCGTGTTTCGGACATTCTCACTATATAATAACTCAATAAATTAAATACACTAAAAATGGCCTTAAGAATTGGAATCAACGGATTTGGACGAATTGGACGTTTGGTTTTTCGCGCAGCAATGAAACAAGACGATGTAGTTGTCGTTGGAATCAATGATTTATTAGATGTTGACCATCTTGCATACTTACTAAAATACGACTCTGTACACGGCAATTACAATGGAACTGTCGAAGTAAAAAACAACAACTTGGTTGTCGATGGCCATGAGGTAATCATCACGGCAGAACGCGATCCCGCTGCCATAGGCTGGGGGACATTAAATACAGACGTTGTCGCTGAATGTACCGGTATATTTACTTCTTTAGAAAAAGCAGAAGCACACCTTAAAGGTGGGGCCAAAAAAGTAGTTATTTCGGCTCCATCTCCCGATGCGCCTATGTTTGTCATGGGGGTTAACCATACTAAGGCTACGGCCGATCAGAAAATTGTATCCAATGCTTCGTGTACGACCAACTGTTTGGCACCCATCGCCAAAGTTCTCAATGATCATTTTGAGATTGTCGAAGGTTTGATGACTACTGTCCACGCTACCACTGCCACACAGTTCACGGTCGATGGTCCTTCGCGAAAAGATTATAGAGGAGGACGAAGTGCGTTGCTCAACATTATTCCTGCCTCAACCGGAGCTGCAAAAGCGGTTACCAAAGTGATTCCTTCTTTGGTGGGCAAATTGACGGGTATGGCTTTCCGTGTACCTACGGCTAACGTATCGGTGGTAGATCTTACCGTTCGTCTTAAAAAGGCTACATCCTATACCGAAATCAAAGCGGCGATGAAGTCGGCCTCCGAAAATGAAATGAAAGGTGTTTTGGGCTATGAAGAAGCGCTTTTGGTTTCTCAAGATTTTGTAGGTGACCCTCGCACTTCAATTTTTGATGCAGATGCCGGGATGGAACTCAATGCAAATTTCTTTAAAATTGTAAGCTGGTACGACAACGAATGTGGCTATTCCAACAAGTTGCTCGATCTTGCCAAGCACATCAATCAGTTATAAGGAATGATACTGGTTGTAGATAGCGGTTCGACCAAAACCGACTGGATTGCGATTGATGCCAAAGGGGTGGTACTCTTTTCGACCCAAACGCTGGGACTCAATCCTCAAGTGCTCTCTAGCGCCATACTTACGGAACGGATTATCAATAATTTTGATTTATATCAAAACCGTAAAAATGTTACCCACCTGTATTTTTATGGTGCTGGTTGTGGGATAGCCTCCCCACAAGAACGCATCACCAAGGTATTTCGTGAAATTTTTACTCAGGCCGTACTCAATGTCAAGGAGGACACTTATGCTGCTGTATATGCAACGGTTGAACCCCAGGAGCCTTCTATCGTTTGTATTTTAGGTACCGGATCAAATTGTACGTATTTTGACGGTAAGCAGATCGAACAAAAAGTAACTTCTTTGGGCTATGTGTTGATGGATGAAGCCAGCGGGAATTTCTATGGCAAGCAACTTATACGTGCTTACTATTTTAATGAAATGCCCCCCGAATTACGATCCAAGTTCGAAAGTGAGTATGAGTTGGATGCCGATACAATCAAGGAAAATATTTACCGAAAAGAAAATCCCAATACCTATTTGGCCAGATTTGCCAAATTTTTGATTGAAAACAAGTCCCATGCGATGATGCAAACCATTATCGAAAATGGTATGACTCGATTCATCAACCATCAAATATTGCAATTCAAAGACGCGCGAGAAGTCCCTATACATTTTGTAGGATCGATTGCCTTTCTATTAAAAGACGAGATCGAGCGTGTATTGACTACCTTTGACCTTAAGCTAGGCCGATTGGTCAAGCGTCCAATAGACGGATTGGTTGCCTACCACAAAAGCCTTTTGGATGTCGATTTTTTGTAATCGGCTTTAGTCAACCGCAATCATTGCGATTTCTACATTGACATTTTTGGGCAAGGTTTTGACGGCAACGGTTTCACGTGCCGGAGCTGTAGCTGCATCAAAATAACTGCCATAGATTTCGTTGACCGCCTGAAATAAGCTCATGTCACTTAAAAAAATGGTTGTTTTGACCACTTGCTCAAAGCTCATTCCTCCGGCTTGTAATACAGCACTAAGGTTTTCCATTACCTGCTTGGTTTCTTGTTCGATGGACCCATTGACCAATTCCATCGTAGTGGGGTCTAAAGCCACTTGTCCGGACAGGTAAAGGGTGTTGTTCACCTTAATGGCTTGGTTATAAGGACCAATAGGGGCAGGGGCGTTGGGGGTGTGGATGACTTGTTTTTTCATGGGTAAAACATTATAATTTACGATCAGGTTCTCTGTTTTTTTCGTATTTGATATCACTGAGCATGCCCGATTTTATGCCAATAAAGAAATTCCAAGAGGCACGTTCACTAAAGGGAACCCAGCTAAAATTCATTTTCCAACTATCCAAATTACGGTCGAAACGCAATTGGGTGTAGGTAAATCCTTTTCCTTTAAAATCATAACCCGAAGAAAGGCCAATTTTCCATTTGGGAGTAAGTTCTAGGTTGCCCGAGAACATCAGCGAATTGGTCGAGATGGTATTTTGCCCCGTAGCATTGACATAGGTCAAGGAGTGGGCAAATTTGAGACTCCAGGGCAATTGCGTGCGGTAGAGCGGATAGGTTTTGGCAGGCGATTCATCTTCGGGATTACTACGGTTATTGGTAATACTGGGTGCTTGGCCAAACAAATCATCACCACGTCCACCACTCGAAGTAACTTCGGTGTTTTCGGTAGATTCACCACCGCCAAAGGTGTTGTTGTTAATCGAATAACTCATGTTCATATTGGCACTGGTCATTCTAAAGTCAAAAGCGTTATGGCGGATATTGTTGGCATCGAGCGCATAAGGATCAAAAGTAGCCCCGAGGTTTATGGACATTTTTCCTTTGAGCAGGTCAATACCCGTGGTCATACGTACCGGGCTCCAGCCAAGGGAATCAGGTTTTTGAGGAGGTTAATTTTCTTTAGCTCGGTATTGGTGGTATCTCGATCGACGACTTTGGCTTCAAAGTTATTGCTGATGGAGATACCCATATTACTGGAAAAACTTTTACCGGGAAGTCCAAATAAACTGGGTTCAAAACGGGTGTATTCTCGGGTATTGCCATCTGCATCAATGATGTACTCGTCATAATACTTTTCAAAACTGGGATTGATACCATAACTGATCGAGGGGCGTACCGTATGCCGAATCGAACGAATGCGTCCCTTATCAAAATTGACAATTCCATAGAGGGTAGTTCCCAAACTCGCACTGTAATTGTAGGTTCTAAAAGCACCAAAGCCATCTAGAGTATCTTTGGTAGCTCGCCCTTCTGCTTCAGAATAGTCGTTATAGCGTACCGTTTTTGGGGTCCAGACTTCTTTGAAGGTACCCCCCATACTTAAACTTAAATATTTAAACAATTTAAAATTTGTAGAAATTGGAATATTATGGACCATTCCCGACTTGGCCTCATCAAACATCCCTTTTTTAAAGAGTTTATCTTCGTCGGTTATAATGCGTTGTTCGGCACGGGTAGAGTACTGGATATTGATGTTCTGTATCGCACCTTTTTTTGGACTGTCTTTGGGCGCAAAAGGAAAAATACGCTCCATACTAGCCTGAAAAGTCGGGAGGGTAAGGTTGACTTGTTTGGTCTGCGAGTTTTGCGATAGTGTCGTGGTGATGGAGGTATTTACCCGGGGGGTTCCTGGGAATATTTTGTTGTAGGAAATGGAAGAATTTAAGTTGTTGTTGAGAAAATTGGGTGAATTCAACTGGTTGACCGATTGTTGGTAATAGTCACTACTGCCATAGTTCACCGAAGCGGAAAAATTGGAGTAGGGACTGGCTTTTGCATCCTTGGCATGGGACCAGCGTACGTTAAACACTGTCGAGTTGGCATAGCCCGGAAGTCCGCGCTCTCCTGTGACCAATTTTTCATAGCGTAAGCTGAGACTTCCCGAATATTTATAGCGCTTTTTGTACGTGCTGCTGGTCGCTAGTCCATAGCTGCCATTGGTATAATAATCGGCCAAGAGGGTTAAATTGAAATAGTCCGAAAGATCAAAATAATAGCCCCCGTTTTGAATGGCATATCCCCGGTTGTTGTTTTCGCCGATAGTCGGAAAAATAAATCCAGAGGCCTGCTCTTGGGTTGAGGGGAAATAGGCAAAGGGTAAGGCCACAGGGGTAGGAACATCCGCAATGTACATATTGGTAAATCCGGTTACAATTTTTCCCTTTGGAACCAATTTTGCCTTACGTGTTTTAAAATAATAATCGGCATCCTCAAGTTCTCCAGCCGTGGTGACTTTGGCATTTTGCAAATAATACACCGAATCGTTTTCTTTTTTGGTAAAACCGGCAAATACATTCATCCCGGCCTCGGCCGATTTTGAGTTCCAGATCAAGGCCTTTTGGGTATCAAAATTAAACCGTATAGAATCCGGATTGACCTCGTTACTTCCCTGCCTAAAATAGGGGAACTGGTCCAAGGTACCCAAGGTGTCAATCGCTATACGTCCGGCATATACCTCGTTGGTCGAATAGTCCAACACGATAATTCCTGATTTGAGCAAAATATCCTGGTATTGCATCTCCGCTTCATTGTAGAGGTAGAGTTTATTCTCTTTTTTGTTGATGCGTATGGAGTCTTTGGCCGTATATTTTACCTTGTCGAGCAGCAAGGGTTCTTTTTTAGGAATCGTGTCCTGAACAGCTAGTGCCAAGGAGTCTTTTACAGCAGGAACCGATGGTAAATCTGGGATGGTTTGTTGTCCGTAGCTCCGGAGAACGCCAAAACATATTAACAATCCAACTGTATAAAAAGACTTTGTGCGCAAGTTGATTAATCCTAAATTTGTTATCATTAACGAACTTAATGATGCCCAAAATTAAGGATATTTTTAGAGAGTAAGCCTTGGTTTTTAGTCTTATTAAAATGAATACGCAGCCTAAAAATTGTTTATTGAACCTCAGCCTTTGGGTGGGTCTATGGCTACTGTTTGTGCCCATAATCAGTTGGGCCAGTTTTTCGCCTCCTCCAAAACCCTTTGTCGTAGTGATCGATGCCGGCCATGGCGGCAAAGACCCTGGGAACCGTGGGAATGGTTATTATGAGAAAAAAATTGCCCTCAATATAGCCCTCGAACTCGGAAAACGCCTGGCCAAAGAAAAAAACCTCCGTATTATCTACACCCGCAAAACAGATGTTTTTGTCGACTTGATTGAACGCGCTAATATCGCCAACAAAGCCGATGCCGATTTGTTTATTTCCATTCATTGCGATGCCCATAGTAGTCAGGCCTATGGTGCAGGCACTTTTGTTTTGGGACTTCATGCCAACCAGCGGAATTTTGAAATTGCCAAAAAGGAGAACTCGGTGATCTTTTTTGAAGAAAATTATGAGCAAAACTACGACGGATTCGACCCCAACAATCCCGAGTCGGTTATCGGACTCACCCTCATGCAGGAAACCTACCTCGACCAAAGCATCGCTGCCGCTGATGCGATTCAAAAACGCTTTGTCAAAAATTTAAAGCGTAAAAACCGCACCGTTAAGCAGGCCGGTTTTATCGTGCTCAAATACACCTATATGCCCAGTGTTTTGATCGAAACGGGATTTTTAACCAACACCAAAGAGGGGGCTTTTCTCAATTCCAAAAAAGGACAGGACGACATGGCTAAAGCCATTGCCGATGCCATTATCGATTATAAAAAAAACTTGGCGCTCACCGTGGCGGAGGATTTGCAGACCGAAACGGATGTACCGTCTGTCAATAAGGCCGAAGAGCGTATGTCTTCATCCTCTGTCGATTTTAGGGTACAGATTGCAGCCAGCCAAAAGCAAGTGGGACACCAGTCCTACAACTGGAAAGGCCTCAAAGGAGTTTATAGTGAAAAACAAGGAAAAGTATACCGTTATTTTTACGGCAATACAACACGCTATAGTACTGCCAAGGAATACCTAGACACCGCCAAGGGCAAAGGCTATAGCAGTGCTTTTATAGTGGCGTATAAAAACGGAAAGAAAATACCCCTTGAGGAGGCAATTCAATAGTTGAGCTGTCCCTGTAAGGCCATAAATATTTTGTAACTTTGTCAACTAACGCAGCAATACATTGAAACTTTCTCGCGAAATTAAAACGGCTTTACTCGTCATTTTTGGACTTGGATTTTTTTATTTTGGCTTTAACTTCCTTAAAGGCAGCTCTGTTTTTTCAAAACAAAAAGTCATCTATTCTGTGTATGACGAGGTCGAAGGTTTGTCTATAGGCGCTGACGTCAATATCAACGGCCTTTCCATCGGTAAAATCACCAAGATTGATTTTTTGCCCGGCAGCACTCAAATTTTGGTCAGCATGCGTGTGCGTGGTGACCTTGCTTTTTCCTCAGCAAGTGAGGCCATACTGTACGAAACGGGATTGATCGGAGGTAAGGCAATCATGATTCAGCCGATTTTTGAAAATGGAAAATCGATCAAAACCGGTGATACGTTGCCCTCGGGAGTTCAACCGGGTTTTACTGAATTGGTCAATCAACAAATCGCTCCGCTTCAGCAAAAGCTCACCAGTACCTTGACCAGTGTGGATGAATTGTTTGATGGGGTAAGCAACGTATTGAATAACCAAACCCAGGAAAATCTTAAAACTACGCTAAGCGAACTCACAAGAACCGTTGAAAATGCCAACAATATTACCCGAAAACTCAACCGTTTGCTGGACAGTAATGCAACGGCACTAGACACCACCTTTAAACACCTAGCGAGTACCTCGGCCAACCTGAGTCAAATCAGTGATTCATTGGTCGAAGTAGATTTTAAAGCCATTTTGGCACAATACAACAAAATTGCAACCAACCTAAATCAAGTACTCGACCAGGTAAACACCAGTCAAGGAACAGCCGGCAAATTGATTAATGACCCGGCGCTTTATACCCAACTCAACGCAACACTCGAAGAATTGGAGTCGCTGCTTAACGATTTAAAAAACAACCCCAAACGCTATGTTCACTTTTCGCTCTTTGGCAAAAAAAACACGCCCTACACTAAAGAAAAAGACGACTGACGAACATGGCCTATCTTCCTAATTTGATTTTCGGATTGATGCTCGTTGGGGCTTTGGCCCTTTTTGTGCGAAACATCAATCGAATCCGTAAAAACATTGCTTTGGGCCGACCGATGGACCGAAACGATCAAAAAGCTGCTCGATGGAAGAATATGGCTCGTATCGCTTTGGGGCAATCCAAAATGGTCACGAAGCCGATAGCCGGACTTTTACACATCGTTGTGTACATCGGATTTTTGTTTATTAACATCGAACTTTTAGAAATTGTCTTGGATGGCTTGTTAGGTAGCCACCGCCTTTTTGCACCAATTTTAGGGAATTTTTATAACGTTTTGATCGCTGCCTTCGAATGGTTTGCCCTTGGGGTATTGGTCGTGGTGGTGATTTTTTGGTGTCGCCGTAATGTGTTGCGCATTCAACGGTTTTGTAAAGCCGAAATGCAAGGATGGCCCAAATGGGATGCCGATTTGATTTTGTATTTTGAGGTGCTCTTGATGAGCCTTTTTCTGTTGATGAATGCGACCGATCTCAGCCTGCAATTGCGTGGGGTTGAGGCTTATCCGCAAGTTGGGAGTTTTCCCATTTCACAAATCTTACTTCCTTTGTTTGAAGGACTTCCTACTCCCACACTCATGAGTTTAGAACGGACGTTTTGGTGGATGCATATCGTTGGGATATTTGGTTTTTTAAATTACCTCTACTATTCCAAACATTTACATATTTTGTTAGCCTTTCCCAATACGTACTTTGCCAATTTAGCCCCCAAAGGGGCCTTTGCCAACAATCCGGTGGTTACCCAAGAGGTTAAATTAATGCTCGATCCCAATGCGGACCCTTATGCAACTCCGGTAAATGATACGGCCGCCAACCAAAAATTTGGTGCTTCGGAGGTGACAGACCTCCACTGGGTTCAATTAATAAATGCCTACACCTGTACCGAATGCGGTCGTTGCACGAGTCAATGTCCGGCTAACCTAACCGGAAAAAAATTATCGCCTCGAAAAATCATGATGGACACCCGCGACCGGCTCACCGAAGTGGCGGCACATCTACGACAAACAAAAAGCACCGAAATAACCGATGGAAAACAATTGTTGGGCGATTATATTACCCCCGAAGAATTGTGGGCCTGTACCTCCTGCAACGCCTGTGTAGAAGCCTGCCCGGTTGATATAGACCCCTTGTCGATTATCATGGACATGCGCCAATACCTGGTGATGGAACAATCGGCAGCACCCACTGCACTAAACAATATGATGGGAAATATCGAAAACAATGGCGCCCCTTGGCCATTCAACAGCCAGGATCGCATGCAATGGACACAACTTTAATTTAATACAACTACATGGAAAAAGAGGAAGCAGAAAGCTATTTACACCAAAAAGTCGAAAACGGGGAGGTGGTCAGCCCGGTTTTACCCGAAGGGATCAAAAACTACCTTGTGGATATCGATGGTACGATTTGTGATGACATCCCCAACGAAGAACCCGAGCGTATGGAAACGGCAGCACATTTTCCCGATGCGTTGGTTACCCTTAACAAATGGTATGACGAGGGGCATTTGATTTGTTTTTTCACTTCCCGCGTTGAGGCACACAGGGATGTGACCGAACGCTGGTTAAAAAAGAACGGGTTTAAATACCACAGCCTGCTGATGGGCAAACCTCGTGGAGGCAACTACCACTGGATAGACAACCACCTTGTTCGCGCTACACGCTACAATGGGAAGTTTACCGATCTGGTCGAAAAAGAAGTAACAATAGAGGTTTTTGACGACGGTCAAGAACATTAAAAAATCACACTATGGAAGTCCCTACAGTCGCGGCGATGGTCGCTGCAGGAAAAAAGCCCGAAATTGTGTTTTGGGTGGGCTGCGCCGGAAGTTTTGATGAACGTGCCAAAAAAATCACCAAGGCCTTTATCAAAATACTTTCGCAATGTCAGGTGTCCTATGCTGTTTTGGGAACCGAAGAGAGTTGTACGGGAGACCCCGCCAAACGTGCCGGAAACGAGTTTTTGTTTCAGATGCAAGCCCTGGCGAACATCGAACTGCTTAACGCGTATGAAATCACCCGTATCGTCACGGCATGTCCACATTGTTTTAACACCCTAAAGAATGAATACCCTTCGCTAGGGGGCAACTACACGGTGATTCACCATACACAATTGCTCAAACAGCTTTTGGAAGAGGGCAAATTGGTATTGGAAGGCGATCAGTTTAAAGGAAAAAAAATCACCTATCACGATCCCTGCTATCTGGGTAGGGCCAATCAGGTGTATGAAGCGCCCCGTAGCTTAATCCAAAAGTTGGATGCCGAATTGGTGGAAATGAAAAATTGCAAAGCCAAAGGATTGTGTTGTGGCGCCGGCGGAGCACAAATGTTTAAAGAGCCCGAAAAGGGTAAGCAAGACATCAACATCCGACGTACGGAAGAAGCCCTCGAAACGAGCCCCGATATTATTGCAGCGGCCTGCCCTTTTTGCAATACGATGTTGACCGATGGGGTAAAAAACAAAGAGAAGTCCGAGCAGATACAGGTCAAGGATATTGCCGAACTCATCGCCGAAGCTCAAGATTTATAGCCATGCTCGTTCCTTTTGATCAATTGCCCGACCAAGCGCGAATTTGGATTTACCCATCCAGCCGAAAATTTGATGCGACGACTGCCGACCAAATTCATCAGGCATGTAGCGAATTTCTTACCCAATGGACGGCCCACGGGCAAGCACTGCAAGCCGGATTTATACTGCCCTATAACCATTTTATCGTATTTGGTTTGGATCAACAACAACAGGCAGCTTCCGGATGTTCCATCGATGCTTCGGTACGTTTTATCCAATCTCTGGAGCAACAATTTGACCTGATTTTATTGGACAAAATGAATGTGACGTTTAAACAAGGTGAATACATTAGCTATAAACCGTTGACCGAATTTAAGGCCATGGCTGCCAGTCGGGCAGTATCCAAAAATACCCTAGTTTTTAATAACATAGTTTTAAACAAAGCCGATTTTAATGAAAGCTGGGAAGTTCCGGCCCATCAAAGTTGGCACAGTCGATTTTTTAAATCATGAAAAACTTTGCTCTCCTCTTCCTAGTCTTACTTGGTGCAATGCCTATGACCTTTGCCCAGCAACCTGACCCTTTGCGTGCTGTCGATGCACTTGCCCAGCAACAGTGGGTCGATAGTGTGTACCAACAACTTACCGTGGACGAAAAAATTGGCCAACTTTTTGTCCCCATGATTTATCCCAAACAAGATGAAAATCATCTGAATGAAATGTTGACCATGGTCAAAACCTACCAACTCGGAGGAGTGGTTTTTTCCAAAGGGTCACCCTATAAGCAAAGCCGTTGGTTAAACGCATTGCAAGAGCAAGTCAAAGTCCCTTTGTTGGCGACTTTGGATGCCGAGTGGGGCGCAGCCATGCGCTTGGACTCTTTAACGCCCTTTCCCTGGAACATGACCTTGGGAGCCATGCAAAACCCGGCGATAGTTGAGCAGGTTGGTTTTCGTATGGGCGAACAGCTAAAGCGTTTGGGCATCCATATGAATTTTGCTCCGGTCTTGGACATCAACACCAATCCCGCCAATCCGATTATAGGCAATCGTTCTTTTGGTGAAGACCCTCAGGCTGTAACACAAAATGCCCGTGCGCTTATGCTAGGCCTTCAACGTGCCGGTATTTTGACTTCTGGTAAGCATTTCCCTGGGCATGGTGATACGGCACAAGATTCCCACAAAACCCTTCCACAGGTCAATTTTGATCGTGCGAGAATCGATACCATCGAACTCGCTCCTTACCGTGACTTAATCAGTGCCGGATTGTCTTCGGTCATGGTTGCACACCTGAATATACCCGCTATAGACCCCAGTGGCTTACCCATGTCCCTATCCGAAAAGGCCATTCAAGATTTGTTAATCGATCAAATGGGCTTTAACGGTCTGGTACTCACCGATGCGATGAATATGAAAGGCGTTGCTGACTATGAAGGAGTAAAAAATGCGGATTTGGCTGCGTTTTTGGCCGGTAACGATGTCTTACTCATCTCGAGTGATATACCCGAGAGCGTTAAAACCTTTAAACGTGCCTATAGACGCAAACAAATCACCGAAGCACGTTTGGCCCATTCGGTTAAAAAGATTTTAAAGGCCAAATATTTAGCAGGCCTCGCAGATTATCACCCTATTGCCCTTGACACAGCTATAGAAAATCTAGCTACTGCCAAAGATACAATGCTCGTAACCCGGGCCATGGAACAGGCGATTACCGTTTTAAAAAACGATGCTTTGTTGCCTTTAAACCCTGAAAAAAAATACGGCTATCTCCCCTTGGGAGATGCTGAGGGTACCGCATTTTTGGACCAACTCCAAAAATACGGATCCGTGACCCCCTTGATCGGAAACAAGTTGGAAGACCTCATTCCTCAATTGAACGGGTTGGAAGCCTTGATTGTGGGTTTCCACCGTTCGGATGCAACACCGTATAAAAAGGAAAAATTCAACGCTGAGCAGGTGGCCTTGATTCAATCCTTGGCCCAACAAGTCCCGGTGGTATTGGATATTTTTGTCAAACCCTATGCATTGAAGGCTTTGGAGGGTGACACCAACCTTCGCGGCCTAGTGGTCAGTTACCAAAACAATGCCATCGCCCAACGGGTGAGTGCAGACGTGCTTTGGGGAGCAACTGCTGCGCAAGGGCGTTTACCGGTTTCGGTTTCCTCGGACTATGCGGTAGGGGCAGGCTTAGATTTAGACTCGCTTAAAAAATTAGGCTATGCCAGTCCGGCTATGCAAGGATTTGACCCTGAAAAACTAAAAGATATAGAACGATTTGCCCAAGTGGTCTTGGACTCCACCATGACACCCGGATTACAAATGCTTGTGGCTCGACACGGAAAAATTGTATTTCACAAGAGTTTTGGGTATCATACCTATGATAAACAACGTCCGGTGCAAAACTCAGATGTCTATGACCTGGCTTCATTGACCAAGATTTTAGGCACATTGCCCATGGTGCTCAAGGCCTATGACGATTATAAGTTTAACCTAGGCACTTCTTTTGGAACCCTGTTGACCGACTGGAAATCGACCAACAAAGACGCGCTTACCGTCCGGGAAATTTTATCCCACTACGCTCGGTTGACCCCTTTTATCCCTTTCTATAAAGCCACCTTGGACAAAAAAGGGAAACCCCGTAGAAAATACTACCGTAAAAACAAATCTTCCCGCTTTGGCATACGGGTAACGGATGAATTGTATTTAAAAACGTCTTACCGAAAAGCGATTTTAAAAGAAGTTAAACAGAGTGAACTCCGCGATACCTTAGAGTATAAATATTCAGATTTAGCGTTTTTCCTAATGAAGTATTACCTGGAAGACACCTATCAAAAACCCTTGGATCAATTGGTCGCGAATACCTTTTATAAACCTTTAGGCCTGCAAAGTACAACCTATAATGCGGCTGATGTGATTGACTTAGACCGTATTACCCCCTCGGAAGATGATACTTTTTTTAGGTATAAAAAGCTGCAGGGCTACGTACACGATGAAGGGGCCGCGATGCAAGGCGGTGTTGGCGGTCATGCCGGTTTGTTTTCCAATGCCTATGAGGTCGCAGTGTTGATGCAGATGTACCTTCAAAAAGGGTACTACAACGGCCAGCGCTTTTTCCAAGAAGCTACTTTCGATGCCTTTAACAATTGTTATTATTGCGACGAAAACAATCGACGGGGGATAGGCTTTGACAAGCCACAGCTCGAGGGTCGGGGGTCTACTTGTGGCTGTGTATCCCACACCAGTTTTGGTCATTTTGGGTTTACCGGTACCTATACCTGGGCCGATCCTGAAGAAGAGATTGTCTTTGTTTTTTTGAGCAACCGAACCTTTCCTACTCGCGCCAACAACCTCATGGGGGAACACGACATACGAACCCGTATGCAGGGACTGATATATGACGCTTTGATAGATGATTAGATGAAAATAGCGATTGTTTGTTATCCTACATTTGGCGGAAGTGGCGTAGTCGCCACCGAGTTAGGCATTGCCCTTTCACAAGCCGGACACGAGGTGCATTTTGTCACCTATCATCAGCCTGTTCGTTTGGAATCACTAAACACCAATTTGTATTTTCATGAGGTGCTTGTCCCCGAATATGATTTATTTAAATACCAACCCTATGAACTCGCCTTGTCTTCCAAGTTGGTCGATGTTATCAAGGCCTATAACATTGAGGTGTTGCATGTTCATTACGCCATTCCCCATGCTTATGCGGCCTATATGGCGCGTAAAATGTTGGAAGATCAAGGGATTCACCTCCCCATAGTTACCACCCTGCACGGGACGGATATTACCCTGGTTGGCAGTCATCCTTTTTATAAAAGTGCGGTTACCTTTAGTATCAACCATTCGGATGTGGTGACCTCGGTTTCCCAAAGTCTAAAAGAGGATACGTTGAATTTTTTCGAGATAAAAAAAGAAATTCATGTCATTCCCAACTTTATCGATACAGAAAAATACAACAGCAAAGATTTGCCCTGCTCACGCGAGTTAATCGCACAGAAAGAAGAAAAAGTCATCACCCATATCAGTAATCTCCGTCCGCTAAAACGGCTTTCAGATGTGATAAAAACCTTTAAAAAAATAGCCGATGTTATGCCGGCCAAATTGATGATTGTTGGGTCAGGACCTGAAAAAGCAAATGCCGTTCGCTTGGTTTCCAAACTTAAATTGGACCGTAAAGTCGCTTTCCTGGGTAAAAGTTTGGAAATCGATAAAATCCTCTGTTATTCTGATTTATTTTTGTTGCCCTCAGAAAAAGAAAGCTTTGGATTGGCGGCGCTAGAAGCCATGATTCATAAAGTGCCGGTAATTTCTACCGACGTAGGTGGCTTGCCCGAAGTGAATGTCCATGGCCAAACCGGTTATTTATTTCCCGTTGGAGCGGTAGATCAAATGGCCGAAGCAGCCATTACCCTCTTAAATAATCCTCAACAGCATCAGTCCTTTAAAGCGGCTGCTTTTGCACAAGCTCAAAAGTTTGACCTAAAGCTTGTCTTAGCCCAATACGAAGCGATTTACAAGAAAGCAATTACTACCTAGTCATTTTACTGTGGATGGTATATTTTTTGGGCGGCTTGATAAATAGTGGCTTTGTCTAAGGTCATTTTTTTGGTTTTAAATTCCTTGTAAAGCTCCATTTGGTCATTGTAATGTGGTGAATCGGGATGGTCTGAACTTCCGTATGAAATTACCGATTCGATTTCGGGTCCTTCAGGGGTGAATTTTACCAATTCAATATAGGATTCTCCGCTCACGACCTTTCGCATACCGTCTTTGTAGGGGGAAGAACCCATTGCGGTAATGACATCGGGAAGACCAAAAATGGGGTAAACTTTTTGGCCGCGTACCAACTTTTGAAAATCCCCCAGTCGAACATTAGTGGAGTTAAAGTGCTTAAGGAGATATACTTTGGTGTCGTTGAGGGCTTTGATCAAAACAGCTTCCGGGAAGATTTTGGGCTCAGGAAGTGTATTGTAGTATTTAAAGAGTTCAAAATACAAGACTGCATACGTCCCAGCACCGTATGAATCGGCTGCTGTTTTTCGGTCCCATTCCTGAATTCGACGAATTAGCGACTCTAGCGCTGGGTATTGGGTAGGATCTATAGCAAATAGGGCGTTGATGTCCATAAAACTGTACTGAAGTGGAGTAGGAAACTGGTGGTCGTATTTGATACGCTTAAAGTCGGTATAGTCTATACGTTCATGTGCATCAATCAATGTTTTAAGGCGGATGGACCGATTGTTGTCATAGGTTTCGAACCCCATATTGGGGTCAAAATCCTCTACTTGGGGGTTGTCGGCTATCGATGAACTTCTAAAGGGGGTATGGTTGGCGTTATACACAAAGCCGGATTTTGGTTGAATCACTTGTGGTAGCTCTTCGATATTGTAGGTAGAAGTCCAGAGGGTTTTTTGGGTATTTCCAGGCACGACATTTTTCCAATCAAACCCTTTGGCTCGCTTGGGGATAAGTCCATTGGAGATATAAAAAATGGTATCATTACGGTCGGCATAGCCTATATTGTAGCCGGGTAGGGCTTTCATTTTAAGGGCGGTATAAAATTCGGTAAAGCTTGTGGCTTTGTTCATGCGCCACCACTGCTCTAGGGCACGAATCTCAAACAGGGCTGGTGTTCTTAAGGCATAATAGCCGTGTTTGTTTTTTAGGGTAGGGCCATAGATACTGGAATAGAATTTTTTGTTTATCCGCAAGGGAATGCCCAGCAGTTTTAGGGTGATTTTTGCCTTGTGCTTTTCTAAAGTATAATAAGTGTCATCGACCCGATACTGTAGTTTTTTTCTCGGATGCATTTCTAAGGCAAAAACATCGGTTTTATCGGGTTGATTGACCGTGTGCGCCCAGGCTAGGTGTTCGTTGGTACCGATCAATATGTTGGGGCTCCCAGCAAATAGCGCTCCCAAAATATTGGTACCCTCTTCACTACACAGATGCGCTTCGTACCAAGATACGGGGCCATCCAAAGGTTGGTGCGTATTGATGGCCAGGTAGGTAGCCCCATCTTTGGTTTTGGCACTGTTGAAGGCAAAGGTATTGGACCCTTTCATCGGTTCGGGCTCCATTTTTAGCTGTATATCATTGTCTAAAATGCGCGAAACCCATGTGTCGCCCTTTGAGGAAATAAACAATTGAAGTTGTGCGTAGCGCAGCATCATTTTTGGGGTGACGGGAAATAACCCCTTATGGAGCACTTCTTCGGGGTGGGTGGCGGCATATTGATTGAGTCCAGCGGCATACCCTTCCAATACTTTTTTATAGGCTGCGCTAATTTTTTCATGATACAGTTTATCGACCAGGGCCTCAGAACCAATGAATTGCGCTATAAAATCGGCGGGGGCTCCCCGAAGCCCCAAATGCTTGCTAAGCAATGCATTTCCGGCCAGATAACCCTCTTGTATGGTTTTAAAATCATCTTCGGCATGTGCCCAAGCTAATCCATAGGCGACCTCGGCATCGGTTTTCGCAAAAATATGGGGTACACCATAGGTGTCACGAACAATATCGATGTTTTGCACGTCAATTTGCGCATCTAAGCGGTTAACGAGCAGGCAAATCAAGAGGGTGGTAAGGACGTTCTTTTTCATAGCGAACTTCTATCAATTAAAGTAGAACAGTTTTTCCGGTTTTAACAGACTCATCGCAAGCCAGGGCGATTTGCAAGCTACTGATGGCTTGTTGAAGGTGATTGGTCAGGTCTAGCTGTTGGGCAATTGCATTGAAGAAATAAGCCTGTTCATTGTCACAGAGTTGTTGGTGGTCGGGTGCATCGTCAAAATTGATGTACTGATCTTTTTGTATAAATTCATTCTGTTTGTTGATGGCACTGTGATGAATAAGCATTTGATCGGTTTTGGTATGCCCGTCGATGTCATCCGATTGTTTGTTGTCTTGCGTTAGCGATACAGACCCTTTGGGTCCAAAAACATCCTTGACAAAAAAGGCGGTTTCGCTCACCATAGGACCCCAGCCTGCTTCGTACCAGCCCACGGACCCATCGTCAAAACGAATTTGAAGTTGTCCATAATTGTAGTTGGTATCCGGGATTTCATCGGTGAGGCGAACCCCTATGGCCGATACACTAAGGGGGGTCGCTTGGGTCATCTGGCACATGACATCTAGGTAATGCACTCCACAATCGACAATGGGGCTTAACGACTGCATAAGATTTTTATGTACATCCCACATATAGCCTTGGCTTTGTTGATTGAGGTTCATTCGCATCACCAGCGGTTTGCCCATTTTCTGGGCTTCTTCAATAAAGCGATTCCAGATAGGGTGGTGCCTCAAAATATAGCCCACCACTACTTTTTTGTCAAGGGCTAGGGCTTTTTCCATGATGCGTTTTCCACCTTCCACAGTTGTGGCTATGGGTTTTTCCAAAAATACATGACATCCTTTTTCTAAAGCCATGAGGGTATAGGATTCGTGGGTTTCGGGATAGGTGGAGATACAAACAGCATCAGGTGCACTGGCCTCTAGGGCTACTTCAAAATCATCGAATAGGGGGTAATCGCCTTTTAGAGATGCATTCAACTTTTCTTTGCTGGGTCCCCGAGAGACCAATCCACAAATCGTAAATCCGGAGTGATTTTCATAGGCATGCGCATGTGATATTCCCATATTTCCACAGCCTACAACCAAAACGCGTATGTTTTTTTGGTGCATAAATATTTTTTAATGAATATAAGTGCAATCGTTAGTTTATCCAACAAATTTTTGACTTAAGGCTTTCTTTCTCTTTTAGTTTTATATTTTTAAATAAAAATTTAAACAATGATGAAACTACCGAAGCTTTTTCTATTTGCCGTTGCCCTTGAACTGGCCTCCTGTCAATCACCCACTATCGCACCACTTGCAGATCATGCACTACTGCCATATCCCAATACGGTACGCTCTGGCGAAAGTGCGTTGAACATAAACACGATCCAAAACCTTTCGATCGATGCTGATTTTTCAGATTTGGGACAACAAATCGCACAAGAGTGGGAGATGCATACCACGAATGCACTCGAAGTAACAGAGGCTGGAAATGCCCAGCTTCGTTTTTCGCTCGATGACCAGGTCGACGGGTCAGAAGAGGCTTATTCCCTAGAAATTGATAAAAAGAAAATCGTCATCAAAGCCAAAGCGGAGGTAGGGCTTTTTAGAGCCTGGCAGACCTTAAAACAATTGATAACATTAAGACAACTCACCCCCGAAAAAGACTACCTGCCTACCGGGGTTATCCAAGACAACCCAGTCTATGCATATCGGGGGACCATGCTCGATGTTTCTCGTCATTTTTTTAGTGTAGATGAAGTCAAACGGTATATAGATTTGATAGCTCCCTATAAAATCAATTACCTCCACTTGCATCTAAGCGATGATCAGGGGTGGCGTATTGAGATTAAATCCTGGCCCGAACTGACCCGTGTTGGAGGAAGCACCGAAGTGGGTGGAGGAGAAGGCGGTTTTTATACACAAGAACAATACAAAGAATTGGTCGATTATGCTCAAAAGCAATTTATTACCCTTGTACCTGAAATTGATATGCCTGGCCACACCAACGCCGCCTTGGCGTCCTATGCCGAGCTCAATTGCAACGGAAAAGCAACTGACCTATATACCGGAACCGAAGTTGGTTTTTCGACCCTGTGTGTAGAAAAAGAAGTCACCTATCAATTTGTAGAGGACGTGATCCGCGAACTCAGTGCAATGACCCCCGGGCCGTATATCCATATTGGTGGAGATGAATCCCATGTCACCCCGAAAAAAGATTTTATCACCTTTATTAACCGGGTCTACGACATAGTCCCTAAATACAACAAGATTCCCATCGGATGGGATGAAGTACAACTTGCGGACATGCCTCAACCTTCGGTAGCCCAATATTGGGCCAATGCCGAAAATGCCTTAGCTGCAAAACAAAAGGGAGCTAAAATTTTGATTTCACCCGCGGCTTATGCCTACCTTGATATGAAGTACGACAGCTTAACCGTCTCCGGCCTTAAATGGGCTGGCTATGTGCCGCTTGAAAAAGGCTATTCCTGGAATCCAGATGCTTTGGTGGACGGTATAGAAAACGCTGATATATTAGGGGTCGAAGCACCACTGTGGTCTGAAACCATTAGCAATTCACCTGAGATGGAATATTTGGCTTTTCCTCGATTGTTAGGGTATGCCGAAATAGGGTGGACCATGCCCAGTATACGGCAATGGGAGGCCTACAAAAAAAGGTTGGCCGTTCATGGAAAACTTTTAGATCAAAAGGGGGTAAACTACTATAAGTCGCCGGCCATAGCCTGGGAATAGAAGAATAGGCGGTTAGTATGCGTAGTATAAGCCGACAAAAATTCGGTAGGCAAAATACACCCCGGTAACGGCCCAAATCCAATACCTATTTTTCATATACCATTCCATGGTCAAACGCTTGTTTTAGTTTATTGTATAGTTTTTAGCTTGGAAAAAGTATAGGAATAATTTCTAAGCTGTATTCTTTTGTGGCTAGCCAGTAATTGTGTTTTTTTATTGATAAATGGCTCTGCTGCTTGTATAGTATTTGCACTAATAGGATCTTTAAGTAGAGCGTTTTTAATGCCGAGTTTTTCGATCAGTTTTTGAGTGGTTTTTAACTGCATATGCCCCAACAACTGTTGGATCAAAACAATTTCTTTTTGTTCTTGGACATTGCGGTAAACAAAGGTGTTTTTGGCCACATTAAAGGTCAACGTGTGTTGAATTTGGGCTTTTTGTGCCCATTTAAGTAGCATTAGGTTGTTTTCGCTTTTTGAACGAATACGGGGAAAAAGAAGTTTGGGGTTTGGTTCGGGTTCGCCAAGCAGCAACTTAGCTTGAGTGGAGAGCGGGTAGAGGTACGGACGGCCTTTTCGATGGGGAACATCCAACAGCCATTGATCGGAATCCCGTACGATGTTTTTCCATTGCAATCCCTTTATCTCACAATAACCCAACCCGGTGTATAGGGCAAACAAAAAAGCATTTTTGATGTCTTGATTCGCGCAGTGCGTGCTGTTGAGTTTCACCACCTCATCGTTGGCCAGAAAAACAGGCTTTTTTTCGGCAACAGGAGCAATTACCGGGAATTTTGGCAATAGGGGAAGTTGCTTTTTAGTTTGGGAATACTTCACTACACTTTTAAATTTCCCGTAGTAGAGGAGTATCGTTTTTGGAGTGAGTTTTTGACCGGTACTTTTTTGCGCTTTGGTTTGCAGGTAATTCAAAAAATCATGGGTAAACGCTGTGTTTATGTCTTCAAAAGAAATAACAGACTTATACGACTTAAGCTGCTTTTCGAGACTCTTCCAGGTCATTTGGGTAGCAGGATGTCGAATGATTTGTTTTTTGATATATGCATCCAAGAAGGGATAAAAATCCCCTTTCACTGCATTTTTATCAAAAAAAGGATACTGTCCCGACTCCAACAAGTATTGTTCTTTTTCGGCCCGTATTTTTTCGGCTTGCGCTAAAATAGATTCGTTTCGATTGGCGTTGGCGATACCGTTGATATTCTTTTTTCCAGGTAATTTTAAGGGCAATGTTTCCCGGATACGGCGGGCTTTTTTGTTGCCCTGCTCGTCGGTATAATAGCCCAAAAAGGTATCCAAACGCAAGGATACCGTTCCATTTTTGTTTTTAAGTTTCCTTAAATGTACGCGCATTAAATCGATATAGTTGGCTTTCCGTTACACCAAATGTTGTGAAAGAAAAGGAATCTAAATTACTAAAAGTTTTTGAAATTATACAATTAACCTATTCAATGTCATGGTTTTATATTTTGTGTACGATCCCAATAGCTGTAGTTCTCCATAATTCATAAATATTTTTAGTACATTAAGACCACTAAATTGAATTTAAAATGGCAACAAATTATACCTATGGCTGCTCAATTTGTGGAATGAAAGTCAATGCGACCTGTGCCACTTGTAATGAGCCTTTACAAAACGACTGGCTGATCCTTGATGATGGGAAAAAGGTGCAAATAGCGCAATGTCCTAGTTGTGCCGGTAAAATCAAATCCCCTTTATGTTGCGGTCAGGACATGCAATGTGCTGTTTGATCCCGCATCACTAACCCTTGATTACGGAAAGTTACACCATCGATCTGTTCACTCGTGAGTGGACGATAAACAACCTGCTCTCTTTGGGGGTGGTTTGGATGCTTTGGTCTATTGCCAAACGATTAAACCAGTCTCAGTTAGCGCAAATGCTCATGGGGATGAGTGTGGTTTTATTCTTGGGTTTTGTTTATCAAAATGCTTATTTCATCGCTCATGGGTCGTGGAATCTGCAAGAGAATCTGCCTTTTCACCTTTGTGGGCTGTCGTCATTGATTTGTATGGCTTTTCCCTTGCTCAAGAATAAACAACCCTGGTTTGCCTTTGTATTTTATACGGGTATCTTGGGAGGATTTCAATCGCTATTTACTCCCCAAATGAATCACTATGATGGCCATTTACCACTTTATTTGCTTTATTATGTGGACCACCTTAGCATCATCGTGATGCCTTTGTTGATGTATGCTTTCCAAAAAAGGGAACTTCCCCTTTTTTCATGGTTCCGAGCCTTTTTAAATTTAAATCTACTGACGGTAATTATTATGCCGCTTAATTATTTACTGGACGCTAATTATATGTATTTAAATCGTCCCCCGGATGTAGATAATCCTTTTATCATTGGGGAATGGCCATATTATATTTTTAATTTGGAACTAGTCGTTTTGGTCTTGACCTTTGGGCTTTACTTCCTTGTTAAAACACTCCCTGAGCTTTTAGGTCTCCAAAAAAATAAATTTTATCATTGATTTAAGAAACCTTAGCCTTTTTTCATCGTCTATTATATAGATAGGCCTTTTTTCTTAAAGATTAATTGTTTGTTTGATTTAGTAAGCCCCCCTAAGTGGGGGCTTTTCTTTTCTGAATTATCCCCATTGTTACTTTGAAAAATCCAATCCTATCCTTATTTTCGCACCTTTAATTTGTGAAAGATATATGTCGTATGAAAAAAGTTAAATTTTTATTCCCCCTAATCTTCTCCTCACTCCTTTTAATTTCTTGTTCAAAAGATAACGAAGCCGAAGAAGCTGAAGAAATCCACCCCTTAGCTGGGTATTGGACTCTTGCGTCTGAGGCAGGATCTTTGGCTGTTGGAGAAGCTCCTGGTAATTACAACTGGTGGTCCATCAGTGCAGAAGACCTTAGCACCCGTGCTTGTCTCTTAGATGATGTATTTGAGCTAGACAACGACGGTACCTTTTCAATTCAAATGGATGGCTCTACTTGGATTGAGGGATGGCAAGGAGGATCAGATGCTTGTGGTACTCCTGTAGCACCACACAATGGCTCACAGTCAGGCCAATGGGCAGCGACTGCCACTGAGCTAACCATTAGCGGTCAAGGCCAATATATGGGACTTCCAAAAGTTCATAACACAGGTGAAGACGGTGCGCCAGCCAACAATCAAATCACCTATAACTACAACCTTTCTGCTGATCAAAACACACTCGAATTAACAATCTCTGGATGGCTTCCTGACGTTGCTGGAGCTACTTGGTACTTTAAGTTCACCAGACAACAATAGGGAGTGGATTTTAAGTACTTAGGAATAAGTTTTCTTTTCGTGTTGATGGTCTCTTGTCAAAAAGAGGCCAATCAACCCGAAGAGGTCGAAGAAACCCTACAGGGTGAAGTACTGACCGATGCCGACCGTGTAGGCTTGGTTTGGTCTGATGAGTTTGATGCCTCATCATTAAACACGCAATATTGGGCCTATGACTTAGGAGATGGCACCGCTGAGGGTATTCCTGGATGGGGAAATAACGAAGCGCAGTTTTACACCAACAAGTCCAAAAACAGCTATTTAAAAAACGGCTTCTTGTATATCGACGCTTACAAAGAAAGTATTGGCGGTAAAGACTATTCTTCTGCGCGTATCAAGACCCAATCCAAATTTAATTTTACCTATGGGAAAGTTAAAATCAGGGCAAAACTTCCCAAATCTGTTGGCACATGGCCCGCGTTTTGGTTGATGGGAGAATCCATTTCCGAAGTGGGTTGGCCACGATGTGGCGAAATTGATATCCTGGAACAAAATGGCCAAGAAAAATCCAAAATTTTAGGAACTGTACATTGGCAAAATGAAGCCGATAACACCTATGCTTCCTACTCCCGATCTTATTCTACAGGAGGGCTTACCGATGACTTTAAGGTATATACCTTGGAGTGGACCCCCAGTTCAATTAAGCTCTTTGTGGAATCGACCCAGTTCTATGAAATGACGCTGACGGAAACCATGCCCTTTGACCAACCCTTTTTCCTGTTGATCAATCTCGCGCTAGGGGGGACTCTGGGAGGGAATATCGATGATGGATTTTACACAGATTCCTTGATTGTTGACTATATCAGGGTTTACCAAAATTAGCCTATCTTATTTTCAATGGGTTGTATAATCCATTGATAAGGCTGTAGTCAATTATTTTGAAGGGTATTATAACGTCTGTTTTACCTCACCACATCGCAACATTTTATCGCCAAAATAAGGGTTTCTAATTTGCGCCTCTTTACTTAGCCAATACGCTCCATTGTTATTGTTGGCCATGGGACAATATTGAATGTATAGGGTTTGTTCGAATGTAGAAAAACCCTTCGATAAATTAATCATCATATCGGAAATACGTTGAAAGTGTATGCGTTGATTATCAATAGCATTAAGCAGGGTAATTTCCATAGAGGCAGTGTAAAGCATCTTCCAATGCCCTTTAAGTTTTTCTCTCTCTGTTGCAGTCATGCTGTCGAGTGCATTTCTAAAGGATTCACTTTTAGTAGAAGCCACCCTTGCATCACTAGTTACAAAGGCATCTTTTAAATCGGTATAGGCATTGACTAGGCTGATAAACTTCTTTTCCAATGCATTGTCCCAATTGATTTCATGGGAAATTTCTTTGGAAGTTTCATTGGTATGTCCATTATGTCCCTCGTGTCCTGTCATTGTTTTTCCGCCTGTTTTGTTCATCATTGATTTTTTACCCTGTAATTGGGCTGCTGCATCTATAGTAAATGTTCCATGGGTTACTACCTCATCGCCGGATGTCAATCCATCAATCACCTGGTAATGGTCGTCCAATTGATGGCCCAGGGTAACTTCACGCATTTCAAAGAAAGGCTTGTCGGGATTGGTTTTAACGTACACAACGGAGCGCTCTCCCGTCCAGAGTACGGCACTTGCCGGTAGGGTTAGTGTCTTCTGATTATTTCCCAAATCACTTTTTACGTTCCCTTTTACAAACATACCTGTTTTTAGCAGCCCCTCTTTGTTATTGATTATGACACGTAGTTTTACGGTTCTTGTCGTCGGATCTAGAGTAGGGTCAATAAAATCTATTTTTAATGTAAATTCTTTCTGCGGATAGGCATTGGTGGTCACGGTAATTTCTTGTCCTTTTTTGACTAATTCCACCTGATTTTCATACACATCAAATAAGGCCCAAACGGTGTTTAGATCAGCTATTTTAAGCAGGGGCTGCCCTTGCTTGATATAATCTCCTTGCGCGACCATCTTTTCTAACACAATTCCCGAAACGGTTGCATAAACAGGCATATGCTGTTCCACTTTTCCCGATGCTTCGATTTGATCAATCTGAGCGTCGGATAGTTTCCAGAGTTTTAATTTATTTCTTACAGACTGGTAGAGTTCCTGTTGGGTCTCCTTCAATGAAGAGGCAGTGATTAATTCTTGTTGTGCCGCAAAAAGTTCGGGTGAATAGATTGTAGCCAATAACTCCCCTTTACGGATGGTTTCACCAGTAGTATTGATGGTTAAGTGCTCTATTCTTCCCGAAAAATAACTGGCTTGCACCGTATTGGATTTCTCATTTTCGACAATTTTACCCGAAAGGGTCAGGGTGTTCTCTTTGGAACTATTCTCCCCAACTATCGTCGTCTGAATGTTGGCCAAGGCCAGCGCATTTTCGGTCAATTTTATTTCATCGGGTGATAATCCTTCTGCTCCAGTATCGGCAGGAATTAAATCCATACCACAAATGGGACAATTACCGGGTTCGGGTTGCATAATCTGGGGGTGCATTGAGCATGTCCATAGTTGATTGGCCTCTGCCACTTCATTGTGGTTATGCTCTGCTTCTTGGTTTGATGAGTTGGCAAATAATAACCAGCCTAAGAAAAGCCCCACTACTAAGATGCCGATATAAATTCCGTACTTTTTCATTGTAAATAATTTTTAATCTGAGAACAGTGATCAAAATCGTATCTACAATTTTGATATACCGTGTTCCGGAGATTAGTTGATTTGCTTTGATTAATGGGTATGCCCATCTGTTTTTGGGTTTTCATTTTTTACATAAGCCATTCCACATTTTGGACATTCCCCTTCTTGATCACTTCCACTGCCTTCGCAATGCATGGGACATACATACGCAGCGGTGTATTCTTTTCCTTGTTTTTCACTGTGCTCGTGATGTTCGCTATGCTCGGTTTGTTCTGTTTGTTCGGTGGAAGCATTGTTTTTAGATTTCTTATTTCCACAAGACTGTTGGGAGTAAATTACAGTAGCAAAAGCTGCAATGGTTAACATTGTTTTTACACGTTTCATTTTTTAAAATTTTAGGTTAATAATTGTTATTTAATAGGTTATATAATTTATGATGCTTTGTTGCACATAGTAGTTTTTTAGGACCTCTATTTGGCCCATTTGAAATTTAAGTTGTAATTCTTGAATGTCTAAAACATCGTTAAAATCAATGGTTCCTGTTTCATAGCTTTTTATTAGAATTTCTTCGGCATGTTTGGCTTGAATTAGGTTCTTTGTTTGGGTTTCATGACTGATCCTTGAAGCGGTTCTGTCTTTGATAGCTTTATCCAACACAGTCTCTAATTTGTTTATCCTTAGCTGTTTCTGAGCCATTATTTCCTGTTGTTGAAATTCGTTCTGTTTGGTTTGCGATTTGTATTTTTTATTGAAAATGGGAATGGATAGTGATACCATAGGCATTACAATGTCCTTTCCGTTATCGGCAAACTCCAAATTTGGCCGTTTATCCACATGGACATAATCCATCCCAAAACCCATCATTGGCAGGCGTTCTTTCTGATTGAGCAGTTCGGACTGTTCTACGGATTGATAGAGTTTGTCGTATTTTATCAATTCAGGATGAAGGGACAAACTATTGGTATCCATCCAAGTAGTTTCAGCGGGAATTGTTAGTTCATCAATAACGTCAACAACACTATCCTTAGTACGATTTAAAAGTTTATTGAGTGTTGTTTGTTCGGCCAAAAATTGTTGAACCAGCACTGCTTTTAGCTGTTCCAATTCGTTTTGACGCATTTGCAACCGCAATACATCTACAGCTGAGGCCTTGCCAACTTCTACGGAGGTAAGTGCCATAGTTTCATAGGTTTTGAGCAGTTTACTATTTTGGACCAATACCTTTTGTTTGGCCTTATTTGCGTACAAATTGTAGTAGGATTGCGATACAGCAGCGATTAATCTTCTTTTGGCAATGGCAATCTCCTCGTATTTGGCATCGGCCAACGCACTCACATAGTTTTCCCTTGCCGTAATAGAACCAAACCAAGGCATCATTTGTTTGGCTGATACTTTAAAGCGTTGGGCACCTGTTCTTGTTTCCGGTTCACTGATAAAATAACCCACGCCAAACTCTGTATTTGGAATGGTGTTTACTTCGTTCACTTTTTCAGCAACAATGCTGTATTGCAATTCAAATTTTTGAACTTCCGGACTGTTTTTCAGTGCTTCGTCAATTAATGTTTCCAGGGATTGAGCACTTGTAAAGTGAAAAGTGAAAAGGGAAAAAAGGAAAATGTATTTTACTATTTCTATTTTATTTCTCATGGTTTGGATTTTGAAGTTTTTATTGAGCTTACCAGCATAGCAACCCCCTCTTTACATTCAGGATGGGAACTTTTGTACATCTCGTTAGGAAAGTAATTCGTGTTTTTTAAAATGCCTTTACACATGATTATCTTCTTTTAGTTTTTCACTTTCCACTTTCATCTCGTGTTTCCAACTGTATAAAACGGGAACTACAAACAAGGTGATAAGGGCGATAAGCATTCCGCCAAAACTGGGTATGGCCATAGGAATCATAATATCGCTTCCACGTCCTGTGGATGTTAAAACGGGCAGCAATGCCAAGAGGGTAGTTGCCGTGGTCATCAAACAAGGACGAATACGTTTTTCCCCGGCTTCTACAACAGAGGCCCTTATTTCCTGTTTTGTTTTTGGCGTGTTTTTGTCAAATGTTTGGGTAAGATAGGTAGCCATGACTACACCGTCATCGGTAGCAATGCCAAACAGGGCAATGAAACCTACCCAAACCGCCACACTCAGGTTTATGGTGTGCATTTGAAAGAGGTCTCTTAAATTTTCTCCAAAAAAACTAAAGTTTAAGAACCATTCTTGGCCATAAAGCCAAATCATGATAAAACCACCGGCAAATGCAACGGCTATACCTGTAAAAACCATTAATGAGGTGCTCACCGAACGGAACTGGAAATACAAAATCAAAAAGATAATCAACAAGGCCAGCGGTACTACCACGGATAAGGTTGTTTCTGCACGTAATTGATTTTCATAGGTTCCCGTAAATTGATAGTTAATCCCTTTGGGCACGACCAATTCCCCTGCATCAATTTTTTGTTGAATTAATGCCTGGGCATTTTCAACTACATCCACTTCTGCAAATCCATCTAATTTATCAAACAGTACATAGCCTACTAGAAAAATATCCTCACTTTTAATGACCTGTGGGCCTTGTTCGTAACGGATGTTTACCAATTCACTTAATGGAACCGGGCTTCCTTTTTCAACGGGAACATAAATCTGCTTTAAATCATCGGGCTTACCTCGAAGCTCCCTTGGGTAGCGAACTCGAACCCCATAGCGTTCACGGCCTTCCACAGTCTGGGTCAATACCATGCCGCCAACGGCTACTTTGAGCACGTTTTGTACAGCATCTATTGATACCCCATAGCGGGCTAATTTTTCCCGGTCTATGTCAATTAACAGGTAGGGTTTTCCGACTATTCTATCGGCAAAAACCGCTTCGGTTTTTACGCCTTCGGCTTGCTTCAAAACTGCCTCCAGCTCTATTCCAAAGGCTTCAATTTGTTTTAAGTCTTGTCCTTTTACTTTTATTCCCATGGGTGCACGCATTCCGGTTTGCAGCATCACCAATCGGGTTTCTATGGGTTGTAGCTTAGGGGCAGAGGTAACACCGGGCAATTTGGTTACCCGGACAATTTCTTGCCAAATCGCATCCGGTGAATGTATTTCCGGCCGCCAGTTTCTAAAAAATTCTCCGTCATCGTCCGGAATTAGATGGTGTGGAGATTCATCCACGGTACGAAAAACTTTTTTTCCTGCTTTTTGTGCATGCTCAACTTCTTCAGTACCTACGGCATTGTTTGGGTTTTCCACCAGATTTCCGTCTGCTCTAACAAAAAATCCTTCTTCGTTGACCTTATAACGCTGGCGTTTGCCCTTTTTGTTTAAGAGGTATTCCGGTTTGTACTGAATGACATTTTCATACATGGATAAAGGTGCAGGGTCCAGTGCGGATTCTGTCCTACCGGATTTACCAACCACGGTTTCAACTTCGGGAATACCGGCTACGGCCATGTCCAATTGCTGCAATATCCGTTTATTTTCTTCAATGCCGGCGTGGGGCATAGAGGTGGGCATCAACAAGAACGAACCTTCGTTTAAGGAGGGCATAAATTCTTTGCCTGTATTTTTCATAATGAAAAAACCGGCCAGGACGATGAGTGAGGGTATGGATAGAAATGCTAATTTATTGGCAAGTGCCCACTTTAAAATGCGTGTGTATTGTCTTCTAAACAGGGTGAATGCACCTAATAGCCCTAAGCAAATTAGCCCAACAAAGACCAAATTCCAAAAGATGCTTCTATCCACACCCAGTGGCCGCCAATATTCTGCCAACAGAAATACTA
>RFYP01000070.1 GCA_009921175.1 Flavobacteriia bacterium | reverse complement strand
TACGGCCTTCAACCAGCTCAACCCGGATTTTTCTTTGGTCCAATACCATCCCCTCAAAGGCTTGGAGTATCGCGTCTCCATGTTGCTTTTCGGAAGAAAAATAGGCAAAGCTTTTGAAAACATCTACATGAAAAATATCCTTGTCGCCCAACTGACACATGGAGCGAATAAGGTCTTTGAGTTCGGGCCAATCATAGTCATCACGGCTTCCCAAATTGATGGTAAACCGCAGCTGGTCTTTGGCTTTGGTCTTTGGGGAATCGGTCATTTCAACGGCGGCATCAAAAGCAGCGGATTTAGGGGTGCTTAGTTCGGTGTTTTTGAACTCAATGGCCAGTATTTGACGAATTAAATCGGTTTTGGATAAACCATCAAGTGCTTGAAACGCCTCTTCGACATAAGGCTCAAGTTGGGGTTGGCAGTCGGTGTTGATCACCGTACTTACCCAACGCTGGATTTGTGTCTGAAGTAATTCCTGTGGCGAGGGTAGGACCTTTTCAATCGCTTTGGTTTGAAGTTTGTTTTCGATGCTTTTGAGTTTGCGTAAATCGCTTTTGGTCACCAACATCACCGAAATGCCCAGTTTTCCGGCGCGTCCGGTACGTCCACTCCGGTGGGTATATACCTCAACCTCATCGGGCAATTGATAATTGATGACATGGGTAATGTCTTCGACGTCGATTCCGCGAGCGGCAACGTCGGTGGCAACGAGTAACTGAAGTTTTTGCTTTCGAAATGATTGCATCACAGTATCGCGTTGACTTTGGCTCATGTCGCCATGTAAGGCTCCGGCCTTAAACCCGTCTTGAATAAGACGGTCGGCTACTTTTTGAGTTTCAATTTTGGTGCGGCAAAAAATACATCCAAAAATATCCGGTGTACTACCGACCAAAGCCCGAAGGGTTTCGTAGCGGTCGCGGGCATTGATTTTATAAAAATGATGCTCGACGGTTTTGGTCCCGGCATTTTTGGTACCCACAGTAATCGACTCCGGCTTATGCATGAATTTTTGGGCAATCTGATCTACCTCATCGGGCATGGTTGCTGAGAACAACCACGATTTTTTATCGGCTGGGGTATGGGTCAAAATCGCTTGTATATCGTCATAAAAGCCCATATTGAGCATTTCATCGGCCTCGTCTAGCACACAATATTCTAGGGCACTGATATCGATCATTTTCCTTTTGATCATGTCTTTAAGACGCCCAGGTGTAGCAACGATAATATGCGCCCCACGCTTGATTTTTTTTGCCTGTTCAGAAATGTTTGCTCCTCCATATATTGGAACCATACGAATTTGGGGCAATTCTTGAGCATACAACCCTATTTCTTGGGTGATTTGCATGCATAGTTCGCGTGTGGGCGACAAAATCAAGGCCTGGGTATGCTGGCTTTTGAGGTTAATCCTTTGTAATAGTGGCAAGCCAAAGGCAGCGGTTTTTCCCGTTCCGGTCTGTGCCAGGGCGACTAGGTCGTGGGAGGCCGTTAACAAAATTGGGATTACTTTTTCTTGAACGGGTGTGGGGGCGGTAAAACCAAGTTGGTCAATGGCTTTGCGGAGTGGCGCGGAGAGTCCCAGCGCCTTAAATGTTGTCATAGTGTATTTTCTGGCGCAAAGTTAGTCTAATTAAATGGATACCAATGGCCTAAAGCTATGCAATCTATAAATAATACAGCGGTCCTATAAACGCCCCTCCTTGAGTGCTTCTGTCGCAAAATCGACCGCCCTGGCCGTAAGGGCCATAAAGGTCAAAGAGGGGTTTTGCACCCCGGTAGAGCTCATGCACGCACCATCGGTCACAAAGACATTGGCGCATAAATGAAGTTGGTTGTGGCCATTGAGCAAAGCTTCTTGGGGGTTTGCGCCCATACGTACGCCGCCCATTTCATGGATATCCAAACCTGGAGCCTGGTGGGTTTCATAGGCATTGATGTTTTCGCATCCCGCTTTTTGAAGCATGGCTGTTCCTTCGTCCAAAAAGTCTTTTAACATCTTTTCATCGTTGTCAGTATAGGCGACATCCAAGGCGGGTTTGGGAATCCCAAAGTGGTCCTTTTCTGGAGTGAGGTACACCCGATTGTTAATGCGGGGTACGGTTTCACCTTGCATCATCATGTAAATCGACCAAGGACCCGGACGGGCGCTATTCTGAATAAATTCGGTGCCAAACTGAGGCCCTTGTTGTGTCCGCGACCAGTCGGTACGGGTGGCCGAATAGAACATCATATAACCGCCCTGAAAATCGGCCTCTTGTTGGGTTTTGTTTCTAAAGGAAGGTACCATGATCGAGGTAGGGCGTCTACCACGGTAGTAGCTTTGCGCCTCCCCGGGATGGGTCGCAGTGATTTGTCCTCGGTAGTTGTGAAACGAAAGGTATCTGCCCAACAGTCCGGTATCGTTACCCAAGCCGTTGGGGAAACGCTCAGAAGTTGAATTCAGTAAAATGGCATTGGTGTTGATGGTGGCCGCGTTGACAAAAATCACCCGAGCAGAGTAGCGCTCTGTGGCTTTGGTAAACTGATCGATTACCTCTACTCCACTGGCCTTTTGGGTTTGAGGATCGTAGATGATTTTAGAGACCACTTTATGGGTTTTCAGGCTGAGATTCCCTGTTTTTTGGGCCCAAGGTAAGGTCGACGCATTGCTACTAAAGTAGGCCCCCAAGGGACATCCTCTTTCGCAACGTGTACGGGCCATACATTGATTGCGCCCTTGCTGTCGGTGGAGATCGGTCGTTTTGGTTAAATGGGCGCAACGACCTATGACCGCAGTTCGGTCGGTATAGTGGGCGTTGATTTGTGTCTGAATGTGTTCTTCGATGGCATTCATTTCCCAGGCGGGTAGAAACTCACCATCGGGGACTTCTTCCAAGCCGTCTTTGCTCCCGCTTACACCAATAAACCGCTCGACGTGACTGTACCATGGAGCCAAATCACGGTAACCGATCGGCCATTGGATACCATAGCCGTCACGGTAGGGGCGTTCGAACTCGTAGCGACTCCAACGTTGTACTTGTCGCGCCCAAAGCAAGCTTTTGCCGCCTACTTGGTAGGCGCGAATCCAATCGAAGGGTTTATCTTGTTGATAAGGGTGTTCGTGGTCTTTGACAAAAAAATGTTCGGTAGCGCGTCCGTAGGCGTAGCATTTGCTTACTATGGGATTGTCTTCGCGTTCTTTTTGAGTGATTCGCCCGTGGTAGTCCATTTCCCAAGGATGGGTTTGGGCGGTTGGATAGTCTTCGACATGGGTTACCTGTCGGCCCCTTTCAAGAACCAAGGTTTTAAAACCGCGCTCACAAAATTCTTTGGCAGCCCATCCTCCCGATATACCGGAACCAATGACAATGGCATCAAAATCTGGTGTTAATGTGTCCATAGGCGGTTGTTGGTTTTTCGGTCGATTTTACCTTGGTATCCCCCCGGAACGGGAAGGTATTCCAGGACTTGGGTAGCTCCGTATTCGCTATTGAAAAATTCAAAAAGTTGAATGGCCCGAAGCTGTTTTGCAAAGGCAAAGGCCTTGGCAAACACCGCTTGCTTCGAATCAAAAAGTTGGGTCATGACTTGATGTTGTTCGGTATTGGGTAGGGTTTCAAAAGCACCCTCGTATTGCTGTTGGCAAAAGGCTTGCAATTTTTCAATACCGTGGGTGAGGGTGTTTTGTGCAGGGGCCGTCAAACAATTTTGTATAAAACAAGCCGTGGCCACCCCCATGGTATAGGATGATGTATCGCCTTGATAATAATTGCCCAGCAGTTGGGCTGCAAATGCTTCAAAAAAAAGTAAGTGGTCTGGCTTTTGGTTATTCAAAGAGGTTTGCGCCCAAAGATTTTGGGGCAATAGTGCAGCGCCAAAAGTGGACTGTAACAGTAGAACAAGAGATTGCCGTCGGTTCATGGGTATATACTTGTGCCTAACGAAGCTACTAAAAGCGTTGGACATTTTAAAACCCCAAACAAAAAAACCCAACCGGATGGGGTTGGGTTTTTTATGAATTTATAAAGCGTTTATTCAACGGCTTTAAGGGTTTGGATGATTTGGTTTTCGAGTTCTTCCATCAGCTCGGGATTGTCTTCCAAGAGAGTTTTGACGGCATCTCTTCCCTGGCCTAGTTTGGTGTCGCCATAACTAAACCACGAGCCGCTTTTTTTGATGACCTCATAATTGACCCCCAAATCGATGATTTCACCGATTTTGGAAATTCCCTCTCCATACATGATGTCGAATTCTGTGGTTTTAAAGGGTGGGGCCACTTTGTTTTTGACCACCTTGACCCGGGTGCGATTTCCCATGACTTCGGCATCGGTGTTTTTGATTTGGGTAGACCGTCGAATATCGAGTCGGACGGAGGCATAAAATTTAAGGGCATTTCCACCGGTTGTGGTTTCGGGGTTTCCAAACATCACACCAATTTTTTCACGCAATTGGTTGATAAAAAATACGGTACAGTTGGTTTTGCTAATCGACCCGGTGAGCTTTCGTAAGGCTTGGGACATTAGACGGGCGTGAAGTCCCATTTTGGAGTCACCCATTTCGCCTTCAATTTCGCTTTTGGGAGTCAGGGCAGCGACAGAGTCTATAACCACCACATCGATGGCGCCCGACCGGATAAGGTTGTCGGCAATTTCGAGGGCTTGTTCCCCGTGATCGGGTTGGGAGATAATCAGTTCACCGATATCCACCCCTAATTTTTGCGCATAAAAACGGTCAAAGGCATGCTCGGCATCAATAAAAGCAGCGATACCCCCTGCTTTTTGGCATTCGGCAATGGCGTGTAGGGTCAGGGTTGTTTTTCCCGAAGATTCGGGCCCATAGATTTCGATGACACGGCCTTTGGGGTATCCACCTACTCCTAGGGCAATATCAAGGCCCAAAGAACCCGAAGAGATGGCTTCTACTTCTTCGATGGCTTCATCGCCGAGTTTCATTACGGCCCCTTTACCATAGGTTTTATCTAGCTTGTCTAGGGTGAGCTGAAGGGCTTTGAGCTTTGCGTCTTTTTGATCTGCCATAGTACTTCTTTTGGTGCAAGGTACTATTTATTGCGGGGGAGACCAACTGTAAATTGTCTGTATTATTAACAACTTTTGGCCCATAAAAAAACCTCCCGAAGGAGGCTTTGATTCACAATTTTCTTTTCCATTTATGGATTAAAAAATCAAGTCAGTCCCTTATTGGACGTTAATTCGTTTAAAAAGTTTAATTTGACTCTACACCAAAGCATCCTCTTAACCGCTTTTCGTAAATTTGTTATTGAATACTACTAGTTTTGGGCTTATGAGCATTTGGTTTCCCGTCATATTCATCACGGCCTTGTATGTGATAATCGCCTATGGCATTAATAAAGAAAATGCCAAATACCTTTTGGCC
>RFYP01000069.1 GCA_009921175.1 Flavobacteriia bacterium | reverse complement strand
TTCCATGACCGGTTTTGGCAAAGCAGAAGCCAATTTGTTTGATAAAAAAATAGCGGTAGAAATCCGTTCACTCAACAGTAAAACACTGGATATCAATACGCGTTTACCCAGTCGTTATCGGGAAATGGAAGCCGGTATTCGAAAACAAATTGCTGCAGGCCTGCAACGGGGTAAAATCGATTTTTCACTTTACTACGAAAGCACCAATGGCGAAAGTGCCTCATCGATCAATACCCCAGTAGTGCGCAGTTATATGGAGCAACTTGCCCATATAGCCACACTGGAAGATCAAGACAAACTTAAGATAGCCATGCAACTGCCGGACACGCTCAAAATAGACCGTGAAGCACTCGACCCAACAGAAAAAGAGCAAATCACCGCCTTGGTTCAATCGGTTGTGGAACAACTCACCGTCTATCGTTCCGACGAAGGAAAAGTTTTGCAAGGCGACTTTGAAAAAAGAATCGCTTTGTTGACGCAACAGCTTCAAGAGATTGAGCAAATCGACCAAGCACGAAAACAAAAAATTCAAGAAAAACTTCGCGATGCCGTGGATGAGTTGGCCCAAAAAATAGACCAAAATCGCTTTGAACAAGAGCTGATCTACTACCTCGAAAAATTGGATATTACCGAAGAAAAAGTGCGGTTATACAGTCATTTAAACTATTTTATAGAGACCCTCGAAAAGACACAGTCACAAGGCAAAAAACTAGGTTTTATCGCCCAAGAAATCGGACGAGAAATCAACACCATAGGCTCCAAGGCCAACGATGCTGATCTTCAAAAGGTGGTTGTTCAAATGAAAGATGAACTAGAAAAAATAAAAGAACAACTCTTAAATGTTTTGTGATTGAAATCCGGTAAGCTCATAGTATTTTCGGCACCTTCGGGTAGTGGCAAAACGACTTTGGTACACCACCTGCTCGATCAGAAATTGCCCTTGCAATTCTCGGTTTCGGCCACTTCACGGCCCCCTAGAGGAAAGGAAGTTGAGGGAAAGGACTATAACTTTATCACGCCCACTGAATTTCAAGCCCAAATCAAAAAAGATGCTTTTATCGAATATGAAGAGGTGTATAAAGACACCTACTACGGTACCTTAAAAAGTGAGGTAGCCCGTATCTGGTCCCAAGAGTGTCATGTGGTGTTTGATATTGATGTGCAGGGAGGGCTTGCCATCAAAAAACAATACCCCGAACAAACCCTGGCCATCTTTGTTCAGCCCCCCAGCATCGCTGAATTAGAAAAACGGTTACGCCAACGTAAGACCGAAACCGAAGAGGCCCTTAAGCAGCGCTTGGAAAAAGCTGCTTATGAATTATCTTTTGCGCCCCAGTTTGATCGAATGGTGGTGAATGACGAGCTTGAGCGGGCCAAAAAAGAGGTCCTGGCTCTCGTTAAGGATTTTATTGGCTAAAATGAAAAAAGTTGGGCTTCTTTTTGGCACTTTTAATCCCATACATAAGGGGCATTTGCACCTGGCTGAATACTTTGTAAATCGTCCTGAAATCAACGAAGTATGGTTTGTCATCAGCCCACAAAGTCCTTTTAAAACCAGTGAAACGCTTCTGGACAACCACCACCGTTTGGCGATGGTACGCTGTGCCATTGCCGGGCAGGAAAAACTTAAGATATCGACTGTAGAATTTAAGATGCCACAACCCAATTATACCGCCGATACCTTAGCCGCGTTAAGGACACTCCATCCTGATTTTGACTTTATATTATTGATGGGTGCAGACAATATCGTCCGGTTTACCGAATGGAAAAACCACGAAGATATACTGAACAATCACGCTATCTATGTGTATCCTCGACGCGGCAGTAGCTTTTCGTCCAAAGAGGCCCATCCGCCCATCCAATTTTTTGAGAATGCGCCCGTGGTGGGAATTTCGAGTACGAGCCTAAAGGACAAATTGGGAGATCATGACTTTTTACAGCAATGGTTGCCCGAATGTGTATTGGCCTTAATCCAAAAAAATAACTGGTATTAACTACAATTGATTCAAGACCTCGACCAATTGTCGGGTGGTTGCTTCCCGTGAAAACTTAGCAATGTCAGTGACATCATTTTTAAGGGGCTTACCCTCAGCCCAAGCTTTATAGGTTTTCTCAATAAAGGCCTGTTGGGCTTGGTGATCGGTTGCGGAACAGCACAGATTATGTTTCCCCAAGGCCAAAATATCGGCGGCCTCACTGGAAGGATCACCCAAGTGTAGAATGGGATTGCCGGTGGCCATATATTCAAATATTTTTCCTGAAACCATCGTGGTTTGTCCGGTTTGCGTAAAAGAAAAGTTGAGCAAAAGATCCGCCTGTCGCATCGTCATTACCGCCTGTTCGTGGTCTAGGTAACCCCTATAGGTCGTTGGGATTACTGTTTGAAAAGCAGTCACAGCATCGGGAGTTAGTGTCCCAACGAGTTCACAACCTAATTGTATATGGGGTTCTTTTTGGTAAAGCAAACGAAGGGCTTGGAGAAATTCGAGGTAGGCTTGATGCTCTGTTAACAAGCCGGTAAACACTATTGTAAATGGGTTGTTTTGTTTTTTGGCAATCGGTGTTTTAAATAAGGATGCATCGAAGCCATTATAAAGGGTATAAAAAAGTTGTCCCTTGGGTGCTTTGGCCGCTAATTGTGCATGGAAGTTTTTAGTTGTAGTGGTCAAAACAGTATCTGCTGCAGCCAGTACCCTACTTTCCAAAGCTAGGTCTTTTTGGATAGCATTAGAGCTTCGCGGTAAGGACTTGAGGTAAAACAATTCACTCCAGGGATCTCTAAAATCAACCAACCAGGGGTGGTTAAAACGTTTTTTAAGTTTAAGGCCAATCAAATGAGTCGAATGAGGTGGACCTGTCGTAATGATTACCCCGGGAGGATTTTTTTGAATCAACTCTACCGCTTTTTGATAGGCTGGACGAACCCATCCCTTTCGGGCATCGGGAACAAAAAAATTTCCCCGAACCCAAGCCGCTATTTTTTGAAAAACACTTTTTTGTACTACCTCTCCCTGGGGCACTCCCCGATTAAAATCCCCTTGGGTAAAAAAAGAATACCACCCCAGTGGGTTAAAAAATCGTACCCGATGGGTTTCTATCTTAGCGACCAATGATTCTAGTGATTTATCGGTTTTGGCATAATAGGCCGACTGCGGATCGACCGTAAGCAAGACCGGATTGTAGCCTAGCTGTTGTAAATGGAGGGCAAAATACATCCATCGCTGAACGCCCGATCCACCGGAGGGTGGCCAATAGTAGGTGATGATGAGTATGTTTTGACCTTTTGGGTACAAACTGTAATGCGTATAGGTTATAATTTGTATTTTTAATACAATATATTATCACATAAATTTACTCGAATTGGCTCAATCGCATACATTGAACAATACAATTTTATTCAGCCTTTTATTTGTACTGTTATCGGTCACCTTGGTGAATGCTCAAGAAGAGGAAGAAATAGAGGAGACAGTAGAAGAGCTAGAACTAGACGTTCCATTTGACGCCATTATCGAATCGACCCTCAAGGGCAAGCGCACCAAATTTTATGGCGAAACCCGTCTTAATCTCAATCAGATCTCTTTTTCAAATTGGATCTCGGGAGGGGCCAGTTCACTTTCTGGGCTTTTTGGGGTGGACTACCATGCGGACTATTCGGACCGCAATGGCTTGGTTTGGAATTCAAACTTTATCTTGTCGGTAGGCGCCTCTTCCATCGCCGGAACCAAGTATAACCGTAAAGCTGACGACCGACTTCAAATCGAATCTTTGGTGGGTAAACAAATCAACCCCTTTTGGAAATTTTCGGGCGACGTTAAGTTTCGCACCCAACTGTTTCCGGGGTACCGTTTTTTTACCGAAAATGGAGAAGAAAAGCGTACGCGTACGACCCAATTTTTTGCTCCTGCTCAACTCCAATCGGGGGTGGGATTTTACTATAAAAAAACCGAAGAATTCTGGATCAATTTGTCCCCCATGACAGCAAGAGTGATTTATGTAGCCAAAAAATTCACTCGTGATATCCCCGATGGAACGAGTTATCTGGGGGTCGATAAAGGCCAAAACAGTAAGTTCTTTTTAGGGTTTTCGGTCAATGGGTATTATAAAGTTCAACCCATGGATAATGTCACGGTCGAAAACCGCTTTAACTTTTATAGCAACTACCTTAATAACTTTAAGAACATTGATTTTGAAATCAATACCATAGTCCGGCTCAAGGTGAATGAAATCATTTCGAGCACCATCGATCTCCATGCAATTTATGACGATGATGTGCTCCAAAAATTACAGTTTAAAGAACTTTTTGGAATGGGAATCCTGATTGAAATCTAACGGCTGGGGGTCAGGTGTTTTTTGACCCACTCCATATTGTAGTAATTCAGGTAGATGTTGTATTTATTGCCTTGTCCTCTAGGCTCCATTTCCAATAAAACGGTTTGCTTTTCATTTAAAAAACGAATGCAGGGTTTACTAGTGTCGATTAACAGGGGTTGGTCCCAGTTTTCTTGACTGTACACCATGGTATAGCCTTGTGCTTCGAGATAGGCTCTAGTTTTTTGGAGTCCGGCGCTAATCTGCTTGGCATTGAGGTTGTTTTTGGTCCAAAGCTTGAGTTCGACCAAGCGGTCGTTATCCATAACCAATGAGTTTTTTTTAACCACAAAATGAACCCCTTGCCCCATTTCAAAGGTTTCGCTGCTGCTGTTATGTTCTTTGAGTACGGTTTTGGCTTCTTTTTTGGGCATCCCAAAATAAAAGTCATCAAATAAGACTTCTTTTTCTTGGGCTTGTCCCCACATAGTTCCCAATACCGTAAGGAGTGTACAAATCACTCCTGTTTTCTTTAATAAAATAGTCATCACTCAAAAATAGGAAATTTTAATTTCTTAAAAT
Source organism: Flavobacteriia bacterium (assembly GCA_009921175.1). Taxonomy (GTDB): domain Bacteria; phylum Bacteroidota; class Bacteroidia; order Flavobacteriales; family Flavobacteriaceae; genus RFYP01. The sequence goes on along the minus strand of RFYP01000069.1, from coordinate 600 downwards.
CAAGGCCGCTTCCAAAGGGGAACGGACGAGCAAGCTTCGCCAAAAGAAATTTTTTTGGCCACGGGTGCAAGTCGTTCCAAAAGAAGGGTGTAAACTTGAGCAGGAAGGCTTTTATCGGCGCAGCCTTTTAGCATGACCGGGGCATCCTTATAGACTGAAAAATCGGTAGCGGCAATTTGTTGATGAATCAAGGCCAGATCAAGTGCTTCGATAGAACCAATCAGTGCATATCGGGCCGTGCCCATCAGTTTTGCATTGACCAACAACAAGGCCCATGCGGGTAAAATTGCATCCAAGCTACATCCAATGGCGACATACTGATCTTTATATATGGACCAATCGAAGGTCTCCAATTGTTCACGAAAAGCTTTTTCTCTCAGTATAAGCCCCTGGTCCAACCACTGGGCAATATCGAGTGCCACTCGGGTTCCATTGGGGTAGAAATCTACCGGATCAATAACTTTTAATGGGCTCTGCGCCACACGATTGACAATGGGTGTGCTCATTTTACAACATCCCCAATTCGAGTTTGGCTTCTTCACTCATCAGGTCTTGTGTCCAAGGGGGGTCAAAGGTGATTTCTACTGCTGCACTTTTGAC
>RFYP01000068.1 GCA_009921175.1 Flavobacteriia bacterium | reverse complement strand
GCTTTGACTACAAACGTTACCGATTGATCTGTATGTATGATGGGAGAGTCTTGGAGCGTGTTACCAAATAAGTCTTGTTGCCCCAAAACAGTTTCAGAGGATAGGGAAAATAACACTAACAAAATTAAATGAAATTGCCTAGTCATAATTTAATTGTTAGGATTCATAAGATTTTTTAGATTTAGTCTATTAAACTATAAACCAATTTACAATGAAAAAATTAATGATCGCCCTGATCTTTGTTTTTACCACCACCCTTAACGCCCAGGTTTCTTCTTTTATGTATGTAAAAGTGGCGCCCGAAAACCAAGCTGAATTTGAGCGTATCGAAATGACCTATTGGTCACAAATTGCCAAAAAAGCCATTGATGAAGGGAAAATGCAAGCCTGGGGTATGATGCGAAAAGTCGGGATGGCCGGTAGCGAAGCCAACTACCTTTTTGTCAACATCTTTAAAGATTTTGAGCAGGCCGCCAATTCAAACAGTATTTGGGACGCTTCTGTCATCGGAATGAATAATAGCGATATCCAGACCACGTCGATGCGTGAGATGATCGGATTGCATTATTACCAGATTGAAGGAGCCATACAAGGAGCGGGCAAATATTCGGTGCATAACTATGCCCGACCAGCTAACTTAGAAGGCTTTGTTACAGAAAACCTTAAGCTTTGGAAGCCGTTTTTTGAAAAAAACATGAAGGCGAAAAAAACCAAGCAAACCAACTGGGGCATAGGGACCAGAATCTATCCTGCCGGAAGTGAATCTGGAGCGACGGTGTTTACCCGAGACGGTTATGAGAACCTTGCCGATGCAATGGAGTCACTGCGGTATCAGCCTTCAGGCAATTCGATTTACACTTCAGTACTTAACAAATCAAAGATGTCAGAATATGCTCCTGATGGATTTACCCACCGGGTGATTTATGAATCCTTGATGTGGCAAAATTAGACTGAACGGACAAGAAAAAAAGCACCCACAGGGTGCTTTTTTTGTTATAACATTTTGAGTAAGCGCAGGACAAATAAATCTACAACTTCTACAAGAATTAGTAGAATGATGATCCATTCTAATTTACTGCTTTCTCGGTGGTCCATGATGTCTTTAAAGAGCTCCAAATCATCTTTGATAATGGCCGTACGTTCGTAAATATAACGGTAGCGGTCTTTGAGGTCAAAGGTTTGTTTGAGCGCCAAATGCAGTTGGTTTAGGGATTCGCTTTCCCAAGTGATATCGGGGGCGTCAAAGATGTAAAGGTTTTCTGATATTTGATTTTTGATGTTGAGCACTTTGCCGATAAACCGTTTGAGTTTTCTTCCCGATATATTTAGTTTACCTGTGAGTTCTAACGATTTAATGTAGCCATTGGTTTCTTCCAACAGGCTATCGGTAATTTCTAGGTACTTGTCCAAAGCAACCGATTGGGAGGTGTTTAATAAAACCAAACGAATGGCTTCTTGGTCAAAGTCGGGTAAAATCACTTCATCAAAGGTCACTTGTTGGGTTCCTTTTTGAATGACCACCTTGATGGTTTCACTGAGTTCTTGCTCTTCCCAAGGTGTGGCTTCGGGATTTAGTTGAGCAATCAGGCGATTGATTTCTGTAGTATTGTGATTAAAAAATGCCACAACGCCATATTGGAAAAGGTAAATGTATTTTTGGTCTCCGTTGGCGAGAAACAATTCATCGGAGTCCGAAAAGAGGATGGGCAGTGCAAGTTTTTGTTTACACTGTCTGATGTTTAGGCTGTTGGCAATTTGAAGGGCAATGACGGTATACATAGCTAAAAAATTATAGTATTACCCTAGACAGTTGCTAACCGAAAAAGGCTCGCAAAAGTAACCGATTTTTGATGACCCAATGCTTTTTTTATAGTTTTCGTAACCAAATATTTCGAAAACTGACCAAATCGCCATGATCTTGAAGCATAAGGGTGCGCTTTAAGGAAGTAGGCGCATCATAGTCGGGCATGCTATCGCGCCCTTTTTTGGGTTTGCCGATGTACTCGGTAGTACCCAAAAGTTCAACGCCATTTTGGATCAGCACCCCATTGTGGAAAACCGTGATCGACCCCGGTGCCACCTCATCGCCTTTTTCGTTGTATTGAGGGGCATTAAAAATGATATCATACACCTGCCATTCACCAGAAGGGCGCATGGCATTGGCCAGCGGGATGTATTGTTTGTAAACAGCCCCGGCTTGCCCATTGGAATAGGTCCGGTTGTTGTAACTGTCAAGGACCTGTACTTCGTAGCGGCGTTGAAAAAACACACCGCTGTTGCCACGTCCTTGCCCTTCCCCTTTGATAATGGTGGGCGATTTCCATTCGATATGCAATTGAATGGATTCGTGCTCTTCACGGGTTTCGATTCCTCCGGTTCCCGGTTTTACTGTCATACTGCTGTCGGGGTTTAACGTCCATTGGACAGGGGTTCCTGTGGTTTCGTGTTGCCATTTTGAAAAATCACTACCGTCGAACAATACAACAGCATCGCTGGGGGGCGCCCCAAAAGCTCCGGGAGTAACCACAGCCGGTTCGGGCTCCCACACTTCGGTGGCTTCGGGTTTCATGTCTTTTTGTGCCCATAGGCAAGGGGCCAATAACAAGCTCATTAAAACAATACCTTGGGAAGGAAATAGCAACTGAATACGCATAAAATAAATATTTTTTTGCAAAGTAAAAAAACGTCCGAATAATATTTAGTTTTAAAAACATATATTCTTATAACAGAAAAAAATAACTAAATTATGCTCTTAAAATAGTTACTATGGCATTGTTTTCCTTAAACATAAATGGGAAATCCCATCAAGTTGATGTGGCTCCCGACACCCCAATCCTTTGGGTATTAAGAGACCACCTAAACCTTGTGGGCACCAAATACGGCTGTGGAATTGCCCAATGTGGGGCCTGTACAATCCATCTTAACGGAATGGCCACTCGAGCGTGTCAGCTTCAGGTATCTATGGTGGGTGATGCGCAAATTACCACCATCGAAGGCCTATCCGAACAAGGAGATCATCCGGTACAACAAGCCTGGCTCGAAGAAGACGTGCCCCAATGTGGATATTGCCAAACCGGACAGATCATGACTGCGGTTTCTTTACTTAACAACAACCCCAATCCCACTGATGAAGAAATTGAAAACGGCATGAGTGGTAACCTATGCCGCTGTGGTACCTATTCACGAATCAAAAAAGCCATCAAACGAGCTGCCAACGCCTAAAAACAAAAAATTATGTCAACTTTTAAAACAAAAATTGGACGAAGAGCCTTTATCAGAAATGTCTCTGTAGCCGGCGGTGGAATGATGATCGGATTCAACTGGTTGGTTTCTTGCAATACTTCAGCAAAACAAATCAAAGCCTTGCCCAAAGAATGGTTTGAATTTAACGGCTTTCTAAAAATTGGCGACAACGGCTTAGTCACCATTATGTCTCCCAACCCCGAAATCGGGCAAAACGTCAAAACATCGATGCCCATGTTGGTGGCCGAAGAGCTTGATACCGATTGGAACGATGTTTTGGTCGAACAAGCGCCACTCAATGTGAGTTTTTACCAATGGCAAATTGCCGGGGGAAGTCGCTCCATTAGCGCCAGTTGGGAACCCCTTCGCATGGCCGGAGCTACGGCCAGAAAAATGCTGTTAACCGCTGCTGCGACCCAATGGGATGTTCCTTTTGAAGAATTGACGACCAGTCAAGGAATCATAACACACCAAGCCAGTGGCAGAACAGCCCATTATGGGGAAATGGCCGCCCAAGCCGCCCAACTCGAAGTCCCGGAAGAGGTAACCCTTAAAGAACCCAAAGACTACACCATAATCGGTCAGTCTAAAAAGAATGTTGACGGCCTTAAAATTGTAACAGGCCAACCCTTGTTTGGTTTGGATACCTACAAAGAAGGGATGCTTACAGCCATGATTGTCCATGCGCCTGCCTTTGGAAAAACATTTAAATCCATGGAGGCTGATCCTGTAAAAAATATGCCGGGGATTGTGGATGTTTTCCCACTAGCAGTCTACGGTGACGACGAAGCCCAGTCGGCGTTTGACACCGCAGCCTTTAACCAAATGGCCGTTGTGGTAGGTCGTTCGACCTGGGAGGTGCTCAAAGCCAAAAAAGCCTTGCAAGTAGCCTGGGAAAACGCCCCTGAACGGACCCTTTCAATGGAGTTTTTTGGAAGAACATCAGATAAAAAAATCCCTGCTGGACTCGAAAACACTTCTGATCACAAAGCCACCATGGCTTCCTTTGATTTTGGTGATAAGCGCCTTCAAACCTTTCGAAAAGATGGCAATCCTCAAAAGGCTTTTGCACAGGCAGCAAAGGTGATAGAGCGTACTTACACCGCTCCCTTTAGAGCGCACAACACCCTAGAGCCCATGAACTTTTATGCCGATGTTACCGACGAAAAGGTTTTTGTACTCGGACCGGTGCAAACCCCCGAATGGACCGAAAGCAGTTTGTCGCGACGGTTGGGGGTACCCAAAGAAAAAATTGATGTTCACCTCACCCGTATGGGTGGAGGTTTTGGCCGCAGATTATACGGTCATTTTGTAACCGAAGCAGCCTTGATTTCACAAAAAGTAAAAGCGCCTGTGAAATTGGTCTATACCCGTGAAGATGATATGACATTTGGTACGTATCGCCCGACCTACAGCGTCAAATACCGTGCGGCACTCGATGCTCAAAACAACCTGACCGCCATGCATGTGGTAGGGGTCGGAATCCCCGAACGTGCCCTATACGAAAATCGTTTTCCGGCGGGGGCCATCGACCACTTTTTGGCCGAAGGCTGGGAAGGTGAATCCAATATAACCATTGGTGCCTACCGCGCACCACGGTCTAATTTTTCTGCCAGTGCCGAACAATCCTTTTTGGATGAAGTGGCCGAAGCGGCCGGTAAAGACCCGATCGACTTCCGACTTGAATTGCTCAAACGAGCCGAAGAACGTCCGGTGGGCGAACGAAACGATTACGATGCCAAACGCTATGCAGGGGTCTTGCAATTGGTTAAAGAAAAAGCCAACTGGGGCGCTCCAGAAACCGCAGGGCTAAAACGCGGGGTGGCTGCTTATTTTTGTCATAATTCTTATGTGGCCAACGTGGTCGATGTAGAAATGAAGGACAAAACACCCGTGGTTAAAAACGTATATGCAGCTGTCGATTGTGGGATTGTTGTTAACCCAGATGCTGCTGCCAACCTGGCCGAAGGAGGCGCTGTTGACGGGATAGGAACGGCTCTATATGGTGAAATGACGTTTGTAGATGGAGTTCCTCAACAAGACAATTTTGATACCTATAGGCTAATCCGTCACCACGAGTCACCCAAAAATATTTTTGTGGACTTTGTCCAGAGCGACACTCCACCGACGGGAATGGGCGAACCCCCTTTCCCACCGGTACAAGCTGCCCTTGCCAATGCCATTTATAAGGCGAGTGGTAAGCGATTATACCATCAACCTTTTATCCATGAATTAAATGCATAGCCGTATGCTTCATGATTAGTGTT
>RFYP01000067.1 GCA_009921175.1 Flavobacteriia bacterium | reverse complement strand
GGCGTCTTCGGCACGATGAATCCCCCCTACTCCGATGATCGGAAAGGCCTTGTTGCTTTGCGTTGCCAAAAAACGAATGACCTCGGTGCTTCGGTCTTTTAATGGGCGGCCACTGAGTCCTCCTGTTTCGGCTTGGTTGGGATCTTTGAGGTTGTCGCGCGCTATGGTGGTATTGGTGGCAATCACCCCGTCGATTTGGGTTTGGGCAACTATATCGATGATATCAAGTAGTTGCTCGTCGGTGAGGTCGGGAGCTATTTTCAGCAAAAGGGGTTTGGGTTGGGCCTTTTGGCGGTTATCCGCCTGTAGGGTTTGTAGCAGTTCGGTGAGCGGAGCTTTGTCTTGTAGGGCACGGAGGTTGGGGGTGTTGGGTGAACTGACATTGACCACAAAATAATCGACATGGTCAAAAAGGGCTTCAAAGCAATAGCGGTAGTCGTCAATCGCATCCACGTTGGGGGTGATTTTGTTTTTTCCAATATTTCCGCCAATCAATACCTGGTGCTTTTTCTTCAACCGTTTTACGGCCGCATCGACCCCTTGGTTGTTAAAACCCATCCGATTGATCAGGGCCTTGTCCAGGGGCAGGCGAAAGAGGCGTTTTTTGGGATTGCCCGGTTGGGGCTTGGGGGTCAAGGTTCCGATTTCGATAAACCCAAAGCCAAAATTGGAGAGGGGGCCAAAAAGTTTAGCGTCTTTGTCAAAACCGGCGGCCAATCCCACCGGGTTGGGAAAGGTCAGTCCAAAGAGTTTTCGTTCCAATTGAGGGGCTTGTTGTTTGTAGATTGCACGTACCAAGGCCCCAAAGCCGGGGATGTAATGCAACAAGCATATGGCTCCAAAGGTAAAATGATGTACCCGCTCGGGGTCGAACAAAAACAAAAAGGGGCGGACAAGGAATTGGTACATAGAGGATAAAAAATATCCCGCCGAAGCGGGATACCATTAGTTAGAAGTCTTGGGCTGTAGCTTGGCGCTGAGTTCGAGTGAAATAGCCGATCGCTCGAGTTTGAGCTTTCCGGCCAAGGTTTCAATCACGCAGGTGTTGTCTTTGTCATTGACTTCGAGCACTTTGCCGTGTAAGCCACTTTTGGTGATGATGCGGTCTCCTTTTTTGAGTGCATTCATAAAGTTCTTCTCCTTTTTTTGTCTACGCTGCTGCGGGAGGATGATGAAAAAGAAAAACACCACCAGCATCAACAGCAAAAAAGGGAGCTGCCCTGAGAATCCTTCCATATTAGTTAGATTGTTGTCTAGCGCGTGCTTGGTCTTCGCGTTGTTTTTGACGTACCGGGTCGGGAGTTACCATCGCCTTGATACGCAACATTTCTCTACCGCTTTGGGTGTTGGCCGAAAGGGTAACCGTTTTTTGTTGCATATTGGGCTTGTTGCTCGAGTCAAAACTCACCACGATTTCGCCAGTTCCCCCGGGAGGAATGGGTGTGTTTTTAGGATAATTAGGCACAGTACAGCCACAGCTACCACGGGCATCGACAATGATCAAGTCTGAATTTCCGGTATTGGTAAACGAAAAGGTGGTCTGAACACGATCGCCTTCGTTGATGGTCCCAAAATCGTGGGCCACTTTATCAAAAGTCATCACGGGAGCATCTGTCGATTGGGCTGCGCCGTTGTTGGTGTTTTGCACATTGGTAGAATTTACCTTTTTCGCTGCGCTTTCATCGCAAGCCGTCGTCATCACAAAAGCACCGAGTAGGGTTAATAGAACAAGTTTTTTCATTTGAATTATGATTTTTTGATGCTCAAAAATACGAAAAAAAAGCTTACTGCAAGCCTCTTCCTTTCTTGTTCATCCGATTTGATGCGGTAAATTCTTTCAACAATTTGTCCAACACCCCATTGATAAAAATATTGCTTTTGGGGGTTGAGTAGTCTTTGGCAATTTCGAGGTATTCGTTAAGAGTCACCTTGGGGGGAATTTCCTCAAAAAAGAGCAATTCGGCGATGGCCAATTGCAGTAACAAATTGTCGAGGGACACAATACGCTCGGCCTCCCAATTGGGGGTTTTGCCTTCGATTTCTTTTAAAAGGGCCTCGGATTTTTGCGTCACTGTAGTGAGCAATTGTTCACCAAAGCGTATGTCGTCTTGCACCGCACCGATATCGGGCATCACCAAACTGGAGGCTTCAGTGGGTTTGCAGGCTTTGAGTTGTTTGACAATAAAGGTGTTGACCACCGGAAAATCATCGGACCAGGTCAGTTGTTGGTCTTCCAAAAAGTCGTAGAGTTTGTCGGTTGGGGCAACCAATTCGCTAAAGAGCCACACCACAAAAGCACGGTCTTCGTCCACGGTGGGGTTTTCTTTAGCGGCATACGTTTTATAAGTGTCGTGGTCCAATACCTGCGCATAGAGCTGGTGTATATAGTCGAAATTGAGCTCCCAGATTTTGATTTTTTTGGTGCTTAGCGTTTGGGCAAGCAGTGGGTGATAGGCCAAAAAGGACAAGAATTGATTCGTCACCAAACTGGCCCCCAATTGTTCATGGCTATGCACCAGGGAAGACTGCTTTTTTTTGATTTCATACTGGGCAACAGCATGTTCGTGAAGTGCCTTGAGAAGGGCCATTAACACCAGGTGTAACTCAAAGGTTTTGAGGAGACTGTCTTTAAAAAAAGTACGTTGTTCTTTGGGGGTATCGATTCCGTCATAGACACTGGCATAGAAGGCTTGCATGACCTTAATTCGGATATGGCGTCTGGTAATCATGTCGAAGAACGTTTAGCGCTCAAAAGTAATAAAACCCCAGGGATAATCGTATTTTTTTTCAAAAGAACTGCTCAGCTAAATTGATTACCTTTGGCGGGCTAATCGATCATGAAAGCACTACAATACCTCAACAAATACCTCTATCAATACCGGGTCAAATTGGCCGTTGGTATTTTGATCACGGTCATTGCTCGGGTGTTTTCGCTCTTTGCCCCTCGCTTGATTGGTAACTCCATTACGGCAGCCGAAGAATTTCTCAATGACCCCAACGGAGACCTTGCTGCACTAAAGGCCACTTTGTTACTCAACATCGCTATTATTGTTGGCACGGCTTTGTTGTCGGGCTTTTTTACCTTTTTGATGCGGCAGACCATCATCAATGTTTCTCGCTATATCGAGTACGACCTAAAAAATGAAGTTTTTGAACAATACCTACGGCTTTCCCAGGTGTTTTATAAAAACAACCGTACAGGCGATTTGATGAACCGAATCAGTGAAGATGTCGGTAAAGTTCGAATGTATGTCGGGCCGGCCATCATGTATAGCATCAATACTGTGGCCTTGTTTGTCATAGTGATCAGTTATATGATCAGCATTGCGCCGCAATTGACCCTCTATACCATCATTCCCTTGCCCTTGTTGTCGTTTTTGATCTATAAACTCAGCAGAATCATCAACATCCGCAGCACCAAAGTACAAGAGACCCTTTCAAAACTATCTTCCTTTACCCAAGAAAGTTTTAGTGGTATTTCGGTGTTAAAGTCCTATAATTTACAAGCCCAAAACAGTGGCGATTTTGACACATTGGCCCAAGAAAGTCAGGACAAAAACATGGCTTTGGTCCGGGTACAGGCCTGGTTTTTTCCTTTAATGATTTTGTTGATTGGGATCAGCAACTTGCTGGTAATTTTTATAGGAGGAAAACAATACATTGCCGACGAAATTACCATCGGGGTTTTGGCGGAGTTTATCATTTATGTCAATATGCTAACCTGGCCGGTGGCCGTGGTAGGGTGGATTACCTCAATTGTTCAACAAGCCGAAGCCTCACAAGAGCGCATCAATGCCTTTTTAAAAGAACGCCCGCAGATAGTCGATGGACCCGGGGTAACGTCCAATACGCCTGCTCCTTTGGTGTTTGACAAGGTAAGCCTGTATTACCCCGAAACCGAAATCATGGCCCTCCAGGGGTTAGATTTGGTCGTAGAAAAAGGTACGACACTGGGCATCGTTGGTGCTGTAGGATCGGGAAAATCAACCTTATTGGATTTGATCTGTCGTCTTTACGACCCCAGCGAGGGGAGCATTCGTTTGGGCGATCACCCCCTTAAGGAATTTAAAATTGAAGAATTGCGGTCACGCATTGGTTATGTCCCCCAAAACCCGTTTTTGTTTTCCCAAACGATTTTAGAAAACATTCAATTTGGTAACGCCAATGCCTCCTTTGAAGACATCAAAAAAGCGGCAGAAAACGCCGCTGTAGCCGATAATATTGAGGCATTTAAAAACAAATACAAGACCGTTTTGGGTGAACGGGGAGTTACCCTTTCTGGAGGGCAAAAACAAAGGGTATCACTCGCTAGAGCCTTGGTCAAAGACCCGGAAATTTTACTTTTGGACGACTGTCTTTCGGCGGTAGATACCGACACGGAAGAAACCATCCTAAACAACCTTAAAAAGCTTCGTAAAAATAAAACGACCCTAATTGTTAGTCATCGACTTTCTTCGATTATTGAGGCTGATCAAATCATTGTATTGGACCGAGGGAAAATCATCCAAAAAGGAACCCATCAATCGCTAGTTAAAAGCCCGGGCTACTACCAGGAGCTTTTTATCAAGCAACAGTCAGAAAAAGAAAATTAATTTTGTTTTGTTTAATTTTTTTTTTGAAATTTGGGTAAATCAAGGAAACCAAATTAAACAAAAATGCAGACAACAAATGACAGTTCTCAAGAGGAGATTTTCTCGAAAGTCTTACGCGCTGGTCGGAGAACCTATTTTTTTGATGTCCGAGAAACCAAGGCAAGTGACTACTATTTGACCATCACGGAGAGTAAAAAATTTACCAATGATGATGGAAGTTTTTACTTTAAAAAACACAAAATCTATTTGTATAAGGAAGATTTTAGTGATTTTGCGGCTATTCTCACCGAAATGACTGATTTTATCATCCACGAACGTGGGGCTGAAGTGATCAGTGAACGGCATCAAAAAGACTACAAACCCAATCAGGAAGAAGCCGAAATTTCGCCCTCGGCCAAAAGTTTTTCAGACTTAAATTTTAAGGATATTTAATCCATCCCAATTTATTCATTTCTAAAAAGCACTTTCTCAAGTGCTTTTTTTATTTTAGACAAATTCAACGATTCAACATGAAAAAAATCATCCTCCTTTACAGCCTATTGAGCGCATTATGGCTATCGGCTCAAGTCGAGCAAAGCTATTATCTATCTGATAATCATACGTATAACTCCAATATTCCTACTCCACAGAGTGTGTTGGGCTATGAAGTTGGTGAATGGCATGTAAGCCATGATCGATTGGTGCAATACATGACAGCACTGGCGCAGGCCTCAGACCGGATTACCCTCGAAAATCGCGGATACACCTTTGAACGCAGGCCGTTGCTGTTGTTGACCATCACCAGCCCCGAAAATCACCAACGTATTGATGAGATCAAAGCACAGCACCAACAATTGACAACTCCTGAGGGAAGTAACTTGGCGGTAGAAAATATGCCCGCGGTCTTGTACCAAGGGTTTTCAATACACGGAAACGAACCCAGCGGGGCCAATGCAGGTTTACTCG
>RFYP01000066.1 GCA_009921175.1 Flavobacteriia bacterium | reverse complement strand
CAAATTGAGTGATGAAGTCTGAGTACGCTGTAGAAGTGTTCATGGTTTCGTTGAGTTAGGGCAAAAGCAGACATTAAGGCAATTTCATGGTTTTACCTTAAAAAAGCTTGTAGATGCCGTTGTTATTGACAATAAAGGTAATTCAAAGACTAATAGAAAAAAGTGGGTTTATGTGAAAACGAGTAAAAATCAGGGACAAATATGGGGACAAATTAAAAAAGGCGCAAACCGCAAATATGCTGTTAACGCCTTTAATTGTTGGTGGTCCCACCTGGGCTCGAACCAGGGACCAACTGATTATGAGTCAGCTACTCTAACCAACTGAGCTATAGGACCTGTTGGGAAGGCAAATATACGACATCTCGCCATTTTTTTAAGTTCGATTGCCTAAACTTTATACCGCGGGGAATCTCAAGCTCGTTCATCGGCTTTTATTGGTCTTTTAGCGCTGTGCATTGAAAATTACGTTACATTTATTTCGGTTGGAAACTTTTGTATTTGGGCCATGAAAAAACAGTCACCCATCGTCATTAACTTAGCACAAACAGACGGCGATCTCAAAGGGATCAAGACCTTACAGAGCGCCAATCTCAAAGAAACAATTGCTCCAGAAAACCTCAAAAATACGGGCTTTGTAACTGCCAGCTACTCCCTGGAGCTGCTCCAAAAAATGCATGCGCTCTATCCACCTGTTATTGCCAAAAAGGATCAAAGAGTGGTTGGCTACGCTTTGGTGGTCGATCGCCAAATCATTGGACAACACGAACTGCTCGATGACTTGTTTCGACAAATCAACACGGTACACTACCAGAAACAACCGTTGGCAAAAAGCAATTATATTGTAGTGGGGCAGCTTTGTGTGGCCCAAGAAGTCCGTGGTCAAGGGGTTGCACAAAAACTCTATAACCACTTTAGAACCGTCTATAGCACAGCTTTTGACTACTGCATAACCGATGTCGATCAAGAAAACCTCCCTTCTTTGCGGGCCCACCAAAAAACAGGCTTTCAGGTGCTTGATACCATCAGTTATGGTGGTAGCCTATGGAGCATTGTCCTTTGGGATTGGTAGCAACGCGCACATTTAGAGAAAGACTCCCTATCTTTGCCAAGTGAAAAAGAAAAAACCCGATGCCGTTGTCTGGGACGAAACTACGCAACAGTATGTCGCCAAGCTGTTGCCCTATGCGTCGTCCAATAGCGGGCCAATCATCGAGCTGCCCAATGTAGATGCCTTTAAACAACAAGGCGTTCAAAAGGCTTCAAAAATGCTTAAAGCCGAATGGGACGACCTCCAGTCCCAATTGAGTCAATTTGTCAAAATGGCCCAGCAAACCCAACGGGTTTATGCCGCGCAATACAAATTTGAACCCATTGTCGGTGAAACCTACTACCTCTATACCGGCCAAAAAGGGGACTTTTTGTCCATCATACCCCCCGAACAATGGAACAAAGAGTTGATCGCTCGGGTGCGGCTTCGGCCGGACTACAAATGGGAAGAAATCGATCGGGAGCCCTAAAAATCCGGCAAGAGACGATTTCAACAAGATTATCCGTACTTTTGGTACATGAATCCAGAAACGCCCAGACAAAAAAAAATTGCCGCGGTACTCCAACAAGAATTAGCAGAAATGCTGCAAGGCGCAATTCGTGCTGAGGGCGTGGCCAACCTGTTGGTCTCGATTACCAAAGTATCGGTAACGAGTGACTTGAGTTTGGCCAAGGTGTATCTGAGTATTTTTCCTTCAAAAAACACGGTTGCGCACTTGGATGCCCTACGCCAAAACAGTAGTCAAATACGGCACGCCCTAAGTCAAAAACTGCGCCACCAACTACGCCGCATCCCCGAACTGACTTTTTATATCGACGACTCGCTCGACTACATCGAGCAAATCGATCGCGCCCTTGGCGGATCCGACAACCCCATCAAAACCACCAAAGTGCCCAATAAACCCTAAGCCATGTCGGTGAGTTTACGAATTGCTTTACGATATTTTTTTTCCTACAGCAAACAGACCGTCATCAATAGAATCAACACCATTGCCCTATTGGTCGTAGTGGTTGCCGCCGCCGCTCTGATGATTGTGCTTAGTGCCTTTGCCGGCCTCAAAGATTTTGGACTCGCGTTTACCCAATCACTCAGCCCCGCGTATCGGGTGGTCCCTGCCGAGGGAAAAACACTCCAGATAGACTCGGTAGGCTTGGATCAAATAGGCCAAATTCCGGGTGTTTCTAAAGCGGTGCCTGTCGTCGAAGAAAAAATTTTCATGTCTTTTGAAGAAAAAAACCAAGTCGGCTATCTCAAAGGGGTAGGTCCAGACTACACCAACGTTGTCCCTGCCGACAGCCTGATTGTTGTTGGACAATGGCCCGTTTTTGAACAGGCAAAGGCTGTTGTTGGGTATGGAACTGCTGTTGCATTGGGGCTGGGAGTGTTTGATTTTGATGCGGCCCTCCAACTCACGTTTCCAAAACAAGAAAAACAGGGGCTTTTCAACCGCCCATCGATGCAAACAACGTCAGTATATGTTGTGGGGCTTTATCAAGTCAGTGAGGACCTGGACAATAAATATGTTTTTACAGGCCTTAAATTTGCACACGATTTTCTCGGTCTTCATCAAAATCAATACACCGCTCTAGAAATTGCAAGCAACCAGACCGCCCTAAGAGCAACATTGGAAGAAAAAATTGGGGCGCTTCTCAAACAGCCGGTGGTTGTAGAAGATCAGCAAACGATGAATGCGGCTTTTTATAAAATGCTAAACACCGAAAACCTAGCCGTCTATCTTATTTTTACGCTCGTTATGATTGTCGCTTTGTTTAATGTAATTGGGGCGCTTATTATGATGCGTCTGGACAAAAGACCACAGGCGCGGGTTTTGCTTGCTATGGGGTTGCTTCCTCAGCAATTACAAAAAATCTTTTTTATTCTGGGAGGCTTATTGTCTGGCGTTGGTGGTATTCTCGGAATCTTGGTGGCCGTATTGCTTATTTTGATACAGCAAAACGCTCCTTTTCTTTATGTCCCTGGCACACGGCTGCCCTATCCAGTCATGTTACAGCTTCAAGACATCGCGCTTGTACTGCTAACCGTTGTTGTTTTTGGGGGTGCGGCATCATGGTGGGCCACTCAAGATGTTGCCAAATCAGCACGTGAAATTTATACAAAAGAATAATCCGCAAACTGTGCTTCAACCTGATCAAAGGTGGCAAAAACAGTCGCGGCATCGTCAGCAGTTACCATCTGCGAGCGGTAGGGTTTAAAGTTGGGAATTCCTTTAAAATAGTTGGTATAATGGCGACGGGTTTCTAACACGCCAAGGATTTCCCCTTTCCAATCAATGGCCATCTGCAAATGTTGGCGTGCTGCTTGCACCCGATCTTTTAGGGTAGGCGGTGTAGCGTGTGTTCCGGTTTTTAAGTAGGTTTTGACCGCGTTGAAAAACCAAGGGTTTCCAATGCTAGCACGGCCGATCATCGCGCCATCGAGGCCATAATTATCGCGCATGTCTTTGGCGCTTTCGGGGGTGTTTACATCGCCATTTCCAAAAACAGGAATGTGCATCCGCGAATTGTTTTTTACAGCCGCAATGGGTTTCCAATCAGCGTCTCCTTTATACATCTGTGCCCGTGTACGACCATGAATGCTAATGGCTGCAATTCCAACATCTTGCAAGCGTTCGGCGACTTCAACAATCTTTATCGATTCATGATCCCATCCCAGCCGGGTTTTGACTGTAATTGGCAAATGGGTTCTTTTGACCATTTCTTCTGTGAGCTTGACCATCAACGGAATGTCCTTAAGAATGCCTGCGCCTGCGCCTTTACAGACAACTTTTTTTACCGGGCAGCCAAAGTTTATGTCGATAATGTCGGGCTTAGATTTTTCTACGATTTCGACCGCTTGAAGCATGCTGTCGAGGTTGGCGCCAAAAATTTGAATTCCAACAGGGCGCTCTTTTTCATAAATATCTAGCTTCTGAACGCTCTTAGCGGCATCTCTTATCAGTCCTTCGCTCGATATAAATTCTGTATATACCACATCCGCTCCGTGGGTTTTGCACAGGGCACGAAATGGGGGGTCGCTAACGTCCTCCATAGGCGCGAGCAATAAGGGAAAATCTTCTAACTCTATTGATCCAATACGCGGCATAATCCATAAGATTCTTACAAAGGTACTAAGATTTATTTGGGGAAGACCGGCCCTGGTGTAGGGTGATTTTTTTAGCCAAAAAAAATCACCACTTCTCCCAAAGTGGTATCTTTGTCGCTTATGAAGGATGGCGCACCCCTAGGGCAAATTCGGAATTTTTGTATCATCGCCCATATCGATCATGGCAAAAGCACATTGGCCGACCGTTTGTTGGACTATACAGGTACTGTAACCGAGCGTGAAAAACAAGATCAATTGTTGGACAATATGGATTTGGAACGCGAGCGTGGAATCACCATCAAATCGCATGCCATTCAAATGAACTACGTCCATGATGGCGTCCCATACACCCTCAACCTGATCGACACACCAGGACATGTCGATTTTTCGTATGAAGTGTCCCGGTCTATTGCGGCTTGTGAAGGCGCTTTGCTCATCGTTGATGCCGCACAAAGCATCCAGGCACAAACCATTTCTAATCTCTACTTGGCTTTAGAAAATGACCTAGAGATCATCCCTGTACTCAACAAAATAGACCTTCCGTCTGCCAATCCTGAGGAAGTGACCGATGACATTGTAGATTTGTTGGGGTGTGCTCCCGAAGATGTTATCCCTGCTTCGGCAAAAACAGGTTTGGGAATCGCCGAAATTCTGGCGGCCATAGTCCATAAAATTCCTCCTCCAAAAGGGGATGTCAATGCACCGCTTCAAGCCTTGATTTTTGATTCTGTTTATAATCCTTTTAGAGGAGTAGAAACTTATTTTAGGGTGATCAATGGTTCGCTTCAAAAAGGAGATAAAATCAAATTTTTGGCCACCAAAAAAAACTATTATGCCGATGAGGTCGGTGTGCTCAAACTCAAGCAAGAGCCCCGTCAAAAAATCGGAACGGGTGATGTTGGTTATCTAATTACTGGTATAAAAGAAGCTCGTGAAGTTAAAGTTGGAGATACCATAACCTTAGCGGAGCGTCCAACGACCGAAGCCATTTCTGGATTTGAGGAAGTGAAGCCCATGGTCTTTGCTGGCATTTATCCGGTAGACACCGAGGATTATGAAGAGTTGCGCGCCAGTATGGAGAAGCTACAGCTCAACGATGCTTCTTTGGTTTTTCAACCCGAAAGTTCTGCAGCTCTAGGCTTTGGTTTTCGTTGTGGCTTTTTGGGAATGTTGCACCTAGAGATTATCCAAGAACGCCTCGAAAGGGAGTTTGACATGACTGTGATCACTACTGTTCCCAACGTTTCATATCATGCTTACACCAAAAAAAATCCCGACGAGATTGTAGCCGTCAACAACCCCTCTGACTTGCCCGACCCTTCTTTTTTGGACCGCGTAGAAGAGCCGTTTATTAAGGCCGCTATCATAACAAAGGCCGATTTCATTGGCAATGTTATGACCCTTTGTATCGAAAAACGAGGTGAAATAAA
>RFYP01000065.1 GCA_009921175.1 Flavobacteriia bacterium | reverse complement strand
ACCTTGCCCAGGTAGTCTTCGTTGGTTATCAACAAACTATCCTGATTGGTCATAACAAAATCGGGGACCTTTCGGGCTTGCCCATCCAAAACTATATACGATAGTGGGATGGCAGGAGCACTGCGATTGTCTTGTACCCATTCACCCTTTTGGAGGCGATCGTTAAGGGTAGGAATCACAATGATACCAAAAATAACGGCCACTAATAGCATTCCGGAATAGGCCCAGTATTTTTTCATGGGTTATTTTTTTCGGTTGGCATTGTATTTCTTAAGGGCCAGGCGGTATTCGGCTAGAATAACCTTGACATCGTCGACCATTTTATTATTGATTTCGGCTACTGACTCGGCATTGAATCCATAGAGGGTGCCACTGTCCTCATCGTCGTTTCGACCGCGTAGCTGGGCTTTTTTATCTATAATAAAAACATACGGACTACCCCCCTGCTCGTCCAATTCTAGCGGGGTGTTTAGACTGTTAAAAACAGCAGAAATGGCCGTTTGATCTCCGTAAAGGAAATTCCACTTTTGCAGGTCTGTTCCCACGCCTTCCCGAAGGGCGGCTTGGAGTTGGGCCACTTGCTCTTCTTGGCCGTTTTCTAACAGCATCACAAATTGAAAATCGTCAAATTGGTAAAAGCGCTTGTATATTTTTTCATTGAGATTGAGCGCATCGCCTTGTTTACGTTCTAGGGCACTGCCCCAAAAACCCAAAACCGTGATTTTGTCTTGAAGGCTTACGGGATCGTCCGTAGTTTCAAAGGCCGATAAGTCAGAGACGGTTGTGGTAAGGACCGGTAGTTTGGCAAAGTTATTTTTGCCCGAGGCGAAAAAAAGATAAATCACCACCGGAAAAACAAAGAGAATGGTCAGTACGGTGTATTTCTTCAAAGAGGCACTCATTCTTTTGTTTTTACAATTCGCAAGACGAAGAACGTCTTAGAAATTCCAGCTTACAAAGCCGTCACGCATCACATCGAAAATGTAATCGCCTTCGAGTAATATGATGAAAACCAAGTAGGGGATTAGGATCAACAAAGGAAGTACTATGCTTCCCTTAAGTCCACTTGTTTCATCGCGGATGTGCATAAAATCCCAAGCGATATAATAGGCTTTGACAAGGGTTAGGATGATAAAAATCCAGTTCAATAGTTTCATTCGCAAAAAGGGCACCATCAAAAATTGGGGTTTAACGATTCCCAAAAATACTTCGATGATGGTCACGATGGAAAGAAAAATAAGAACTCCCCAAATTTTTTGTTGATTGGATTTGAACTTTAAAAGTCCTCTAAAGATTGCTAAGTTATGCTGATCTGCTGCCATGCGTGTTAGTTTATACGAGATAGAAGAATGTAAATACAAAAACCCAAACAAGGTCTACAAAGTGCCAGTAGAGCCCTACCTTTTCAACCATTTCATAATGTCCGCGTTTTTCGTAGGTACCGACAATCACATTAAAAAAGATAATGAGGTTGATGATGACCCCCGAAAAAACGTGGAAGCCGTGAAATCCGGTGATAAAGAAGAAAAAATCGGCAAAAAGACGGTTGCCATATTCGTTGTGTATCAGGTTTGCACCTTCTACCACGGTAGTCGCCGCGTTGATTTTTTCGAGTGATTCGGCCCGTGAAAGAACGGTTTTATGACCGTTTTCGTCGAGCTTTTGGATACGTATAACAAGGTTTTCGTTGCTTTCAAAACCGGCTTTGACTTCGGCAACACTCACCGAGGGAAGTTCGCTTTCGGTTACATACCAGACACCGTTACTACCGGCATGCGTGGTACGCTCTCCGGCAATGGGTTGAGCAAATTCGCCCAAGGCAATACGCTTGCCGGTGTTTTGATCAAGAAACTGTAATATTTGCCCACCTTTGGTTTCTAACGCGCCGTATTCGCCTTTGATAAAGTTTTTCCATTCCCAGGCCTGTGAACCCACAAATATCGCTCCACCAATGATGGTCAAAAACATATAAAGCGTGACTTTGCCTTTTTGCATATGGTGTCCTGCATCTACCGCCAATACCATGGTCACCGACGAAAAAATCAGGATAAAGGTCATCAAGGCCACATAGTACATCGGGGCATCCACACCGTGCAAAAACGGAAAGTGCGTAAACACTTCATCAGCAATCGGCCAAGAGTCGATGTTTTTATACCGCGAAAATCCATAGGACACTAAAAAACCGGAAAAGGTAAGGGCATCTGATACGATAAAAAACCACATCATCAACTTGCCATAACTCGCATTTAAGGGTCTCATACCACCTCCCCAAACGTTGGTTTGATCGGTTGGGGTTGATGTTGCTACTTCCATAAACAGTTTAAATTTATTTGTTCTACAAAGGTATTAATTTTTCAACGGTACAAAAGGACAAAAAAGAATAAATACAACCAAAGGAAATCCAAAAAATGCCAAAAGGTTACAGCCAATTCAAAACCCAGGATTTTGGTAGGGCTGTAGGTGTTTTGCATCAGGTTGTAATAGACCACACCCAGAACGATAATTCCGGCGGCTAAGTGGGCCAAATGCAGTAAGACCAATACATACCAAAAGGAGGTTGTAATCGTGCTTTGTGCCCCGGTAAAATAATAGCCTTCGGCAATAATTTGCCCGAATCCTTGGAACTGGGTAAATACAAAAAGTAGAGCCAAAGCCAGGGTGACCAAGACCCAACGTTTGACCTGTTGCATTTGATCTTGCATTAAGGCGCGTTTGCCCAAATGAAAAGTGATACTGCTGATAAAAATAAGCAGGGTGCTGAAGGTAAAGGCCTCGGGCATCTCAAAATCACGTAACCAATCGGCCCGTGTACTACTCACCACATAGGCACTGGTAAGCCCCGCAAAGGTCATGGTGATGCTGATCATCCCAAACCATAACATCATTTTTTTGGCTTTTCTATTTTTTTGAGCAAGGGTGTCTGTTGTCATAGCTGTATTAATTTATCGAGTACATAAACGATTTGAACCAAGGTGATATAGCCTATACTGGCAAATGTGAGTTGGCGTGCTTCTTTTTTGGTTTTTCGGCGCATCAACCGAATACCGTAGTATAAAAAACCAGCACCCAAAAGGAGTAAAACCACCACGCCTCCCAGACTGAGTTGTAACGCCCCCGTATAATGGGTATAGGGCAATAGAGAAATGGCGATGGTCCATAGTGAGTAAAATATAATTTGAAAGGCGGTAGCCTGATCGGCTTTACCGGTGGGCAACATTTTAAAGCCCGCTTTGTTATAGTCGTCTTCGAGTTGCCAACCGATGGCCCAAAAATGAGGGAATTGCCAAAAAAATTGAAGCATAAACAATATGCCTGGTTCTATACCAAAGGTCCCCGTATAGGCCACCCAACCCAACATATAGGGTATGGCCCCGGGAAAAGCCCCGACAAAAACCGATAGGGGTGTGACTGTTTTTAGAGGGGTATAACCTGACCGATGGTCATCCGTCCAGCGGGTAGCGGACGGTTTTGGGTGCGCTTCATCTGCGCATCGCGTTTGACTTCAAGAATTTGATTAAACGCATTGGAAGCTCCTACCATGGCATAACCCCCCAAAAAAAGATATAGAATAACACCAGCATCGTAGGTGGGCGCCGCCAAAAAATAGCCCGCCAAGGCCGAAAAAACAACGCTTAAGGCCAAGCGCATCTTGGTCAGTTGTAAAAAATCACCCAAGGTGGGCAAAGCGCGTTTTGAAGTGTTGGTTTCTAGGCGGGTACTCATCATCTTCGTTCCAGGGGCAAAGATAACTTAGAAATTAGAAAGCACCATAGATTCGAGCGGTAAACTGCCCCTATCCTACCCTGCTTTTTTACTTATTGCAATCGAAAGACGATAGGGATACTAAAGGGTACACGCACCGGACGACCTCGCTGTTTTCCGGGAGTCATTTTGGGCAATAAGCTGATGATGCGAATCGCCTCTTTTTCTAAATTTTATCGGGTCCACGGGCAACAATATTTTTTATACTCCCATCTCGGTCAATGATAAACTGGACAAACACCTTGCCTTGTATCCCCATTTCTTGAGCGATTTCAGGATATCGGAAATTCTTTCGGATGTGTTTGTTGATTTGTTCTTGAAAACAGTCACGATGTTGATATTTTGACACGTCTTTACAACCGGGATAAATCGGCACATCTTCGATAATGGCAAACGGCACATCGATATCTTCTTCAATTTCTTCCACTTCGACCACATCAACAATTTCTTCTTGATTGGTTTCGGTGGATTCAATGATGGTTTCTTCCACTTCCTCTTCGTCTTCCACCACCTGAATCACTTCGGGTGCCGGAGGGGGTGGTAGCGGTGCCGGGGGAGTTTTGATTTGCTCGGTGATGGGTACTTCTTCGTCTTCATCGTCTTCAATGTCGAGCATTTGGTAGTCGTAATTGGTTTTTTCGTAGGTTTTCCATTCCAGGGCTTGCCAACAAATAAATAGCATGCTGGCTAAGCCAATCACAAAATAGAGGGAACTGTTACGGGAAAGGTCGAACTTCGGATTTTTTTTGGGTTCCATAAGCGGTAAGATTTTTGTTTTAAAAAAGGTACAAAAAAAATTGCAACTTGATTTTGGGGTATAAAAAAACCCGGCCAAATGCCGGGTTTCGATCTTATGAAAGGGCAAAACCTATTGTAATCTAAAGGTAATCGGGATACTAAAGGGCACACGCACGGCACGGCCTCGTTGCTTTCCGGGGGTCATCTGCGGCAACTTGCTGATGATACGCTCGGCTTCTTTTTCGAGGTTTTTGTCCGGTCCACGCATACGTACATTGGTGATTTGTCCGTCTTTGGCAATCACAAATTGAACATATACCCGTCCTTGGATACCCATTTCTTGCGCTATTTCGGGATAACGGAAATTCTTACGGATGTGTTTGTTGATTTGTTCCTGAAAACAGTCACGTCGTTGAGATTTTGGCACGCCTTCACAACCGGGGTAAATCGGCACATCTTCAATCACTGCAAAAGGAACATCTATATCTTCCTCGACTTCCTCTACTTCAACCACTTCAACTATCTCTTCTTGGTTGGTTTCAGTCGATTCGATAACAGTCTCTTCAACCTCTTCCTCGTCTTCCACTACCTCAATTACTTCGGGAGCTGGTGGCGGTGGCGGTGGCGGTGGTGGCGTTTTGATTTGCTCAGTGATGGGCACTTCTTCATCATCATCGTCCTCCACATCAAGTGCTTCGTAGCCATAAAGATCTTTTTCGTAGGTTTTCCATTCGATGGCTTGCCATGTAATGAAAAGAATTGCAGCAAGTCCTATAACGAAATAAAGACTGCTGTTTTTAGAAAGATCAACTTTTGGATTTTTCTTGGGTTGCATAGGCATACATTTAGTGAATTGCTAAACTAAAAAAAAAAGTGAAATAATGTGCATCTTTATTTCCCTTGAATAAAACTTTTTGATCAACCTACTTCGATGAATTAACCGCCAATCAATTGTTGGTAGGCAGTCGCATCGAGCAATTTGCTTGTGTCGGTTTCATCCTCCAGCTCGATTTTGATCATCCAACCTGCACCATAGGGGTCGGTATTGACCAATTCTGGGGTGTCTTCCAAGGCTTCATTCATCTCAACAACCGTTCCTGCGATGGGCA
>RFYP01000064.1 GCA_009921175.1 Flavobacteriia bacterium | reverse complement strand
AAGCATGATGTCATCGGTCATGTCGGCCAGGCGATACTGCTGGGCCAAAAGGTTAAGGTTGGCACGATACAGTTGGTTGACGTTTTGAAACCCTTTAAACACATCCACGTTTAGCGAACCCCCCATCGAAGTAAACTGTGTCGTGGTGTTTTCTAAGATCCCCGTGGTAATGTTTTGGTTGAGCCCCATATTCCAGGAATGGCTAGCCGACGCATTAATATTGGGCAAAAAATTTCCAAAAGCATCGGACTTGGCAATTTCTGCATTTTGCACATCCAACTGCGACTGTTTGATGGAAATGTTTTTTTCAACAGCCATTTCAACGCACTCACGAAGGGAATATTGTTGTTGGGCGGACAAAACGCCCCCGGCCAGAAACAGGACAACCGCGATAAATAAATTGTTTTTTTGCATAATTATAAGCTTGGGAGAAGTTAGTTGTTGGTGTCTTCTTCGCTACCGATTTTTTGTGGCTCCGTTTTGTTCCACACTTTGATTTTGTCCTCCATGGTAATGCCCGAAAGGATTTCGACATTGATTCCATCCGAAATACCAGTCTCCACCTCTTTACGCTCAAACTTTTGATCTTCTTTCATCAACTCCACAAAAGGTTGTTCGGTTTTACGATCGAATTGCAATAGGGACTCCGGTATGGCCATGATGCTGTCTTTACGCTCCAAGACAATCGACGCATTGGCACTGTAGCCGGCACGAACCAATACCGAGTCGTCGAGATAAACATCTCCTTCGATTTTAAATTTTACTGCTCCTTGTTCTTCAACCCCTTTGGGGGCGATAAACTTAAGCTTGGCTTCGAAGTCTTTTCCTTGAATTGCACCCAGGTTTACGACTAGTGGCATATTAACTTCCAATTTTCCCACTTCGCCTTCGTCAACCATCCCTTCAAAAATCATCCGGTTTAAGTCAGCAATACGGGCAATGGTGGTTCCGTTGTTAAAGGTGTTACTTTCGATCACCTGATCACCTTCTTTGACAGGGATTTCGAGAATGGTTCCGGGAACGGTGGCGCGGATATTGGTGTTGGCCGTGGCCGATCCTCCGGCCGAACCCGAACGAATGATTTGCAGGTCATTTTTGGCATTGACCACATCTTGCTGTGCACGGCTATAGCTCAATTCAGCCGATTGAAATTCCCGGAGGGAAATGATTTCTTTTTCAAAGAGCTTTTTGTTGCGTTCAAACTCAATTTTGGAGTTTTCAAGAACCAATTCGAGGCTAGCCAAGCGACCTTCGGCATTGCTGAGGCTCTGCTCATTGGGCACTACTTTGATACGGGCCAACAAATCACCCATTTTAACCTGGTCGCCTTCTTCAACAAGAATTTGCTCAATGATTCCCGAGATTTGTGGCTTAATTTCTACTTCGTCTTCGGGAATCACTTTTCCGGTGACCACGGTTTTACGTTCGATAGAGGTCACTATGGCCGATTGGGTGTCATAGGCGACAATCGATTTGCTATTGGTTTTTACAAAATAAGCTGCGGCAAACAATAGGCCGAAAACAAAGATTGCAATTCCGAGATATTTTAAAATTTTCATAAAAAGGAGTGTTTAAAAAAGTCTATAATTTTTATTCTTCACGCAATGCGTCTATAGGTTTTATACTGACCGCCCGCTGGGCAGGGATAAGTCCGATGAGGGTTCCCAAAGAAACCATGATAAACAAGGCCCCAAAAATATAGGACAAGGGTACTGTTGGGTTGGTATAGGGGAAATCTTCGAGGTTGACCGTTGCGGCATTGATTCCGGCCAAAACAAAAGCGGCCAAGATTATCCCACAAATTCCGGCTACGATGGTTAGAAAAACAGATTCCAACAAAATTTGACTTCTGATTTCTGAGGGTGTGGCGCCCAAGGCTCGACGTACACCGAGTTCTTTGGTGCGTTCTTTCACCGAAATTAACAAGATATTACCAATACCAATAACCCCCGCTATGATGGTTGCTACACCGACTACCAAGGACAAAAAGGTCATCCCGCGGGCAAAACCTATAATCCGTTGAAAAATCTCTCCGATATTAAATGACCCAAATGCACGTTCGTCTTTGGGTGATACTTTGTGAATTCGCTTAAGGTTAAAAAGTACTTCCTCTTCAATGGCCACCGGATCTTGTTCGTCATACGCCGCCAAAAAGAAAAAATCTACACGATCTCCCCGGTTGTACATTTTGTTGTAGGTCGAAAAAGGGATAAAAATATCGCCTTCGGATTCAAAACCGCCCCCTTGGATATACTTATGAACACCGATAACCTGAAAGTAAATGTCATTGATTTTGATGTACTGCCCCACGGGATTTTCACCTTTTTCAAAAAGCTCCTTTTCGGCTCGTTCACCTATAACACAGACTTTGCGTTGGTATTTGACATCCTGATCGTTGATAAAACGCCCGCCATCGTATATTTTTTTAGTCGTGATTTTGGCATAGGAGGGATAATCGCCATAGAGTGGATAATTTCCCGATTTGTTATTATTGACAACCAAGGGCGGTGTGCCGCCAAAAACGCCCCGGGAGTTACGCGGAGCAATAAATTCGATTCCACCAATACGGTCTTTAAGCAATTGGGCATCTGCCAAGCGAAGCTCAGGATACCGGCCAATCTTAAACCCGGCATAGGGCACACTGGTTCGTTGGGCCCAAAAGCCCATCGAATTTTTGGCAATATTTCGAAACGCTCGTTCAAAGCCATTGTCCAATCCTTTGGCCGATCCCGACAAAGTGATGTATATAAAAATTCCCCACAGTACCCCAATCACCGTAATGATGGTTCGGATTTTATTTTTGCGAATGGACCCAAAAATTTCCTGCCAAGTATCGCGATCAAAAAGAATTTTTAGACTAGTCATCTCGAAGGGCAATAATAGGTTTGATTCGTGCAGCCCGTTTGGCTGGTATATAGCCGGCGATGGTTCCAAAGGCCACCAAGATAAAGGTGGAAAAAATGGCCGTAGAAACATCGATGTAAGGGTTTTTGATAAAATAGTCTTCCAGGGTAGTCCCGATGTTTTGGAGGAGAATCACCCCGACCAACATACCCATATACCCAGAAATGAGTGTGATAAAAACCGACTCTTGCAAAATCATGGCAATAATCGATCTTGGGCTAGCCCCAAGGGCTTTTCTAACGCCCAGTTCTTTGGTCCGCTCTTTGACCACAAATACCATGATGTTGGATATACCGATAATCCCGGCTATCAGGGTGCCTAATCCCACAAAAGTTACGATGAGTTGCAACACATTTGAAAATTGCTGGTTGCGTTTTAGGTCATCGGCCACATTGCGAATAAAAACCCCATTTTGGTCGGTGGGGTCTATGGATTTTTTGGCTTTTAGAAATAAGCGTAGCTCCCGTTCAAAGGCAAGTGCACCAAGGTGTCCTAACTCAGGGCGAAAGGTGACGATGATCTGATCGACTTTATCGTTGCTTTTTTCGATTGCCTGTCGTGTGGTATAAGGAATGTAAATTCCCCGTTCTTCGTTGTCTCCGCCTTCGTCTTGAAACACTCCTACCACCTTAAACACACTGGAGTCAAAAGCGAGGTACTTACCGATGGGGTCTTCATTTTTAAAAAGATCGAGGGCCACCAAACGACCAATGACCGCTACTTTGGCTTGGGTTTGAATATCGTTTTGATTGATGTAGCGGCCCTTCATCAATATGGTTTTCTCTATGGCTTGGTGGGCCGGTGCTACAGCTCGGGTGCTGTAGTTATTTGATTCGTTTTTGTATTTAACATTGGCACTCCGACTAATCCGCGGGGTAATGTCTTCGAGGTAAAAGTCAAATTCGGCCTTGATGTCGGCCAAGTCGTCGTTTTTAAATTCGATTCGACGATCGGCTTTGTAGCCTTTATAGGGTTTGGAGGTTCGTCCGGGATAGACAAAAAGGGTATTGGTCGCGTCGTCTAAAAAAAACTCTTGAAAGGTGTTTTTAAGTCCGTTGCCAAACCCGAAGAGAATCACAAAAATAAAAATCCCCAATGCCACGGTAAAGCCCGATAAAAAAGTGCGGAGCTTATTTTTACCTATGGTTTGAAAGATTTCTTGCCAGCGATCCCGGTTAAACATGAGCAGCAGCCTTTACTTGTTTTACTTTCTTGTCTTCGACAATCACGCCGTCTTTGAGCATCACGATACGTTTACACATTTGTGCGATATCGGGTTCGTGGGTAACCACCAAAATAGTATTGCCCTCATCGTTGATTTGTTGGATCAGGTCCATAACTTCGTAGGAGGTCTTGGTGTCTAGTGCCCCGGTAGGCTCGTCGGCCAAAAGGACTTTGG
Source organism: Flavobacteriia bacterium (assembly GCA_009921175.1). GTDB lineage: Bacteria > Bacteroidota > Bacteroidia > Flavobacteriales > Flavobacteriaceae > RFYP01. Next base: position 1,418 of record RFYP01000064.1, on the reverse strand, counting down.
GTTGTGAGGCCATGGCCCGGGCAATGGCCACCCGTTGTTTTTGTCCTCCCGAAAGTTCACTGGGCAGGTGTGTCGCCCATTCTTTAAGGCCTACACGATCGAGGTATTCGAGGGCTACTTGTTGTCGTTCTTTTCGGGATACTCCTTGATAATAAAGAGGTAGTGAGACATTCTCAGCAGCGTTTTTGTAATTGATGAGGTTAAAAGACTGAAAAACAAAACCCAAAAATTTGTTGCGGTATTTGGCTGCTTTGGTTTCATCCAAATCTTTTATTTCTACCCCATCGAGGATGTAGTCTCCTTCATCGGCGGTATCGAGCATACCAAGAATATTGAGTAGGGTTGATTTTCCAGAACCTGAAGAACCCATGATGGCCACCAGTTCTCCTTCTTCTACCTCAAAGTCTATCCCTTTTAAAACGTGTAGGGACGAGGATCCCATTTGATAAGATTTGTGAAGATTTTTGATTGAAATCATTTTAGTATTGTTCGACGTTTAAGGTGATGACTAGGTTAGAAAGTACCCCCTTTATTAGTATAGACGAATTATTTTGAAAAAAGTTACAATTTGCAGGCTTATTTTTTCATTATTCTAACGATTTGCCAGCCAACTACCCCAACCAACAGGTAGGGAATGACCATCAAATACAAAATCCCATTAAGCATAGTAGGGCGATATCAGCAGATAAACAATCACACCGGTCACAGCGATATAAAGCCAGATCGGAAAAGTGATTCGCGCGATGCGCTTGTGGGCAACAAAATGCTTGGACAAGGCGCGTACATAGGTAACCAATACCATGGGGATTATCCCGATGGATAATAGGATATGTGAAACCAAAATAAAATAATAAATCGGTCTTAAAATTCCCGTACCTCCATAGGGGGTTGGGTCTGAGGTCATGTGGTAAGCAACGTACATCACCAAGAACACACAGGACAGAAAAATAGCCGTTTTCATCAGGCGTTCATGCAGGGCAATTTTTTTCTGTTTGATCGCCAACAAAGCCAGAAGCAAAAGCACAGCGGTTAGGGCATTGATGGTCGCATAAATGGGCGGCAAAAAAGTAAGTGCAGCCACATTGGGAATCCGAATCATAAAGAGTACGGCCACGGCCACGGGTATGGCGACCGATAGGAGTATGATCCAATTCTTGTATTTTAAGGTTTCTTTTTCACTCATGGCGTTTCGTTCAATAGTCGTTTGATGTCTTCGATCAGCAGGTCCATGTCGTCAGTACCATCGGGATTGGTCTCGTTGATGCCCGAATAATACACCTTAGGATTTCCAAAGGCATCGAGGCGTGACCGAATGAACCCTTGCTTGTCGATTAGGGCAAAATACCCTTGATGCTCAAAGCCACCAGCAACTTCTGGATTTACACTGGCAAATATATTAAATCCTTGGTTGGCTAGCG
>RFYP01000063.1 GCA_009921175.1 Flavobacteriia bacterium | reverse complement strand
TGTGGAACCAAAAGCTTGATTTGGTCGGGGGTAAGTTGATTGTGTTCCAAACCGGCCATAATCACTTCGCTAAAACGACGTACGGCATTTTTAAAGACAAATTGCCCATTCATATAGGGATAGTAAGAGGTGTCTTCGGGATCGTTGGCAGCAATGATTTCGGGTACCCAACGGTTGGTACTCGGGCCGATAAGCGAGAGTTCTTCGGCATATTTTCCTTCAGAATGCAAATGACTCGATAAGATCCCGCGGTCAGTATCGGTATAGCGGCTTACTACTGCCGCCCCGGCACCATCACCAAAAATAACCGAAACCCCACGGCCTCGCGTGCTCATGTCCAAGCCTCCCGAATGATTTTCGGAACCGATGACCAAAATATTTTGGTACATCCCGGTCTTGATAAATTGGTCGGCCGTGGCCAAGCTATAGACAAATCCTGAACATTGATTGCGAATGTCCATGGCCGGACAGGTGGGTATTTGTAAGATTTCTTGTACCAAAACCCCCGATCCAGGGAAATAATAGTCAGGACTTAGGGTGGCAAAAAGAATCAGATCGATGTCTTTGGCTTGGAGCTTGGCCCGATCAAGGGCAATTTGGGCCGATTTGGCACCCATAACAGCCGTCGTGTTACCGTCCCCTTTTTTAATGTGCCTACGGGTTTCAATCCCCGTCCGTTCGATAATCCATTCGTTTGATGTTTCCATTCGTTTGGATAAATCGTCGTTGGTGACCACATTTTCGGGCACATATTTTCCCAGTCCACTAATGATCGATCGATACATACTTTTTTTGTTGACAAGATAAAAAAAACACCCCGGCTAGCACCAGGGTGTTTGGATAATTACACAAAAATAAACCAATTAAACAAAATACGTGTAATTATATATTTTGACGCGGGCTTTAAGGTCATTCAGGAGACTGTATAGCCCAAAGAAAGTACGATTGATGTAGATAAAGTGTTTGGAGCCACGATTGCCATTCATTTTGCGTAGCTGGCTGTCAGTACTATATTCTTGACTTAGGGCCGCGATTTGATCCCAAAAATCAGACGCTCCAAAATCAAAATCCTCCTGGTGAAAGGGTTGGGTAAACAACAGCATCATACGATGGAAAAGCGCCGTAAAGAAGCGAATTTCTTCGTCCTTGTCAATGGGGGTCAATATTTCAAGGGTATGCAATCGTTGTTGAAAGGCTTGTTCGTCGTTAAGAATTTCGGGACGAGAAAGTTCAAAATAGGGAATGTAAAATTCCTCTGGAACAGTTTTCATGCATCCAAAATCTATGGCGATAAGGTCACCGTTTGGGGCGACCAAAAAGTTCCCCGGATGAGGATCTGCATGTACTTTTTTCCGCACATGCATTTGGTACATATAAAAATCCCAAAGCGCTTGTCCAAGTCGGTCGTTTTCAGGGTTAGGACCAGGATGCTTTTCAACGTACTCCGAGAGGTGTTCGCCTTCCATCCAGTCCATGGTCAAAATTTTATCCGAAGACCATTCTTCATAGTAGTTGGGAAATTGGAGATGAGGCAGGTGTCCACAGTTTTGGGCAACTTCTTGTCCCTGAGACAATTCGAGGCGATAATCGGTTTCTTCGAGTAACTTGATTTCAACCTCTTTAAAAAATTTGTCTGTATCGGCCCCTTTCAGGTTAAACATCCGAAGGGCAATCGGCTTGACGAGACTTAAATCGGAGCCGATACTGTCTGCTACTCCTGGGTATTGGATTTTCACAGCAAGTTTTTTCCCATTCTTCACCGCCTGATGGACTTGTCCAATGCTGGCGGCATGTATAGATTGAGTAGCAAACGTATCGAAAATAACCTCGGGGTTGGCTCCTAAGTATTTACGGACAAGCTTTCGGACCAAGGGGGCCGAGAGTGGAGGAACTGAAAATTGAGACAAACTGAATTGTTCTACATAGGCTTGAGGCAATAAATTACGGTCCATGCTTAGCATCTGTGCCACTTTTAGGGCACTTCCTTTCAAACTTTTTAGTCCGTCGTAGATGTCTTTGGCGTTGGCCTCGTCCAACTGTTCTTTTTCGGGGGCCTGGTTTAGGGCTTTTTGGCCGTAGTATTTAAGGTAATTTCCACCTACCTTGATCCCGGTCGTCACCAGTGTACTGGCGCGTTCGATTTTGTTGGTCGGAATATAATCGAGGGTTTTCAATTAGTGGGTGCTAATTTTTTCTTTCCAAATAAACTTTCCAAAGTCCACCAAAGTGTCTAAGGAAGCATTGTCAAAAATGGCAAAGGCCGTATGGACCGATTTTTCGATGGCCGCATCGGTTTTTTCAAACCCTTTAGAACGGTCGTCTATCCAAAATTTGAGTAAAAAGAGAAACTGCACCCAAGCCGCTTCGGAGAACAAAGTGGCGGGGTGTTGCGACCAGCGGGAACGCTCGTCGTTTCCGGCTTCAATAAGACCGGTGGCATATTCTTTAAAAGCGGTTCTGAGCCCTTTGAGTGGTGTTAGTTTGGACAATAAGTGTTGTTGTCCTTGGAGGGCAAAAAGCACATAACTACGGTTGAGCAGCAACACCTCAAAAAAGGTGAAATAAAAACTTAGCAGTTGGTCTTTTCGACTGGCCGCTGCATAGGCCTTATCCATTCCTAACAACGACTGGGTATTGGAATAAAACGATTCCCAAAGAGCACTTTCTACGGCATCTAGCGATCCAAAGTGTTGGTAAAATTCCGTTTCATCGAGCTCCGCATTTTTGCAAAATTGATAGACCGAAGTCGGTTTATTTCCGCTGGTCAAACAATGTTCGACATACTGGGTAAGAATAGTAGATTGCAAATTTGTAGTTGCCAAAGTTTTTTCGTTTTATAGTAGCAACAAAGATAGTGATTTGTTTATTTTTAATTACTATTTATTAAACAAGATTTTTGTTAAAAAAATGTCAATTTGTCACCCAAAGCGCTTTGGTATTTTTTTTGAATAGTTAACAGTAAAATTTTTTACACCATGTCCAAAGGAAAAATTAATGTAGCGGTCGAGAACATCTTTCCCTTAATCAAGAAGTTCTTATACAGTGACCATGAAATATTTTTGCGTGAATTGATTTCCAACGCAACCGATGCCAGCAGCAAACTGCTACATCTCAGTAGCCTCGGTGAAGTCAAAGGCAGTATAGGCGATTTACAAATCGAAGTTAAAATCAATGCCAAGGCCAAAACCTTGCACATCATTGATCAAGGTATTGGGATGTCCGAAGAAGAAGTCAACAAATACATCAATGAAGTGGCCTTTTCGGGAGCCGAAGAGTTTTTGGAAAAGTATAAAGACACCGCCAAAGACAGTGGAATCATCGGGCACTTTGGGTTGGGGTTTTATTCGGCCTTTATGGTAGCCGATAAAGTCGAAATTTTTACCAAGTCTTATCAAGACACGCCTGCGGTGCATTGGTCATGCGACGGATCCCCAGAATTTAGCCTCGAGCCCTGTGACAAAAAAGACCGCGGAACCGAGATTGTACTGCATATCAACAAGGAAGAAAAAGAGTTTTTGGAAGAAAGCCGCATCCGCCAATTGTTGATCAAGTACAACAAATTTATGCCCATTCCCATCAAGTTTGGCACCAAAGAAGAAACACTACCCCTCCCCGAAGGAGCCGCCGAAGATGCTAAACCCGAAACCGTTACGGTCGATGACATCATCAACAACCCCAAACCGGCTTGGACCAAAAAACCCGCCGATCTTCAAGAAGATGATTATAAAAGTTTCTACCGTGAATTGTACCCCATGCAGTTTGAAGAACCGCTTTTTAATATTCACCTCAACGTCGATTATCCTTTTAACCTCACGGGGATTTTGTATTTCCCCAAACTCAAAAACGACCTTAACATCCAAAAAGACCGGATACAACTCTACCAAAACCAGGTCTTTGTCACGGACAATGTCGAAGGTATCGTTCCCGAATTTTTGACGCTCCTACGTGGGGTCATAGACTCACCGGACATTCCCCTTAACGTCTCCAGAAGTTACCTCCAAGCCGATGGAGCGGTCAAAAAAATAAGCAACTACATCACCCGCAAGGTAGCTGACAAGCTTAACAGCCTATTTAAAAATGACCGCAAAGCCTTTGAAGAAAAATGGAACGACATCAAGGTGGTGATCGAATACGGAATGCTGAGCGAAGACAAGTTTTTTGAAAAAGCAGAAAAATTTGCCCTCTACCCCACCACTGAGGGGACTTACTATACTTTTGAAGAACTTCAAGAGGCAGTCAAAGACCTGCAGACCGACAAAGACGACAAACTTGTTTTGCTCTACGCTTCCGACGTCGAAGAACAGCATAGCTATATCAAAGCAGCCCAAGAAAAAGGCTATCAGGTACTCCTACTCGACTCGCCCATCGTGGCGCACTTGATCCAAAAACTGGAAGGTAGTAAAGAAAAAATAGCCTTTGCCCGAGTCGATGGTGACGCTATCGAAAACCTTATCAAAAAAGAAACCGCCAATGTTTCTAAACTCTCGGAAGAAGAAAAAGAAACCCTTAAACCCCTGATCAAAGGGGTTATCGCTGACGAAAAATACAGCGTACAACTCGAGGCCATGGACAGCCAGGGACTCCCCTTTGTGTTGACCCAACCCGAATTTATGCGGCGTATGAAAGACATGCAACAAACCGGTGGCGGAATGATGGGCGATTTCCCAGAAATGTACACCCTGCTGGTCAACACCAACCACGAACTGGTGGGACAAATTCTACAGACCAAAACCAGTAAAAAACGGGAACGCCTGATTCAACAGGCGGTCGATTTGGCCAAGCTTTCCAAAAACCTGCTTAAAGGAGAAGCCTTAACCAAATTTATCCAACGGAGTGTGGAGTTGATTAAATAATAAAATCGCCTTCGGGCGATTTTTTTTGCTTTCCTACGATGACCGTTGTTTACAGGCAAGCACCACCCCCAGATTAATAATTTGTGCGGCCAGTCGGGCGGTATTTTGGTCATGGTCGTATTTGGGATTAAGCTCAACCACATCCAAGGCCACCAATTTTTGGGATTGAAGCAAAGAGGTAAAAACGGCGTTAAAAAATTCGGGGGAAAAACCAAATGGCCCGGGAGCACTAACACCTGGCGCATGGGCAGCCGCAAAACCATCGAGATCGACCGTGATATACAATCCATCGCAATCGGCAAAAAAAGCCAACAATTCTGCGGTTACTTTTTGGGCCTGGTCTATTGTACAAGCTTCAATCGGGCTGTAGCCTACTCCAAAAGCTTGGGCCTGGTCAAACAACGATTGGGGAGTGGCTTGTGACTGTAGTCCTACCACATAGTAGGGCACCGCAGCCGAATATTCGGTCATAAGTTGGTAAAAGGGCGTTCCTGAGGTTGGCCCGTTGACGGTAGGTCGCAAATCAAAATGGGCATCAAAATTTAGTATGCCAATCTTGGGGCAGGCCCCATTTTGGATGCCCTGTTGGATTCCCTTAAAATGGGCATAGGCCAAATCATGGCCACCCCCCATTCCGACCGATAGTATCCCTTTGGCTTGAAGCGCAGCCACCCGTTGAGCAAAGGTTTTTTGGGTTTCCTCTAAGGCCCCATTTACACAGGGCACATCGCCAAAATCCATCACCGTACCGGGGTCAAAATGCGCTGCCAATCTCCCCAATTGTTGGCGAATGGCATCGGGCGCCTGGGCAGCACCTATACGGCCATTGTTTCGTTTTACCCCCTCCTCACACGCATAGCCCAACAGGCCAATTTTGGGTAGGGCGACATCCATAGCATGGGTGTTTAGCGCACTGACCGTTCCAAAGGCAATGCATTCATGCCAATATTCATTGGGTTGTTGGGCAGAAGAACTCCTGCCACTCCATAGATTTTTATCGGGGGGAA
>RFYP01000062.1 GCA_009921175.1 Flavobacteriia bacterium | reverse complement strand
GGCTGAAGTCTATTTTCATGGCGGGGTCAATTTTGATCCCTACCGTGCACAGTTTCAAAAACTTTTCCCCAAAAATTCGTTTAAATACTACGAAATATACAACGCCTCCGAAGGCTTTTTTGCGATTCAAGACCAGAACGATTCCCAGGATTTATTGTTGATGTTGGACTACGGCATTTTTTATGAATTTATTCCTATGGAAGCCGGGCAAAGCACGGGCCAGCCCATCCCCTTAAGCGAGGTTCAGTTAAACACCACCTATGCCGTTGTGATCACGACTAATGCGGGGCTTTGGCGCTACCAACTGGGGGATACGGTTCGTTTTACCTGCCTCTCCCCCTACCGCATTCGGATACGGGGGCGTGTCAAGCACCATATCAACGTCTTTGGTGAAGAACTCATGATCGAAAACGCCGACAAAGCACTGGCATTGGCTTCGGAAAAATTTGGGGTCGAAGTCATCGATTATACCGCTGGGCCTATTTTTATGGAAAAAAATAAAAAAGGAGGCCATGAATGGCTGATTGAATTTAAAAATCCACCGGAAGATTTGACGGATTTTACTCATTTTTTTGATGCGCAATTACAGGGCGTCAACTCAGACTATCAGGCCAAACGCTACAAAAACATGACCCTGGGACTTCCCAAACTCCATGTGGCACGAAAGGGCCTATTTTATGAATGGTTGGCCGCCAAAAATAAATTGGGGGGACAGCATAAGGTACCCCGTTTGTCCAATTCGAGGGATTTTTTGGAAACCCTACTTCTAATCAACTAAGAAACGGCCTTTAGCTTGGGCAATTCTATTTTACCCAATTGCTCTTCGGCATAGGTCTTGGTAACCTTGAGTTCGGTGGTTTCGGTTTTAGGCAATTCAAACATGCCCTCGTTAAGAATGGCTTCGCATAAAGAGCGTAACCCACGTGCACCGAGTTTGTATTCCACGGCTTTACTTACAATAAACTCCAGGGCCCCTGGCGTCATCGAAAGCTGAATATCGTCCATCGCAAACAACGCTTCATACTGCTTGACCAGTGCATTTTTGGGTTCGGTCAATATCGCACGTAGTGCTGCAGCATCTAAAGGCTTGAGGTGGGTCAACACCGGAAGACGTCCGATGATCTCGGGAATCAGTCCATAGGCTTTGATATCGGTCGGGGTAATGTACTGCAACAGGTCCTTGTCTTTAATCTGAGTCCGCTCCGCATCCATTTTATACCCTATGGCTTGGACGTTGAGTCGCTTACTGATATGGGCTTCTATCCCATCAAATGCCCCACCGGCGATAAATAGGATGTTGGAGGTGTCCACTTCGATAAACTTTTGATCGGGATGTTTACGTCCACCTTTGGGAGGGACGTTAACCGTGGTTCCTTCTAACAATTTAAGCAAGGCTTGTTGAACACCTTCGCCCGACACGTCACGGGTAATGGAAGGGTTGTCACTTTTACGGGCTATTTTGTCGATTTCGTCGATAAACACAATTCCTCTTTGGGCCCGATCTAGGTCATAGTCAGCCGCTTGCAGCAAGCGGGTAAGAATGCTTTCTACATCTTCACCTACATAGCCTGCCTCGGTGAGTACCGTGGCATCTACAATGGCCAAGGGCACCTTAAGCAGCTTGGAGATGGTTTGGGCCAACAAGGTTTTACCGGTTCCTGTTTGTCCAACGATAAGGATGTTGCTTTTTTGAATCTCGACTTGATCTTCGTTTTGTTTTTGCAGGATGCGTTTGTAATGGTTGTACACAGCCACCGACAAGACTTTCTTCGCAGCATCTTGACCGATGACGTACTGGTCTAAAAAAGTCTTGATCTCTTTGGGTGTCTTAAGTTCGACCTCGAGTTTTTGCTTTTCCTTATTTTCTTGCCCTTCTTCCAGCACTATCCCATGAGCTTGTTCGATGCATTTGTCACAAATGTGCGCATCCAAACCCGCAATCAACAGTTGGGTTTGGGGTTTGGCTCTACCACAAAAGGAACAACTCAATTCATCTTTACTCATAGGATGTGGGGTTTTTGTTTTTTTATTTGGCGGCCAGAACCTCGTCTACCATACCGTAGTCTTTGGCTTCTTGGGCGCGCATCCAATAGTCTCGATCACTATCTTGGTGTACTTTTTCGACTTTTTGGTTACTGTGTTTGGCAATGATTTCATAAAGCTCATCTTTAAGCTTAAGAATCTCACGTGCAGTGATTTCGATATCCGAAGCCTGTCCCTGTGCACCTCCCAAAGGCTGGTGAATCATCACCCGTGAATGGGTAAGGGCCGAACGCTTTCCGGCGGCTCCGGCGCAGAGCAATACAGCACCCATCGAAGCAGCCATCCCTGTACAAATGGTAGCCACATCAGGACTGATAAACTGCATGGTGTCGTAGATACCCAATCCGGCATAGACACCACCACCGGGCGAATTGATATACATCTGTATGTCACGCTTACTGTCGGTGCTTTGCAAAAAGAGCAACTGGGCCTGAATCACGTTGGCGACTTGGTCGTTGATGGCGGTCCCCAAAAACATGATGCGGTCCATCATCAAGCGCGAAAAAACATCCATCTGAGCAACGTTAAGCTGTCGCTCTTCAATGATATAAGGCGTCATACTGCTGACAATTTTGTCGTAGTACATCGCATTAATTCCGTGGTGTTTGGTCGCGTATTTTTTAAATTCTTTTCCGTAGTCCATTTTGTTTGAATCTCTTAATAAAAGTAATGAAAATAAATTAGCCTTGTGCGTAGGCTTCTTTTACAAATTCGCCAAAAGTGACTTTTTTGGGTTTTAGGGGTGCATTTTCTTTGTAAAAGGCCAAGAGTTTGCTGCTCATCAATTGTTCGGAAAGACGGCGGGTTTCTTCTTGGTTGGTCATCACACGGGCAACGATTTCGTCGAGTTGTTTGTCTTCAGGGGCTTGCTGTCCGTATTGAGCCATTTGCATAATGATGCGTTCTTTGGCAAAATCTTTGAGTTCCTCAAATTGGAGTTGCAAGTTGTGGTCGGCTACAATTTTCCCTTCGATCAATTGATAACGAATGCCTTTGACCGAATTTTCGTATTCGGTTTCGGCTTCGGCCGCTGACATTGGTTCTTTGGCGGTATTTTGCAACCATTTTTTAAGAAAGGTATCCGGGAGGTCAAAAGCGGTGTTTTCGATCAAAAAGTCTGTCACATCGTTCAGGAGCTTTTGGTCGGATTGTTGCGCAAATTGCTTCTCGATGTTTTCACCGATTTTTTCTTTGAGTTGTTTGGTGCTCGTTACCGTTCCGGGTTCGTATAGCTTGTCAAACAAAGCTTGGTCTAAAGTCGCCAGTACACGTTCGTTAATTTCTTTGATGGTAACAGTCAGCGGCCCCTTGAGGTCAGCGACTTTGTCACTGGTCACACCCAGTTTTTGTTGGCTGTCGTTAGCAGCTTTAAACAAGTCTTTGGCGTCTAGCTGAAGGCTTTCACCGTTTTTGGCCTTTTTAAGGGCATCGGTATTTTTCTTTCCTTTGATTTGATCTAGGGTAAAGGTCGAAGTGGTATCAATTTCAAGGGCTTCGCTCAAAAAATGGGCGGTGATTTCATACCCCGGTTTGATTTCTTTTTGAGCCACCAATTTGCCGTATTGTTTTTGGATTTGATTGACTTGTTCCTCAATCATTTTATCCTCGGCGGTGATGATGTATTGCGTCACTTTTTTGCGCGACTTGAGGTCGATGTCAAATTTTGGGGCTAGACCCAGTTCAAACTCAAACTGCAACTCCTCGGCCTGCCAATCGAGTTCTTCTTGTGCTTTGGGAAGCGGATTTCCCAAAATATCAAGGGCTTGTTCTTTAAGGTATTTGTCCAGATTTTCTTGCAACAATTTATTGACCTCATCAGCAATCACGGCAGTCTCGTACTGCTTTTTGATTAGGCTCATCGGGACGTGCCCTTTTCGAAAGCCGGGTATGTTGGCTTTTTTGCGGTAGTCGCCTAAAATCGTGGCTACTTTGTCCGAAAAATCTTTGCGATCGACGGCAACGGTGAGTAGTGCATTGAGGGCGTCAAGTTCTTGATGGGAAATTTTCATAAAGAAATATAAAATTAGGGCGCAAAAATAGGGTTTTTTATGGGCTTGAACAAGCCAAATGTACTTCAAGACCGTTTTGATAAATATTCAAAAAAATAATTGGGCCTTGGACGTAAATTTCTTTCAGAACTGGTTACTTTTAGTGCGTCAAAAGCTACTGAGACAGACCCATGGGACATCAACACGTACATCTTCCGCAAGACGAGGACACCCAAAATTTCAAAGTTGCTTTTTTGCTTAACCTCGCATTTACGCTCATTGAAATTGTGGGGGGTTGGTACACCAACAGCATCGCCATTTTGTCTGACGCCATTCATGACCTAGGGGATACTTTGACCATCGGTACTGCTTATTTTTATGAAAAAAAGTCCAAACGCCCGGCCGATAAACACTACCCTTTTGGCTACCGAAGATTTTCTTTGCTAAGCGCTTTAATCAGCGCCATGGTTTTGTTGATTGGGAGTATTTTTATTTTTTTAGAAGGGGTCGAGCGATTGATGCATCCCGAACCCACCAACGCCAAGGGGATGGTACTTTTTGCCATTTTGGGCGTTGTTTTTAATGGCTTTGCAGCCTGGAAACTCCACAGCGGTGAAAGCATGAATCAAAAAATTATTTCCCTACACCTGCTTGAAGATGTACTGGGTTGGACGGCCATTTTGATTGGTTCAATCTTTTTGTTGTTCTTTGACCTACCTTGGCTAGACCCGGTTCTTTCTTTGGCCATCATGGCCTATATTTTATGGAATGTCGTTAAACGACTCCAAGAAACCCTACAGCTTTTTTTACAACGCGTACCGCAAAATGTTCAACGCGACAAGTTGGAACAAAGCTTGCAGGCTATCGATGAGGTAGTGGCGGTTGACAGCCTCAAAATATGGTCGTTAGACGGCGCGCAACACGTCGCCGTATTGACCCTGAGCGTAACCGCAAAAATCACCCCAAATGATGTGGCGCTTTTGGAAGCAAAAATTGCAACGATCCTCCAAATTCACCATATTTATGAATTTAATCTGGCTGTGCGCTGGACCGAATAAATACACTTAGAACACCGAAAAAACAACCCGTTTATGAATACCAATATTAAAAAAATCAGTACTTTTGGAATAAATCCCATTTTTATGAAAAACCTACTTATACTCGCAGGTTTGCTGGTCTTGTTTAGTTGCCAGCAAAACACCATTACCACCGAACAATTTACCGACACCAACGGATTTACTTACGAAGCCGTTTCTAATGATCCTACCGGCCTTAGGCTGTACACCTTGGACAACGGACTAAAAGTGTATTTAAGTAAAAACCAAGACGAGCCCAAAATCCAAACGTTTATTGGGGTTCGTGCCGGATCTGTCTATGACCCAGCCGACAATACCGGACTGGCACACTACCTGGAGCATATGCTCTTTAAGGGAACCGACCAATATGGCACCCAGGATTGGGAAAAGGAAAAAACTTTATTAAAACAGATTTCGGACCTCTATGAAGCCCATAAGGCCGAAACGGATCCGGAGAAGAAAAAAGAAATCTACCGTCAGATTGACGCGATTTCCCTCGAAGCATCTACCCATTCTATCGCCAATGAGTTTGACAAAATGATGACTTCCATCGGCGCAGAAGGAGTGAATGCGTGGACCTCGTTTGAAGAGACCGTGTACCAAAGTAAAATCCAAAATACCCAATTGGACAAATGGATAATGCTCGAAAAAGAACGCATGAGCAAATTGGTGCTTCGCTTGTTTCACACCGAGTTGGAAGCCGTTTATGAGGAATTTAATAGGGCGCAAGACAACGATGGACGCAAATTGCTCTACAC
>RFYP01000061.1 GCA_009921175.1 Flavobacteriia bacterium | reverse complement strand
GGTATTGGCTATCAAGGGTGTTTCATGCAGGGACTCATAGTAGGCAGATTCTTCTTTAATACCGGCAGCAACCATGGTGTCAAAAGCCAATTCTACCCCGGCACGAACAAAAGCAACCATGAGTATCCCATGATCAAAATACTCTTGTTCGGGAATATCTTCAGATGTGATGGGTGTTTTTTCAAAAGCCGTTTCACCGGTGGCCGCTCGCCAAGTCAAAAGGTTTTTGTCGTCATTGGCCCAGTCTTCCATCATGGTTTTGGAAAAATGGCCAGACATGATGTCGTCCATGTGCTTTTCGAATAAGGGGGCTAAAATCGACTTTAGGCTCTCGGACAATTCAAAGGCTTTGATTTTGGCTGGATTGGACAGTCGGTCCATCATATTGGTAATACCTCCATGCTTTAGCGCCTCGGTAATGGTTTCCCAACCATACTGAATTAATTTGGCCGCATAACCGGGATCGATTCCTTTTTCGACCATTTTGTCAAAACACAAAATAGAACCGGTTTGAAGCATCCCACAAAGAATGGTTTGCTCGCCCATCAAATCAGACTTTACTTCGGCGACAAAGGATGATTCTAGGACCCCAGCACGATCACCTCCCGTAGCCACTGCATAGGCTTTGGCTTGTTCAAAGCCGTGTCCTTGGGGATCGTTTTCGGGATGTACAGCAATCAAGGTAGGTACACCAAATCCTCTTTTGTATTCTTCGCGCACTTCCGAACCTGGGCATTTGGGAGCCACCATGATCACGGTCAAGTCTTCGCGTATCTTCATTCCTTCTTCAACGATATTAAAACCATGCGAATAGGATAAGGTCCCGCCTTTTTTCATCAATGGCATCACTGCTTCGACAACAGGGGAATGGTTTTTATCAGGCGTAAGATTGATGACCAAATCGGCATCGGGAATCATTTCTTCATAGGTCCCTACGGCAAAATCATGTGAAGTTGCATTGACATACGATGCCCTTTTGTTGTCGATAGCGCCTTGCCGTAACGCATAGGCAATATTTAGACCGGAGTCGCGCATATTAAGCCCTTGATTGAGTCCCTGTGCACCACAGCCCACAATCACAATTTTTTTACCCAATAGTGCGTCAACACCATTGTCAAATTCTTCTTTCTCCATAAACCGGCATTGACCGAGTTGATTTAACTGTTCACGGAGTGATAATTGGTTAAAATAATTTCCCATTAGGATGATTTTTCTTCGTTGTTTTTGGATTTAAATGTATTTAAAATTTCTGAGATACCCATTTTGGCTTTGGTCACCGAAATTCGGCCCGAACGCACAAACTGGAGTAACCCATAGGGACGGAGGTCCTCATACAGTTTTTCTGTTTCTTCGCGGAAACCTGTTTTTTCGATGACAAAAAACTCAGGGGATACCGTCACCATATTGGCTTGGCTTTTTTTAATGATATTTTGAATATGGCGCTCTTCAAACAACGCATCTGATTTGATTTTATACAAGGCCGATTCTTGAAAAATCGTTTCAGCGTCGGTATGGTAAAAGGCCTTGATCACATCGATTTGTTTTTCGATTTGCTTAACCACCTTAACAATGCTTTCATGGGTCATCTTGACCACGATCACAAAGCGAAAAACATTTTCAATTTCCGATGGGGAGGTCGTAAGGCTTTCGATATTGATGTGCCGTTTAAGAAAAATGGCGGAAATGCGGTTAAGCAAACCCACATTGTTTTCGGTATAAATCGAAATGGTGTATGTAGTTGGTTCCATCTTATTCTAATCGTATATCAGAAACCGAGGCTCCGGTAGGGATCATCGGAAATACATTATCTTCTTTTTCGACGCGTACTTCTAAGAAATAAGGGCCGTCTGTAGCCATCATTTCAGCGACTGCTGCGTCTAGTTCCTCGCGTTTATCCACCTTTTTGGCGGCTATGCCATAGGCTTGGGCAATCATCAAAAAATTGGGATTAATCATTTCGGTAGAGGCATAACGTTTGTCAAAAAACAACTGTTGCCATTGTCTCACCATACCGAGAAATTCGTTGTTTAAAACCACGATTTTGACGGCGAGCTGTTGTTGGAAAATGGTCCCTAATTCCTGTAAAGTCATCTGGTATCCCCCGTCCCCGATCACGGCCACAACATGGCGTTGGGGAGCACCCATTTTGGCACCGATGGCCGCAGGTAGTGCAAAGCCCATTGTTCCAAGTCCACCAGAAGTTACATTGCTTTTGGATTGGACAAACTCAGCATAGCGACAAGCCACCATTTGGTGTTGACCCACATCGGTCACGATAACCGCATCGCCTCCAGTATGGGTGTTTATGGCCCGAATCGCCTCACCCATAGTGAGTCCCGGTTTGGTTGGAAAAAGATCTTTGTCAATTACTTTTTCGGTTTCAATGGCCTTTAGGGTTTCAAATCGGTCGTACCAATCGTTGAGTTGTTTAGGCTCTACTAGGGGTAAAAGTTGCTGGAGGCTTTCCTTGCAATTTCCCATTACGGCCAAGTCTACGGTAACATTTTTGTTGACTTCAGCAGGGTCAATTTCAAAATGTATGATTTTGGCTTGTTTGGCATAGGTCGTAAGGTCACCGGTTACCCGATCGTCAAACCGCATTCCTATGGCAATCAAAAGATCGCATTCATTGGTCAATAGGTTGGGTGCATAGTTTCCGTGCATGCCTACCATGCCCATGTTTTGAGGGTGGTTGGTCGGCAGGGCAGAAAGCCCTAAAATGGTCCAAACAGCAGGAATTTTTGTTTTTTCGACTACGGCCTGAAATTCCTTTTCGGCTTCGCCCAAAATAACCCCTTGCCCCCACACGATCATGGGTTTTTGGGCTTGATTGATCAGGGCAGCTGCCTGTTGGATGGCTTGGTGATCAACCTCGGTCTGGGGTTGGTAACTTCGAATGCCTTTGCAGGGGGAATAACTAAAGTCAAAGGTCTCAAATTGAGCATCTTTGGTAATATCAATCAACACCGGTCCGGGTCTTCCCGATCGGGCTATATAAAAGGCTTTGGCCAATATGGTGGGGATTTCACTCGCTTGGGTGATTTGGTAATTCCATTTGGTGACGGGTGTCGAAATCCCGATAATGTCCGTTTCTTGAAAAGCATCGGAGCCCAAAAGATGTGAGGCCACCTGTCCGGTAATACACACCATAGGGGTTGAATCTATTTGTGCATCGGCGATACCGGTTACCAAATTGGTCGCCCCCGGTCCTGAAGTAGCCATGGCTACCCCTACTTTTCCAGAGGTACGTGCAAAACCCTGAGCCATATGGGTTGCCCCTTGCTCATGGCGGGTAAGCACGTGGTGTAACTGATCTTGGAATTTAAACAACTCGTCATAAATGGGCATGATGGCCCCTCCGGGATACCCAAAAACCAAATCGACACCTTCGGCCAGTAGGCAGCGGATAACCGCCTCGGCACCAGAAATTCCTTTGGCCTCGAGCAGGCCTTCCTTATTTTTTACGGCTGACTTCATACGGTTTATTCATCGGTCACACAACCTTCAGAGGCCGATGCAACGCTTTTAATGTATTTGTATAAGACTCCTTTATTAAATTTATAGTCGGGTTGCACCCATTGGGCACGTCGTTGGTTTATTTCTTCATCGGTCAAAGACACACTAAGGGTATTGGACTCGGCATCAATGGTGATTAGATCACCGTTTTGTAGCAACGCAATCGGGCCTCCTTCTTGGGCTTCGGGCACGATATGGCCCACTACAAAACCATGGGTTCCTCCGGAAAAACGACCATCGGTAATCAACGCGACCGACTTGCCTAAACCGACTCCCATAATCGCCGCTGTTGGCTTTAACATTTCGGGCATACCGGGACCTCCTTTTGGTCCTTCGTAGCGAATAACGACCACCTCCCCTGCTTGTACCTCTCCACGGCCAATGCCGTCGTTGGCATCAAACTCGCTATCATAAACTCGGGCAGGTCCTTCAAACAATAAACCCTCTTTACCGGTGATTTTGGCTACACTCCCTCCGGGGGCCAAGTTGCCTTTTAAAATTCGGATATGTCCTGTAGCCTTAATGGGCTGATCCAATGGGCGTATAATGGCTTGTCCCGCTTGTAAATCAGGAACATCTTGAAGATTTTCGGCTAGGGTTTTTCCGGTTACGGTCATGCAATTTCCGTGTATCATGCCGTGGGCCAACATAAATTTGAGTACAGCAGGCACCCCACCGATTTGATGAAGGTCTTTCATCAGGTATTTACCACTGGGTTTGAGGTCGGCCAAAAAGGGTGTAGTGTCACTGACTTTTTGGAAATCATCAATGGTCAAAGGGATATCAGCCGCTTTGGCTATGGCCAACAGATGAAGTACGGCATTGGTCGAACCACCGAGCACGGCAATCAGGCGCATAGCATTTTCCAAGGCCTTTCGGGTCACGATGTCTCGTGGTTTTAAATCTTTTTCCAATACATTTTTTAGGGCTGCTCCAACCGCCATACACTCGTCTTGCTTGTCTTGGCTTACGGCCGGGTTTGACGAATTGTAAGGCAGGGCCATCCCCAAAGCTTCGATGGCCGAGGCCATGGTGTTGGCGGTATACATTCCACCACAGGCTCCGGCTCCCGGACAGGCCTTGTGAATCACGCTTTTGTATTCTTGCTCGTCGATGGTTCCGGCAACCTTTTCACCCCAGGCTTCAAAAGCTGAGACTACATCCAACTCTTTTCCGTTGTGACATCCCGAAGCAATCGTTCCTCCATAAACCAATATTCCCGGGCGGTTAAGGCGTAGCATCCCCATCAAAGCCCCTGGCATATTTTTATCGCAGCCGACCACCGTAACCACAGCATCGTAGGACATGGCCTGTACAACAGTCTCTACTGAATCGGCAATTACATCACGGGAAGGCAACGAAAAACGCATCCCGGGAGTACCCATCGAAATCCCATCACTCACCCCTATGGTGTTAAACACCAAACCGACAAGATTGGCCTGGTCTATCCCCGTCTTGATTTTTTGCGCCAAATCGTTTAGGTGCATGTTACAGGGGTTGCCTTCATAGCCTGTACTGGCAATTCCGACAAAGGGTTTTTGGAAATCATTATCGGTCAGTCCAATGGCGTGTAACATCGCTTGGGCTGCGGGTTGGGTAGGGTCTTGAGTGACCCGTTGGCTGTATTTGTTGAGTTTCATGTATGCTAACTTACCTACGAAATTAACAGTTTTAATCCTTTTTTAGACCCTCCGTATAATAGGGTACAATACTCAAGGGTAAACAAATTTACTTATCTAATTGATTTTCATTACTTTAGATTAAATAAAATAATACGTCCAGCCCAGATATTGGCTACAAAAATTCTAGCCCGTATCTTTGCCAAAAATTGTTGTGAACGCATGCTAGTTCGTGCCTAAATTTCATTCGACCATGTCAAAAAAAACGGTTACTGACGCCCTTCTACACCGACGTTCTATTCGTGTCTATGATCCGGAACAACCCTTAGACACGCAAAAGGTGAAGGACTGTATAGAAAACGCCACCCTTGCGCCCAACAGCAGTAATATGCAGTTGTGGGAATTTTACCATATTGAAAATTCAGCCGTTATTCAAGCCATAGCCGAAACTTGTTTTAACCAACCTGCCGCACGAACCGCCAAGCAACTGGTCGTTTTTGTGGTTCGAAAAGACCTTTGGAAACAACGTGCTCAAGCCAATGTCGCATACCTCAAAGAAACGTTTGCCCAAGAAAAGGAACGCAATAGCAAACGCGAAAAAATGGCCTTGAATTACTATCAAAAAACCATGCCGATGCTTTACGGAACTCGTTTACGTCTGGTAGGACTGCTCAAGTACTTTTGGGTACAATTTTCGGGGCTACGTAAACCCGCCTACCGCCAAATTAAGTTGGAAGATTTACGTGTAGTAGCCCATAAAAGCACTGCACTGGCA
>RFYP01000007.1 GCA_009921175.1 Flavobacteriia bacterium | reverse complement strand
AAGGGTAGCCATTTTAGTCACGGGCGATGAACTGATTTCAATCGATGAGCCCCTGGCCCAGGGTAAAATTTATGAAAGCAATAGCCTGGTACTCAAAACGGCATTAAATCAAATGGGGATTACAGAAATCACCGTTTTATGGGCCAAAGACACTCAAGAAGACACCGAACGTGCTCTAGCAGAGGGCTTAAAACACGATGTATTGTTGATTTCTGGAGGGATATCGGTGGGGGATTATGATTTTGTCGGTAGTAGCCTAGCTACTTTGGGAGTAAAAACACGTTTCCACAAAGTGCGTCAAAAACCGGGTAAGCCTATTTTTTTTGGTACCAAAGAAGACACTCACATCTTTGCCCTGCCTGGTAATCCGGCATCAACCCTTAGTTGTTTTTATGTATACGTATTGCCTATACTGTACACCTATTTAGGCAAAACTCCCGCGCATTTGCCCATTCGAGAGTTACCGCTTAACCAAGCTGTAGAGAATAAATTTGACCGCGCCCTGTTTTTAAAAGCCCAAGCAACCGATACTACCGTTTCGATGATCGACGAAATGAACTCAGCCACCTTGATTAGTTTTGCTCACGCCAATGCTCTGGTGTATATCCCAGAAACCATGCAAAAAGCCGAGAAAAACACAAACGTCAAAACCTGGATATTACCTGAGTTATGACAGACAGTACACTCTTTTTTTTATTGTTATTGCCCTTTGTGTCTTTTCTCTATGCGAGTGTGGGGCATGGAGGAGCTTCGGGCTATTTGGCTTTGATGGCCTTGTTTTCTTTTTCGACAGCGACGATGAAACAAACAGCTTTGGTGTTAAACCTTTTTGTCGCCGGGATTGCTTTTTACCACTATTACCGAGCAGGACATTTTACCTTCAGCTTGTTTATTTGGTTTGCCCTAGGGTCTATCCCAGCGGCCTTTGTCGGTGGCCTTTTTTCCGTTGATCCATCCGTATATAAAAAAATCTTGGGCGTACTGTTGCTATTTGCGGTTTTTCGAATGTTGTTTACCCCAAGTGTAGGAACTTCTACAAAAGCATTAACTCCCTTACTTGCTGTGCTCGTTGGCGGATTAATCGGTTTTTTCTCGGGGCTGATTGGCATTGGTGGAGGAATCATCCTCACACCGGTCTTGTTGTTGTTTCATTGGGCAAAAATCAAAGAAGCAGCCGCGGTTTCGGCCTTGTTTATCTGGGTCAATTCGGGGGCAGCCTTGTTGGGGCAATGGTCCACGGGGATTAGCTTGTCTTTGACGGTTTTGCCCCTTATAGGGGTGGCGCTTATCGGCGGGTTTTTGGGGAGTTATTACGGGGCGAGAAAATGGAATAAAACTAGACTGCAACAATTTTTAGCCGTAGTTTTGATTGGCGCTTCTTTTAAACTCCTATTGCTATGACCCAACGTACCCTTACCTATTATGGAAAATTGGCTGAATTGACAGGCAAGTCTAAAGAAGAAATCACCACTGAGGCACACACCGTCGGCGCTTTAAAAGACCGGCTAATCGATCGATACCCAGCCCTGAAAAAGGTGTCTTTTAAATTGGCTCAAGGCCAAGCCATTGCCGATGATAAAGACCTCCTAACCGACACCAATATTGATGTTTTCCCTCCCTTTTCGGGAGGCTAATTATGAGCCGCTATAGCAGACATATTATTTTACCCGAAGTGGGCCCGGTGGGCCAAGTCAAACTCTTGGAGGCCAAAGTATTGGTGATTGGCGCCGGTGGTTTGGGCTTGCCCGTACTACAATATTTGACGGCCGCTGGGGTGGGTAGATTGGGCATTGTAGATCACGACAACGTCAGTATAAGCAACCTACAGCGGCAGGTCCTTTTTAGGGAACAAGACCTCGACCAAAACAAAGCCGAGGTGGCCCAAAAACTCTTGGCCTTGCGCAACAGTCAAATCCAAATTGAAGCACATCCTGTTTTTTTTGACACCGCGAATGCCCATGCTCTGGTCACTTCGTATGACTTGGTGGTGGATTGTACTGACAATTTTAGAACCCGGTATTTGATTAATGATGTGTGTATTCAAGCAGACAAACCTTTTGTTTTTGCGGCCATTTATAAGTTTGAGGGCCAATTGACCGTGTTTAATTATCGAGGAGGCCCAAGTTACCGTTGTTTGTTTCCCCATCCACCACAAGCCGACGAGGTGCCCAATTGTGAAGAGGCGGGGGTCTTGGGGGTATTGCCCGGTATCTTGGGTTTGTATCAAGCCAATGAGGTGCTTAAAATCATTTTGGAATTGGACGAAGTACTCACGGGAAAAATGATGGCGATTAATCTGCTGATCAATCAACAAAAATTGTTTAGTTTTAAGCGGGACGAAAACCAAATCAAGCGCATTAAAGTGGCCCCTCTCCAATGTATCGCTTTGAATGATTGTAAAAATAGTTGATGAAAGCAAACGTAAAAAACATCTTTGTTGAAGGGGCAATTGCGCCCGAAAAAATTGCCCAATCCATCGCCGCTCATCAGGCCAAAACAGGGATTGGCGGTCATTGTTTGTTTTTGGGTCAGGTGCGGGCCGATGAGGTAGCGGGCAAAACCGTAACAGCCATCGACTTTAGTGCGCAACGCGAAATGGCCAATCAGGTCTGTCACCAAATCAAAGAAAAAGCCTTTGCAAAATACCCCATTCATTGTATGCATATCTACCACAGCATTGGGACGGTCAAAACCGGTGAATTGTGTTTTTTTGTTTTTGTATCTGCTGCACACCGAACAGACTTGGCCCAGGCCCTGGACAAAATTGTACAGCAAATCAAAGCCGAAGCCCCTATTTTTGGCAAAGAAATTTTTGACGATCAATCCCATCAATGGAAAGAAAATAAATACTAATGGTCGATATTACATCCAAGAAAAACAGTCTGCGCATTGCTACCGCCCGAGCCATTGTCAAGGTGGGGAGTGACCAGACCATCGCTGCTATTAAGGCGCAACAAGTCCCTAAGGGCGATGTCTTTGAGATGAGCAAAGCCGCCGGTTTGTTGGGGGTAAAAAAAACCCCCGAACTCCTGCCCGATTGCCATCCTATTCCAATCGAATACACGGGCTTTGAGTTTCAAATTTCGGGACGTGAAATCCAAATTGACTGCACCGTAAAAACCATTTACAAAACCGGGGTCGAAGTCGAAGCCATGCATGGTGTTTCGATTGCGGCACTCAATCTATACGATATGCTTAAGCCTTTGGATCAACAGGTGACTATAGAGAATATACACCTTGTCTCCAAAATAGGCGGAAAATCGAGTCAGCCTAAACTTCCACAAAATCTCCAAGGGGCGGTGGTGGTCTGTTCCGACTCTATCTCGGCCGGAAAAGCCGAAGATACAGCAGGCAAACAATTGTCTACGCTCTTGGAACAGCAGGGATTGACTTTGGCTCACTACAGCGTCATCCCGGATGCCCCAGAAACCATTAGAGAAATTGCCCAAAAACTAATTGACCAAGCCGTTGACTTAATTCTGTTTACGGGAGGCACCGGCATAGCACCACGTGACAATACCCCTGAAGCGTTAATTCCGCTCATCGACAAACGCCTTCCGGGTGTAGAAGAGACCATGCGATCGTATGGCCAGCAACGAACGTCAGTCGCCATGTTTTCGCGCTCTGTGGCGGGTGTTTGTGGTCAAAGCCTAGTCTTGGCCCTGCCCGGATCTACCAAGGGCGCTAGTGAATCTCTGATGGCAGTTTTCCCCAGCATCTTACATTTGTTTGATGTGCTTAAAGGCAAAAGACACGCATGAGTAAAACGTCCAACATTTTGGTCGATTCGATGGGTAGAAACCATAACTACCTACGCATTTCCTTAACCGAAAAGTGCAACCTACGTTGTACCTACTGTATGCCCGAGCAGGGGGTGCCCCTCACTCCTTCGGCCCAGCTGATGACCGCGGATGAAATCTATCAAATTGCTAAAATCTTTGTCCGTCATGGAGTAACCAAAATACGGCTGACCGGTGGAGAACCCTTAGTGCGAAAAGATTTTAAGGAAATCGTCGAAAAGTTAGCCACCCTAGGTACGTCAATGGCGTTGACCACCAATGCGGTATTGATTGACCGTTTTTTGCCCACCCTAAAAGCCGCTTCGATCCAAAAGATCAATGTTAGCTTAGATACCCTACGCTCCGAACGGTTTCAAAAAATTACACTAAAAGCAACCTTCGAAGCCGTGCAGCAAAACATAGATCGATTACTGCAGGAGGGATTTGAGCTTAAGCTTAACGTCGTTTTGTTAAAAGGAGTCAATGATGATGAAATCATAGATTTTATTAAACTGACCAAATCCAAACCCTTATCGGTGCGCTTTATCGAGTTTATGCCCTTTGATGGCAACCGTTGGGACCGCTCCCGTACGGTGAGTTTGGAAGAGATTCTAGCCTGTGCGACCGAAGTTTTTACCACCGATGAAATCCATCGACTCGAAAATGTACCCAACGATACCTCCAAAAACTTTTCAATTCGAGGGTATCAAGGTGACTTTGGGGTCATCAGTACGGTAACCAACCCCTTTTGTGACTCGTGCAACCGACTTCGCTTAACGGCCAATGGCCGCCTGCGAAATTGTTTGTTTTCTGAACAAGAATCTGACCTGCTCACGGCCTATCGGAATGGCCAGCCCATTGATCCGATTATTCAAAAAGCGGTACGCTTAAAATTTGCTTTACGTGCAGGATTGGATACCCCTCAAAAATTCGAAGATCCTGCTCATCACCGAAAAAACCGATCGATGATTACGATTGGTGGATAGCTTGATATAGCTGATGATAGCTCTCAGGGGTGTCCATATCGACCAATTTATCCCCGGCCATACACGGTTTTACCCGGGCTTGGTGAAGCCGAACAATTTCTTTGGCGCCAAGATCTCCCTGTAGATCACCTAGCGCGTCTAAGTAGCTTGGGTCAAATAGCACCGGTACCCCTTTCCATTGATCGGATGACACCGAAACAATGATTTGTTGTTGTTCTGGCTCAAACGTTTTAATCATCGCTTGAATATGCTGTTCATCAACTAGTGGCTGGTCCACGGTGGTGATTAAAATCCCGTCCAGAGGCTCGGTGTTTTTTAGCGTCTTTGCCGCAAAGGCAATAGAACGACCCATGCCCTCTTTCCAATGGGGATTAACCACGGTTTTGATAGGGTATTTTTGAACAATAGGCAAAATACGTTCGGCATGGGCCCCTAACACAACGAGCAGGGGATAACCCGTTTTTTGAAAACGTAGAATACGGTCTTCAATGAGGGTGACATCTCCCCAGGGGAGTAGGGGTTTTGGGCTTTCCATCCGGGAAGAGGCTCCAGCGGCAAGTAGGATAATACAGAATTTAGGCATGGATGGCTCCCTCTTTGTCTTTGAGGGCTATGGGATTTTGTGCCCGGGTGACAGCTAGTATTTCGGCCAGTATGGAAACGGCAATTTCAGCGGGCGAAGCTGCGCCTATATTGAGCCCGGCAGGCCCTCGCAATTGATCGATAAAGGCGAGTTCGACTTCTGGGTCAAACTCCAGTAAACGATCGATGAGTTGCTCCCGGCGTTTTTGGGGGCCTAACAGGCCAAAATAAGCCGGGTAGGTATTTTTTAAAGCCGTGAGGTATTGAACATCTTTGTTATAACTGTGGGTCATCAATACGACCGCAGTTTGGGAATCGAGTAATTGGGGGTCCAGTTGGTCGATCAGCGGTGTGATCAATTGTTTGGCTCCGCAAAAAAAATCAATGGTTTTCTGTTCATCGGGCGGGGCGACAACGGTGACTTCCCAACCGATTTGGGCGGCTGCTTTGCAGAGTTGTACCGCATCGTGTTCTGCTCCAATGATAAGCAGTCGAAATAAGGGAGGAAGAGATTGTGTAAAACACAAGCTGTTTTCAGTTTTCCTAGTACGAGCATCAAATGGAAACGATTTATCCGCAATGATTAGGGTTGTACCCGCCTCAGGCATAGGGCCAAATTCTTTTTGGTAAGCAGACTGAATGCTAAGCGGAGTGCGCTGTACAAGTGCTTCTGTAAAAGCCTGGTAGAGTTCTGATGACACTTCAAAAGGTTCGAGCAAGATATAAAGCACGCCCTCACAACCCAAGCGGAGGCGTCCGTCATAGGTCATTATTTTTGGGACACCATCCTCAAACACTGATTGCGCTTGACGCTGTACTTCTTTTTCGACACAGCCCCCACTGACCGCGCCAAGGGTTTGGCCTTGTGCGTTAAGTAACATACGTACCCCAGGTTTTCGGTAGGAAGACCCTTCGAGGGCCACGACCGAGGCCAAGACCATTTTATGGCCTTGTTGTTGCCATTCTCTAGCTTGCTCAATAATGGACTGTAGTTCGTGTGTCATGGTGGCTGTCCTGTAAAAATAGGGTTTTTTGGAAGACTCTTGTCCCTCTCTGTATAGCTACTGAAAAATAATTGATTACATTTAAAAAAATCAAACGGATGAAACTAAAACTGTTGGTAGTATGCTTAGCACCGGCCTTGCTTTGGGGACAAGAAATCCCCACCCGTTGGGATGAGCTGGTTGCTTCCGATTGGGAGTTGGCACTCGAAAAGTCTGGAGGGACTTGTATTTTACCCATCGGTATATTAGAAAAACACGGACCGGGCGTTCCTATTGGTTCTGATTTGATTCGAGCCCGTCAATGGGCTGCTCGAGCAGCGGCTAAAGAATATGCCGTGGTTTTCCCGGATTACTTCTATGGCCAAATCAACGAGGCCAAACAACAGTACGGTACTTTTTCGTTGCCATCAAAATTGGCGATGGAATTGCTTGAGGCCACCACCCGCGAGATAGCCCGCAATGGATTTAAAAAAATCATCATCATTAATAGCCATGGCGGGAACCCTCAAATGATTCGGTATTTTATTCAAAACCAATTGGAGACCCCCAAAGACTACGTGGTTTATTTTTTTGAACCCCGGTTTTCTCCCGATGAGGTTACTCAAATCAATGCCGCACGTCAGACCGATGCCGCGACCGACCAGCATGGAGGAGAGCGTGAGGCCTCTGAGATTTTATACCTCCGTCCCGAATTGACCAAACTGGACAGAAGTACCCAAGAGTCTGGGGAAAACCAAGCTCGACTGCAACTGCCCAGTAGCCTTTATGCCGCGATTTGGTGGTATGCATCGTATCCCAATCATTATGCCGGAAAAGCCGCCTACGGAACGGTAGAACTTGGGCGTTTGATGACCGAAAGCACGGTCAATTCGTTGGTTGAGGCCATACAGGCTGTAAAAAAAGACACACAAACCCTACAACTTCAAAACGAATATTTTAAAAATGCGAAACGGTAAATTTCAAAACCTAGCACCAAAAGGGTGATAGTGCCCAGATCAGACTTATTTACGCAACACCTGCCCCGATTTTAAAGGAATAAATGCTCCTTGATCTACCGCTATTTTACCGTTGATCACCACATATTCAATGCCTTGTGGATATTGGTGGGGTGCTTCAAAGGTAGCCAAATCCAATACAGAGTTGGGATCAAACAGGCTGAGGTCTGCCTTAAAGCCTTCACGGATGATTCCCCGGTCTTTAAGACCCATCACCTGGGCGGGGAAAGCGGTCATTTTGTAGAGGGCTTCGGCCAAGGACAACACCTTTTTTTCACGGACATAGCGCCCCAGTACCCTGGGGAATGTTCCGTACCACCGGGGGTGAGGATGCCCATCGCCCAGTTTAACCAAGCGTCCATCGGAAGCAATCATGGTTTGGGGATGCTGCATGATATTGACCACATCGCCCTCGTCCATGGCATGAAAGACACAACTGGCACCCCCTCGGGTTTGGGCTTCAATCACGAGTTCGGCACCATTTTCTACGGTGGGTTCTAGGCCCTTTTGCAGACACCAATATTTTAGGGTTTTCCCTTCCAAATCGGGTTGCCAATTGACCTTGGCAAATTGAACCCGGTCCAAGTCGTCTCCTCCACGGTCGTTAAGGATATTAAATACGATACCCTTTTTAATACTGTCCCGTAATTTGGGGGTTTGCAGGCGTGCTTTAAATTGGGTGTTGCCCCCTGCTCTGGCCCAACTGGGGATAAGCACCGAAATACCCGTATAACTGGCGTTGTAGGGATATTGGTCGATCAGGATGTTTAGGCCGTTTTTTCGGGCCTCATCGACCAGTGCCAGGGTTTGGTTGCTTTTGCCCCACATGGGTTTGCCAATGACTTTATGGTGGGTCAATACCACCGGAATCGATGCTTGTTGGGCAATGGTAATGGCTTCTTCGACCGAGGCTAGTACTTCGAGGCCTTCATCCCGGAGGTGGGAGGTATAGATGCCTCCTTTTTGCGCGGCCTCTTTGGACAGGGCAATGATCTCATCCACGTTTGAAAAACTACCGGGGAGGTATTTTAGCCCGGTAGAAATACCAAAGGCCCCTTCGTCCATGGCTGTCGCGACTAGCTGTTGCATTTGGGCCAACTCAACGGCGGTAGGAGCGCGGTTGTCCAAACCTATCACCGCCGAGCGAATGCTGTTGTGTCCGGTCAAAAAGCCGACGTTCATCCCAACGCCTAGCTGCGCCAAACTATCCAGGTATACACCAAAAGGAAGAGGCCCCCGGCCATCGGGACCACCCAAACTGGTGGTAATCCCTTGTCGAATTGCACTTTCGCAGTCAGACAGGGTAAAAATGGGCTCAAGGTGAGCGTGCAGGTCGATAAAGCCCGGGCTGACGACCAAGTCAGTCGCATCTATCGTACGCAGGGCAGTGGCCTTGGACAGCTTACCCAGGGCTACAATTTGGTCGCCCCGAATTCCAATATCAATGTTTTTGGCTTTGGATGAACTGCCGTCATAGACCGTACCGTTGACGATCAAAAGATCATAGGGTGCCGAGGGTTGGCAACCCAAAAGAAGGAGTCCCATCAGGACTAGTTGGAATTTTAATAAATGTTTCATGGGCATGGTGTTCTACTCAAAGGTAATCATCTTTGTCTATAGTTTAACTCCTTGGTAATAGTGGTTGCCCCCTTCGTCTATCCCGAGGTGGAGCAGCTGAAGTCCATATTTTTTAAACAGGGAGAGATAGGCTTTTTTACCGAGTGATTCGAGGGCTTGCCCCGTCATTACATCCGTCCAACGGTGTTCTTGCACGGGCGCGGTAAACAAAAATTGCCCGTTGTGTTGTAGGTGCTGGGCGATTTTTTGGATCAATGCTTGTTGTTCGTGGGGGGTAAACAAAAAAAGAACCCCCCAGGCAACAATGCCCTCAAATTGCTGAGCAAAAAAATCGGAGAAACGTATGTCCTCACACCGACTGTGGGCCTGGGGAAAGTTCTGTTGAAAGGCGGTAAACAAGGTGGACGAAAGTTCAAGGCCATAGAGGGTTAGACCGGCTTCCGTTAGGGCCAAAGAAATGGGCCATCCGGTGCCACATCCCAGGTCCAATACCCTGGCGTTTGGGGTAATTGGTCGGACCATCTACGGACGGTTTTTTGGCCGATCCCTTTGGGCTGTCCCCCGCGGTGACGGATAAAATCATGGGCATAGATTTCATAGGGATTGGTGGACATCGTAAAGCGTTTAGACCAAAAAAAAATGGCGTGTTGTTCGGGTTAGCACTTTACAATTTAACCAAAATCATCCAAACACCCATTTAGCGGATGCTTCCATTAAAAAAGCCCTTGGTTTAATAGAATTTTCTCTACATTTATGGTGGCTTATGGAACCGCCCAACTTGTTTTGACTGCAGTTATGAATAACCCAAACGTTTATTCAACGCTTTTCTTTTTTATGGCCACGCTAGTCCGTGCGCAACTCTTTTCGCCACTACCTGCAGCCCAGACCGGAGTCGATTTTGTCAACCGACTTACCGAAACGCCAACCGAGAATATCGTTACTTATGAATATTTCTATAACGGTGGGGGCGTAGCGGCCGGAGATTTTAACAACGATGGGTTGACCGATTTGATTTTTACTTCAAACCAACAAAACACCCAGCTATATCTCAACAAAGGCAACCTACGCTTTGAGAACATCACAGACCAAGCCGGCATTGATGACACCAAAGGCTGGAAAACGGGCATTGCCCTAACCGATGTCAACAACGACGGTTGGCTAGATATTTATATTTCTTTTTCCGGGAATTTTACACCCAAAAACAGAAAGAATAAACTCTATATCAACCAGCAAAACCTGACCTTTAAGGAATTCGCGGGTAAATACGGGATCGACGATGCGGGCTATACCTCGCAGTCAACCTTTTTTGATTATGACCAAGACGGCGATATGGATTTGTTTGTGGTCAACCATAACACCAAGCTCTTTCGCAATTTTGATGCGGCTTATACCAAACAACAAATCGACCCCGATGCCGGTGACCGACTCTATGAAAACAAAGGCGGTCGTTTTGAGGATGTGACAACCCGGGCCGGGATCATCTCCAACCCGATTGGCTATGGACTGGGGGTGGTGGTGACGGATGTCAACAACGATGGCTGGCCCGACCTGTATGTGTCCAACGATTATATTGAACAAGACTATTTGTATGTCAACCAACAAGACGGCACCTTTAGCGACCAACTACAGACCCAGATGGTGTCGATTTCTAACTTTTCGATGGGGGTCGATGCCGGAGACATCAACAACGATGGGCTGATGGATTTAGTCACCCTCGATATGCTTCCGGAGGATAACTACCGCCAAAAATTACTCTTTGCCCCGGATAATTTTGAACTCTACAACAATATGGTGGACAATGGGTTTCATTACCAGTCGATGCGGAACATGCTACAACTCAACAATGGCGATGGGACCTTTAGTGAAATTGGGCAATTGGCCGGGATTTCCTCGACCGACTGGAGCTGGGCCCCGCTTTTGGCCGATTTTAACAACGATGGATTTTTGGACCTCTATATCACCAATGGTTATGGTAGGGATATGATCAACCGCGATGTGATGAAGTTCTATTTTGATGAGCGATTAAAGCATATCGAAGGGAAAAAAAGCGAACAGATGTTTGATGTGCTCCAGGGCGTGCCTTCGACTCCGCTTCAAAATTATTTATACCTCAACAACGGACAGTACCAATTTGACAACAAAACCCTGGCTTCGGGCCTCGAAGGCAAAGACTATTCGCACGGGGCGATTTATGCAGACCTCGATAATGACGGCGACCTTGAAATTGTGGTTAACTGCATGAACGAACCCGCCAAGCTGTTTAAAAACCAAACGGTAGAAAACGCCAAAACCAGCAACTACCTAAAAATTAAACTGGCACAAGACCGCCAGAATCGGTTTGGGTTTGGGGCCAAAATCACGGTGTTTACCCGGCAAGGACAGCGGTTGACCCGTGAATTTAATCCGGTGCATGGATTTCAGTCGGCGGTAGTAGAACCTTTGCATTTTGGTTTGGGCCCCCAGCAGGTAGATTCCATCCAAGTGGTTTGGGATGACCGTACGGTGCAAACCCTAAAAAAAGATATTCGCCCCAACCAACTTTTGACCATCACCAAACAAACCAGTAAGCCACTGGTAGTCACAGCTCCTGAGACCCTTTTTGACGTTCATTCTGCCAAACTGCCCTACAAGCACCAAGAATTGTTGGTCAATGATTTTAAAGTACAGCCCTTACTGCCCTACATGATTTCGTACCATGGGCCAAAAATCAAGGTGGTCGATTTAAACAACGACCAACTGGACGATTTGTTTATCGGCGGTCCGGAAGGACAGGCACCCACAATTTTGCTTCAATCGACTACGGGAGAATTTGAACCGTCTGAGCAACCTTTTCTGGACGCATCAAGCTATTACGAAGACGTAAATGCCAGTTTTTTTGATGCCGATGCAGACGGAGACCTCGATTTGTATATCGTCTCCGGAGGGTTTGGCACCGAAGATTCGGGTTTGTCCCTCGAAGACCGTTTGTATATTAACAACGACGGACTTTTTGTTCCTTCCCAAAACCTGCCGTTGGATGAAATGGTGGGGTCGGTGTCACTTCCCTGGGATTTTGATATGGATGGCGATTTGGATCTTTTTGTCGGGACGCGTGTCAAACAAGCTGCTTTTCCCCAAACTGCCCCCTCGATGCTCTTGGTCAATAATGGGCAAGGACGTTTTGTGTCCAAAAAATCCAAAACCCTCAACGAGTTGGGGCTTGTCAAAGACGCGGCGGTTGCCGATTTTGACGGCGATGGCCAGCAAGAACTCCTGGTCATTGGCGACTGGGATTATCCTAAAATCTACCGATTTAAAAACTACGACTTGGTCGAAGTCACCGAGCAATTTTTTGACACCTCCTATTCGGGTTGGTGGAATACCGTAGAGGTCAATGATATAGACAACGATGGCGACCTGGATGTGTTTTTGGGAAATTGGGGCGAAAACAACCAATTTAAAACCTCGGCTGCGCAACCCATGGAGTTGTTTTATGACGACTTTGACGGCAACGGCTATATCGACCCGATTTGGTGTTACTACATTCAAGGCGAATCCTACCCCAATGTATTGCGGGATGAAATTACCGATCAGATGGTTACGCTACGCAAAAAGTTTGTCACTTATGAAGCCTATGCCAACGCAACGATGGAGACAATCTTTTCTCCTGAACAAATCGAAAAGGCTCCCAAACGTGTAACTGATTTTTTGGCCACCGTTTGGTTTGAAAACAAGGGCGGTAAATTTATACTGCACCATTTTCCGATTGAGGTCAATTTTTCATCGGTCAATGCCCTCTTGATCGACGACTTTGACCAAGACGGACACAAAGACATTTTGATGGGCGGTAACACCCACTATAACCGTGTACGAATCGGCAATTGCGAAACGACCTATGGGATATACCTTAAAGGGAAGGGGAATCACCAATTTGAGTATGTGCCCAATCACCAGACACAAATCAGCATCAGTGGGTCGGTCCGGTCTTTAGAAAGCGTGCGAACCCCATCAGGCCCCAAAATAGTGGTGGGCATCAATAACGATTATCCCCTGCTACTGAACTTGCAAAACACCAACCGATGAGAAAAAGTTTTCTAAGCTATCTATTCTTTGGGGTGCTAACGACCGCTTTTGGCCAGAAGAATTTTCAACAAACCAAAGCCTATATCGACGATGTCAAACAGCTGACCGATGTGATGATCTACGATGTCACCTCGCCGGTGGCCGCCGCCCGATACTATGCCTATAGCACCTTGGCTTCTTATGAGTTGATGGCGACCCAAACGGGGGTGCCCTACCCGAGTTTTACTGCGTTGAGTAAACTGCGCTTGACAGGGATACCTGCAGAGGTTCCTAGCCTACAACATCCCGAAATGGCCTACCGTTATGTCTTACTCTATGTAGGGTCTAAACTTTTGCCTTCGGGTAAAAAACTACTCCCCCGAGCCGAAAAATTAAAACAAGCGCTGCCCCCCACCGAAGCTGAATTTGTCGAAGCGATTGGAGAGGCCGTTTTGACCTATGCGTCCCAGGACGGTTTTTTACAGCTTAACAACCTAAAAAGATATACGCCAAAAAGAGGCCCTGCCTATTGGCAACCCACCAAGCCTACCTATATGGCCCCGATCGAACCGCATTGGAATACCCTAAAAACTTTTTTTCTGGACCGCCCGGATCAGTTCCTGACCCAAGTACCGGCTACCTTTGATTTAGATTCTGCCTCGCCTTTTTATGCGATGACCCTTGAGGTCAAAAATGTGGTGGACGAAAACCATAAAGAAAAAAATGAAATTGCCGCTTTTTGGGACTGTAACCCCTATGCAATTTCACAGATTGGCCACCTTGAATTTGGCCTAAAAAAAATCTCTCCCGGAGGACATTGGATGGGAATCGCCGGCATTGCCTGTAAAAAAGCCCGTTTTTCGCTTCAAAAAACCATATACACTCATACACTGTTGGCGCTTACGCTCCATGACTCATTTGTCGCCTGCTGGGATGAAAAATACCGATCGGATCGTATTCGCCCCGAAACAGTAATCAATCGCTATATCGACAAAACCTGGACGCCTTTATTGCAAACACCCCCTTTTCCCGAATATGTATCCGGGCATAGTGTGGTTTCGACCTCATCAGCGCTGATCTTGACCCAAATATTTGGGGATAATTTCCGGTTTAAGGACACCACCGAAAATGAATTTGGTTTAAAACCACGGACATTTAAGTCTTTTAACCAGGCTGCCGAAGAGGCTAGTATTTCTAGGATTTATGGCGGAATCCATTTTATGGACGCCGTGACCGAAGGACAATGGTTGGGCAGACAGGTCGGGCAATTTGTTTTGCAAGCCATCGACCCGGGTTCGCCATCGTCTTTCCCTACACGTTAGTTAATTTGTAAAGGCCCCTTTTAAGGGTGTAGGAGTTTTCTTTCAATTTGGATAATTATGTGTACTTTGAAATACTTCATAAAGTAGATAAAAATTAAATACAATTCCATGAAAGGTTTTCAACACATTTTAGGCATACCCAAAATAGTTAGTATGCTTGGTATCGTATTATTGGCATTGGCCTGTACAAAAAATACACCGAGCTTATCCGTTGCACCGATTTTTTCTGATCAGATGGTGCTACAACAAAACAGTGCAGTACCCCTGTGGGGTACGGGTGCTCCGGGTGCCTTAATCCAGATTGAAGCAAGTTGGGGAGAAACAGCCCAAACAGAAATAGATGCTCAGGGTCGTTGGGAAGCTTCGCTACAAACCACCAGCTATGGAGGGCCACACCAACTTGTAGTCACTAGTGCCGAGCAAAAAATACAGTTTGATGATGTTTTGTTGGGTGAAGTATGGTTGGCTTCGGGTCAATCGAATATGGAATGGCCCATGATTGCACGAATAGACAATCAAAAAGAAGAAATTCAAAAGGCCAATTACCCCAATATCCGGTATTTTAATGTGCCCAAAAACCTTAACAGTAATGAAATAAAGGGGGGACAATGGAAGGCCGTTAATCCAGAAAGTGTCCAATTGATGAGTGCAGTAGGCTACTTTTTTGCCCGCCAAATTCATGAGGAATTAAACGTCCCCGTAGGCATCATTGTCAGTGCATGGGGAGGAACCCGTGTAGAGGCCTGGACCAGTATCGAAAAGTTGGTCAATATGCCTCCATCTTCTGAAGAAGCAAGTGAAATCAAGGCAGCTGGTGATATTTGGGGATCCCTCCAAATGCTTCAACAAAAAAATGAATCGATTGTCCAGGCAAACGAAGCTTATTTGGAAGCCAAGAGTTTTGCTATGCCCGAAGACCTTTTGCAATGGGAATCCCTTGAAATGGACGATCTTCACTATGCCACCGAAGACTTTGATGACTCCCAATGGGCAACTATTGATTGGCCAGGAACGGCAACCGATTACTTTAATTTTGAAGATCTTTTTCAATCTGGAAGTTATGCTGAAGACGGGGTGATTTGGTTTCGAACCTCTTTTGATCTAGACGACCCCAACGATACCTATCGTTTGACGGTTGAACTGGGGATAGATGATTATGATTATACCTACTTAAACGGTACACATATTGGAACCACCTTGTCCTGTTGTATTGGCCGTAGCTATACCATCCCTGCCGGTGTGCTTAAAAAGGAAAACAATGTCTTGGCCTTACGGGTGATAGATATTGTGGGAGAAGGCGGATTTAGGTCCAACCTCTATCTGGAAAGTGACAGCAAGAAAATCCAATTAGATCGCGGCGAATGGCGCTATAATCACCATGCTTTTTTTCTGGATACTAACTTTCAATTGCACAGCCTGGATTTGGAAACCCTGACCCAAAACGACTCCCTTCTTAAACAGCACGTAAAAAGGGGAGAGGGCAATAAAGACCCCAACCGTTACAGTATTCTCTACGAAACCATGATTAAACCCTTGGTCCCTTACAAAATCAAAGGGGTATTATGGTATCAAGGGGAAAGCAATGTGCCCAACTACGATGAATACCAAACCCTTTTTTCGGAGATGATAGCCGATTGGCGACAAAGATGGAAAGAAGATTTCCCGGTGTACTACGTCCAAATTGCACCTTATCAATACGATGAAAACCGAATTTCGCAGGCCTTACGTGAGGCACAACGCAAAACCCTTGTGGTCAACAACACTGGAATGGCCATTACCTTGGATGTTGGCGAAGAAAAGGACATCCACCCGGCCAACAAACAAGCTGTAGGGCATCGTCTGGCGCGCTTGGCCTTGGCCAACGATTACGGCCAGGACGAGCTCGTGCCTACTGGTCCTCTCTACAAAAGCCATAAAACCTTTAGGGATTACCTAGAAATTAGCTTTGATCATATAGGCTCAGGACTATCAGCCCGCGGTGCATTAACCGGTTTTGAGGTGGCGACCGAAACAGGACCTTTTGTCACTGCCACGGCCAAAATCATTGGTACTAAGGTTCGGGTGTCTACACCGACCATCAAAAACCCAAAACGGGTAAGGTATGCCTGGAAAAATTATGTAGAAGCTACACTGTTTAACAAGGAAGGATTGCCTGCTTCTTCATTTTCGAGTGAGGAGTAAAAGGGTCGTCGAGCTTGCCGAGATGACACCTCGACAGGCTCGGTGTCCATGGGCCAAAAAAGCCAAGGACAAAAAATGGTTTAAGTACAATAACCTGGTCGAAATCGCCCAGTTTTATGACGAAACGGCCCAAAAATAGGGTGGGCTAAAGCCAGTTTCGTTCGTGCATTTCCCGTTTGATCCGTGAGGACAAATAAAGCACCGCCACCATATTGGGAATACACATCAGGGCAAAGGAGAGGTCGATAATCCCGACCACGACTTCGACCGTGACCAAGGACGAAAAGATGATGCTGGCGATGTAAAAGTAATTGTAATAGCCGCCCCATTTTATTCGGGTGAGAAAACCAAAACATTTGACCCCGTAATAGGAATAGGTCAACAAGGTCGATATACCAAAAACCAAAACCATCAGGAGTAATAGCTCGTCGCCAATACCAAAAAAGAGTCGGTTAAACGCTTCGAGGGTCAACGAAATGCCGTTAAGGTCATTGCCTACATAGGCTCCACTGATGATGACAATTAGCCCGGTGATACTACATACCAGTCCAGTGTCTAACAGGGGGCCCAGCATGGCTACCAATCCTTCATCGGTTCCTATTTTAGACTGGGACTGCCCGTGGTACATGGGGGCGTTGCCCACTCCGCTTTCGTTCGAAAAAACGGCACGGCGCACCCCAAGTAAGACTAAGCCCCAAAATCCGCCGGAAGCAGCAGCGTCAACACTAAAGGCCGACTTAAAAATAAGCGCAAAAGTCGGGAGGATTTCCCCGGCATGGGTGGCCAAAATAAATACCCCCATCGCCATATAAACGACCACCATAAAGGGCACCAAATTGGCGGTCACCCGAACAATGGCTTTAAGTCCACCAAAAATGACCAAGGCGCTGATCACCGACAAAACGATACCGATGATGAATTTCCATTGGATGATTCCAAGACTGCTCATCGTGTGGGGTTGTACCACATCGATCAGTGTTTGGGTGAGTTGGTTGGCCGTAAAGGCGGGCAAAACCCCAAACAACCCAGCGATGGAAAACCAAATGGCAAGGGGTCGGCCCCATCGGTGCATTCCCAAAGTCATATAATACATTGGGCCGCCCAAAGGGTTGCCTTCAGCATCTGTAGCGCGAAGGTTTACCGACAGGGAACAGGAATAAAATTTAATGATGGCGCCAATAAGTGCGGTAAGCCACATCCAGACCAACACCCCCGGGCCACCCATATGAATGGCGATGGCTACTCCCGAAATATTACCCAAACCCACCGTAGCGGCAAGTACGGCACTGAGTGCTTGAAAACGCGAAATTCCGGGCGCGGCTTTTTCTTTGCTTAGCAAAAGTGAAAAAGCCTCTTTAATCCGAAACAATGGCCGGGCTCTGGACTGCAAGGTCAGGTATAGACCCCCTCCGATAATCAACACCAGCATGACCCATTCTAGGGGGCCAATCATTTGGGCGAGGGTATTTTCTAAAAAGACAATCAGCGTGTCCATAGGGGGAAAATAGGCAATAAATTTTGTTTTCTTTAAATTATTCGTGAACTTTCAATACCAACTTCAAGATTATGCAAAGTAGAAGAGACTGGCTACGTTCCTCTATCGGACTGGGAGGACTATTGATGGCCCCCAGCAGCTTATTGAGCGCCCAAGAGCGGGCGGCCTATCGCCCCCGACCATTAGAAAATATCGTACGACTTAGCTCCAACGAAAACCCCTATGGCCCGTCCAAGGTGGTTCAAGAAGCGATAAGCACGGCCTTTGACCATGCCTGTCGGTATCCCTATCAATATTCGGATGCCTTGGCCGAAAAGCTGGCCAAAAAACACGGAGTAGGTCCAGAGAGCATCATCATCACGGGCGGCTCGACCGAAGGACTCAAAATAGCTGGACTGACTTTTGCCCACAATGGGGGAGAAATCATCGCAGGGCAACCCACTTTTTTGGCCATGATGGACTATGCCAAACAATGGGGAGCATCGATTCAATGGGTCCCGGTAGGAGCTGATAAAGGCTATGACCTTGACGCCATTGAAAACCGTATTTCGTCCCAAACCAAGATGATATTTTTGTGTAACCCCAACAACCCGACCGGTACCTTGTTGCCGGCTCAAAAGTTAAAGGACTTTTGCCAGTCCGTAAGTCAAAAAACCATTGTTTTTAGCGACGAAGCCTATTACGACTTTATCGAAGAGGAAAACTATCCCTCTATGGATACGCTGGTGCGTGATGGGCAAAATGTGATTGTTTCCAAAACCTTTTCAAAGGTCTATGGCCTGGCGGGACTAAGAATCGGTTACCTGATTGCCAAACCCGAATTGGCGGCGCAAATTCGGAAAAATGTCGTGGCCATGAGTAACGTATTGGCCATTGCCGCGGCCGATGCAGCCCTGCAAGATGACGCTTTTTATTCGTTTTCATTGGCCAAAAACCGGGAGGCGAAAAGTAAAATCTACGCCTTGTTGGATCACCTAAAACTCGATTATGTCCCTTCGAGCACCAACTTTGTCTTTTTCCATGCGCAAAAAGACATCCGGTCCCTGGGCCCACAAATGCTCGAAAAAGGCGTGCGGATAGGGCGTCCATTTCCACCCTTTTACGATTGGTGTCGTATCAGCACGGGTACACTGGAAGAAGTAGATCGTTTTGTCGCGGGTATGCTCGAAGTCTATCAGGGCTAATTATTCTTTGATGATCACATAAGTAGCTTTGACCCCCGTGGCGAGGTTCCAACGGTCGGCGGCCTGAAGGTCTCCCGCCTCGTTATAGACCTGTACTTCGGCCGTATTGGGGCCAGATTCACCCTGGTTAAGGGCCAAAAAGTCGATGCGATTAAAGCCCTCTTGCAGTTCGATGTTAAATCCCCTAAAGTTTTCTTGTAATAAAACATTAGCTACAACGACTTTGTCGTTGAGTAAAATCTGAATCCGGTCACCATCGGGGTATTCATGGTCGCGAAAAATTATCCGCATCACCTTAGAACCGCTTCGGAAATCCCCGAGGTATTGGTCGTTTTTAAAATTTTCGGGGTTTTTATCAGACTCCGCCTCACGGCTTTTGAGTCGTTTGTTGAGTTTGGACAAATAGCGTTGGCCGGGGTCTTGAAATTTTTCGGGTTCGATGCTCAGGTTGTTTTTTTCAATTTCCAGTTCATTTTTTTCAAAGGGTACTTTTAGCAAGGCTTTGGGCAGGGGAGTGACGGGTTCGTTTTTTTCCTTTTCGGGTTGGGTGGGAAACGGCAAAGGTGGAGGCGTTGCAGGTTCGACTTGTGCAAACAGGTTGCCGCTCCAGGCAAATAGCACAATCCAAAGGCCGGTTCTAAGTCCTCTATTTGTGTGGAGAACCCTTGAAAAAATCTGTAAATAGTACCTTCTATTCATCATGGTCATTGGGTAAAACCCTGTGTGGGTGCAATTTAGAAAATAATCTCCGCCCCAATATTTATTTTATGCTATCTTTAAGAAACCATACTTGAATTTATGCAACTTTCTGTTTTAGATTGGTCGATTATCATCGCCTTTTTTGTCCTTTCCTTGTTGATTGGACTCCTTGTGTCCAAGCGCGCCGGAAGTGGTGTGCAAGAATTTTTCTTATCGGGTCGAAACATGCCCTGGTGGCTATTGGGAATTTCGATGGTCGCTACTACTTTTTCTGCCGACACACCCAACTTGGTCACTGATATTGTCCGAACCAATGGTGTATCGGGGAACTGGGTGTGGTGGGCCTTTTTGTTGACCGGTATGTTGACCGTCTTTGTGTATGCCAAACTATGGCGACGCTCGGAGGTGCTGACCGATTTAGAATTTTATGAACTCCGCTATAGCGGAAAAGGAGCGGCACTTTTACGGGGTTTTCGCGCCTTGTATCTGGGGGTGTTTTTTAATATCATGATCATGGCCGGGGTTTCGCTTGCGGCCATCAAAATAGGAAGTGTATTGTTGGGCTTAGAACCGTGGCAAACCCTGCTTATCGCCTCAGCGGTGACCGTTGCCTATAGCTCGCTTGGTGGATTAAAAGGGGTTATCATTACCGATTTTTTCCAATTTGCCCTTGCGATGATTGCCACTTTTTGGGCGGCCGGTGTCATCGTAGATTTGCCCCAAGTCGGCGGACTGCAAAACTTACTTTCTCATGCTTCAGTTGCGCCCAAATTGGATTTTATTCCCAGCCTGTCCAGCAAAGAACTCTTTTTTACGGTCTTTTTGATTCCCATTGCGGTACAGTGGTGGAGTGTTTGGTATCCCGGGGCCGAACCCGGAGGTGGGGGGTATATCGCCCAACGAATGTTGTCGGCTAAAGATGAAAAAAATGCGATCTGGGCCACCTTGTTGTTTAATTTTATGCACTATGCGATCCGGCCTTGGCCTTGGATTTTAGTGGCCTTAGCGTCGATTGTTGTGTTTCCAAACCTGGACAGTCTTGCGGCTGCATTTCCCAATATCGACCCTTCGTTAATCGGCAATGACCTGGCCTATCCGGCCATGATGTCTTTTTTACCGGCCGGGTTGTTGGGGTTGTTGGTTGCCTCTTTGGTCGCCGCATTTATGTCCACCATTTCGACTCACCTCAACTGGGGTTCTTCCTACGTTGTACACGATTTTTACCACCGCTTTATCGATCCGCAAGCCAGCGATCAAAAATTGGTTGCCGTAGGCCGTTGGACCACCGTCCTGTTGATGATTTTCTCTGGAATCATTGCTTTGTTACTTAGCAATGCCCTTCAGGCGTTTAGTATACTCCTCCAAATCGGGGCAGGGACCGGTCTGTTGTTTATTCTTCGATGGTTTTGGTACCGAATCAATGTGTACAGCGAAATCACCGCCATGGTCGTTTCGTTTGTCATCGCTTTGTATTTGCAAATCATTCATCCGGCCTTGGGCTTTGCCCCTGTTGCGACCATCGATCAACTGCTTTGGGGTGTAGGGCTAACTACCCTTTCCTGGGTGTTGGTCACCCTGTGGACCCCTGCTGAGGACCAACAAACCTTGGTGGCTTTTTATCAAAAAATACAACCCGGAGGGCCCGGCTGGAAAAAAGTACTTCAGCGTGCAGCCCAAGAAGGCGTTACGGTCGATACGACCAAAAAACCCTGGGATGTCCCCACGGGAATCCTCTGTATGCTGTTTGGTACCGCCGCCGTTTACTGTTTGCTTTTTGCCGCAGGCTCCCTGGTCTATGGCGATTATGGCCGAATGGGTATTTTATTGGCCCTCACGGTGGTCAGCACGGCTGGGCTTTTTTACTTTTGGCGCCGACTCAAAGCAACTGCCCACTAATTTTTAGGGTTTTCGACCTGTAACAATACAGGAAAATGGTCGGAATACCCCCTGAGAAAGCGGCCTCTTTTTTGGGTGTGGTAGGGGTAGTTTTTATAACGTCCGCTAGGTGTGTATAGCCAATGCGGATTAAAAATACGTGCTTTTTTAAACTGTAATCCCCCGTTGGGGGGCATCCATGCCGGAGAGATCAAAACCTGGTCAAATAAAAACCAACGGTCTCTAAAAGCCAGGCTTCCCATCCCTTTTTTGTGTTTGTCCAAAAAAGGATTGGTCAAGGGCCTAAAGGTTTCACTATCGGCTGTGTGAGTTTGAAGCAACAACAGGCTCTGGTCATCGGGGTTGTCGTTAAAATCACCCATGACCACAATTTTGGCCAGAGGGTCTATCCGGTAAAGCGAATCCATCAACCGCTGCTGAAGCCGGGCGGCAGTCATCCGTAAAGGAGCGCTGGTTGCCTGTCCTCCTCGACGTGAAGGCCAATGGTTGACGCTGACCGTAATTTGCTCACCGTCCAAAAGTCCGCTTACTAACAATTGATCGCGGGTGTACAACCGGTTTTGGGTTTTGGGGTTTTTGAGAAATAACGGATATTTTTTGAATTGGGTGGGTAAAAAATAGTCCGGTTGGTACAACAGAGCCACGTCAATCCCCCGAGGATCGGGACTGTCAAAATGGATGATGGCATAAGCCGCATTACGCAGCAGCGGATGAGCGGTTAATTGTTCCAGCAAGAGATAGTTTTCTACTTCGGCCAGCCCCAACAAGACCGGAAATCCGGAAGATGTATGTGGGGCCATGGCCGCTATGACCTGGGCAAGTTGGTTTATTTTTTGTTCAACATGCCTGGAGGTCCATCGCTGTCTGCCCTTGGGGGTATAGTCATCGTCAAAAGTAAGGGTGTCATCTTCTGCATCAAAAAGGTTTTCAACATTATAAAAACCGATTTCCAACACCTGTCCCAACCCCAAATTGGCGGAAATCAACAACGTAAGAAACACAAGGAGCCTTAGCGGCAAGCGCAAAAAAGTAGCTGCGAAAAAGGGCATAAAGATTTAGGGGGAGTGCTCATTTTAAGGGTTTGAAAAATGGTGCTCGCGGGTCACCTCACACACCCGAACACTGTACTGAGAATAGGCTTTTTCACGGCCGTATTGCTGGGCAACCAGGTGTTCGCTGTGCTTTTTCCATCGGGCGACAGCTTCTAAGTTTTCCCAATAACTGATGGTTATCCCTTTGCCGTCGGGGTTTCGGTAGCTTTCCAATCCGATATAACCGGGTTGTTTTTCGGCTTGTGCCCGTAAATTTTGGGAGAGGTTTTGGTAGAATACATCGTCCTGATTACGTAAGCAATTGGAAAACAAAACGGCATAATAGGGCGGTTTCACTCGTCTTTATAAATTTTAACGGTTAGGTTTCCCTCGGCATCGATATGGGCGCGGTACATTCCGGCGGTATTCATTTCCATGGCAATGTTTCCTTGTCGGTCAATGCCGACTATCCCACCATCGCCACCGAGTTTGGCGACTTTTTCGTGAATCACGACACGGGCCGCTTCTTGAATGCTGAGTCCTTTATACTCCATCAGGGCAGCGATATCGTGGGCCACGACTGAGCGAATAAAGTATTCACCCCAGCCTGTAGCAGATATGGCGCAGCTGGCATTGTTGGCATAAGTGCCCGCTCCTATAATGGGTGCATCGCCGATACGGTTCCATTTTTTGTTGGTCATCCCCCCGGTGGAAGTTCCGGCAGCAAGGTTCCCCGCTTGGTCGAGGGCCACACAACCTACGGTACCAAATTTTTGATTTTTAAAATCCTGCCATTCTTCGGCAGACCATGCGGTTTGTTGTTCTTTTTCTTTAACCCGCTTTAGGCTATTGATTCGTCTTTCGGTAAAAAAGTATTTGGGGGCGACCAATTCCAATCCCTGTGCTTGGGCAAACGCTTCGGCTCCTTTGCCCGAAAGCATCACATGGGGAGAATCTTCCATCACGGCTATGGCAGCAGTAATGGGGTGTTTGATGGTTTGTACTCCGGCTATGGCACCGGCATCCAAGGTTGCTCCGTTCATAAAAGAAGCATCCAACTCAATGGTTTCATCGGCGGTAAGTACCGCCCCTTTTCCCGCGTTGAATAAGGGGGAATCTTCCATCACATGAATGGTTTTTTCGACCGCTTCCTGGCTGGTTCCTCCCGCTTTTAGAATCTCATAACCTGTGCGTACGGCTGTTTCCAGGGTCGCGCGATAGGCGGCTTCCATTTCGGGGGTCATGTTTTTGCGCAAGATGGTTCCTGCTCCTCCATGTATGACGATTCCGAAGGTTGGTGCTGGGTTTTCTTCTTTTACAGGGGCTTGACAGCTCATCAAGGTCAGGGCAGCA
Organism: Flavobacteriia bacterium; assembly: GCA_009921175.1. Lineage (GTDB taxonomy): Bacteria > Bacteroidota > Bacteroidia > Flavobacteriales > Flavobacteriaceae > RFYP01. The sequence goes on along the minus strand of RFYP01000007.1, from coordinate 6,413 downwards.
AGGAGAACTAATTTTTTCATCTGAACATCGGTTTTATGTGGAAATTAAGGTACTAATTTCGCTTTAAATATGGCCTAATTCTATCAAAGAAGTACTACTTTAGTTTCAAAATAAAGCAAATGGTCAGTACAGAAGCCTTACTCAAAGCATTAGGAATAGAAAAAAATCAAAAAGGGTGCTCAACAGGTGCCCAATGGTATGGCAGTGGCCCTGCCCTTGCGACCTCCTCCCCGGTTGACGGCGCTACATTGGGGTCGGTATCTTCGGCCAGTATCGAAGATTATGAACGAATATTGGACACGGCCAGTACAGCCTTTGAAGCCTTTAGAGCCATCCCTGCACCACGCCGTGGGGATATGGTCCGTAGTTTGGGCAATAAGCTCCGGGAGAAAAAAGCCCTATTGGGTCAATTGGTTTCCTATGAAATGGGAAAATCCTACCAAGAGGGATTGGGTGAAGTCCAAGAAATGATTGATATATGTGATTTTGCCGTTGGCTTGTCCCGTCAGCTTCACGGTTTTACAATGCATTCTGAACGCCCCGGGCATCGTATGTATGAACAATACCATCCGCTAGGAATCGTTGGGGTAATTTCGGCTTTTAACTTTCCGGTAGCCGTGTGGAGTTGGAATGTCGCATTGGCTTGGGTTTGTGGCGATGTCTGTGTATGGAAACCGAGTGAAAAAACTCCACTTTGTAGCATCGCTTGTCAAAAAATTGTTGCCGATGTTCTTCAAGCATACCAAATGCCCGAAGGGGTTTCGTGCCTGATCAATGGCGGAGCCGATGTGGGACGTTGGATGACCGAAGACCGTCGTGTGCCTTTGGTTTCAGCCACCGGATCGACCCGTATGGGAAAAAGTGTTGCGGCGACAGTGGGCCAACGCTTAGGGCGTTCGTTACTGGAGTTAGGTGGAAACAATGCGATTATTGTTACCCCCGATGCCGATATCAAAATGACCGTCATTGGGGCCGTTTTTGGGGCCGTCGGTACCTGTGGTCAACGCTGTACCTCTACCCGTCGACTGATTGTGCATGATGCGGTTTTTGACACGGTCAAAACTGCGCTTCAACAAGCCTATGGGCAATTAAAAATCGGCAATCCCCTGGACGAGGTGAACCATGTTGGACCCCTCATCGATACCGATGCTGTGGCTACCTATACCAAGGCCTTGGCCGAAGTCGAAGACCAAGGGGGACAATGGGTCATTCAAGGCGGTGCACTAACAGGACAAGGTTATGAAAGTGGCTGTTATGTAAGCCCATCCATCGCTGAAATCGCCAATGATGCCGCCATAGTTCAAGAAGAAACCTTTGCGCCTTTGCTCTATCTTATTCGGTATTCGGGTGATGTGCAAGAAGCGATCGCCATACAAAACGAGGTGCGCCAAGGGCTCTCCTCAGCCATCATGACCCAAAACCTCCGAGAAGCCGAATTGTTTTTGTCGCATCAAGGAAGTGACTGTGGAATTGCCAACGTGAATATCGGTACCTCGGGTGCAGAAATTGGCGGGGCCTTTGGAGGGGAAAAAGAAACCGGTGGAGGCCGTGAAAGCGGTTCTGACGCCTGGAAAATTTATATGCGAAGACAAACCAATACGATCAATTATACCACCGAATTGCCCTTGGCGCAAGGCATCAAATTTGATCTTTAACATTTAAAAACTACGACGATGTATTCAACCATACAAACACTTCATTCTTATTGGGCCTTTTTGGTCCTGCTCGTTCTAATTCTTGCCATAGCAAATGCCTTTAAAGGGCGTTTACAAGCCGCTGAATTTCAAGCCCGGGATTTACGCCTTTCCTTGTTTGCCTTGATTTTCTCCCATATACAGTTGGTGCTGGGTCTTATTGTTTATTTTGTCTCCCCTTGGTTTGACCTGTGGTCACAACAAGGCATGGGGATCATGAAAGATGCCCAGGCCCGTCTCTACTTGGTAGAGCATCCAATCACCAATTTGATTGCCTTGTTTTTGATAACATTGGGCTGGTCTTTGCACAAAAGACAAAACAGTTCGACCAAAAAATTCGGGCGTATCGCTCTTTTCTACAGCTTGGGCTTGTTGTTGCTCCTCAGCCGTATCCCTTGGAATCAGTGGCTCTCCTAAGCCCATAATTTATGATACTCCCAAAAGACGCGCCAAAACTTCAGCATTATTTGCTCAAACAGCGTCTGAAAATTGCGGTGTTGGGTGGAGGAAGTTGGGGAACTGCCCTGGTGAAAATCATCAGTGAAAACAAAAGGACGGTGCATTGGTATATACGCAAACAAGCCGATTGTGACTATATCAAAAAACACCAGCACAACCCTCGCTATCTGAATGGTGCAGCGCTAAACCCCAAACGCCTTCGGATAAGCACCGACAGCAATGCCGTGGTAGCAGCTGCCGATGTGATTATATTGGCCATTCCCTCTGCTTTTCTGAAAGAAGAATTGGACCGTCTCACCGTTGATTTACGGCAAAAGATTATTTTTTCTGCCGTCAAAGGTGTCATCCCCGAATCCATGCTGATCGTGGGCGAACACCTCCACAAAAACCACCACATCCCTCTGGAACAAATCGGAGTCATCACCGGGCCCTGTCATGCCGAAGAAGTGGCCCTTGAACGCTTGTCGTATTTGACTATTGCTTGTATGGACCGAACCATCGCCCTAACGATGGCGGCCGTGCTAAAATCGACCTATATCCGTACCAAAATTTCTAACGATATCATCGGTACCGAATATGCCGCCATGCTTAAAAATATTTATGCAATCGCCGCGGGGGTAGCCCACGGTTTGGGGTATGGTGACAATTTTCAAAGCGTGTTGATGAGCAACGCCATCCGTGAAATGAAACGTTTTATCAAAGATGTATATAAGATGAAACGCAACATCAACAACTCGGCCTATTTGGGGGATCTATTGGTGACGGGCTATTCTACGTTTAGCCGAAACCGCAGTTTGGGAAATATGATTGGTAAAGGCTATAGTGTGCGTGCAGCACTTTTAGAAATGAATATGATTGCCGAAGGCTATTATGCGACCCAGTCTGCCGTTTTGATTAACAAAAAGTATAAAACCCGTATTCCTATCATCAACGCCATGTACGGCATCCTTTATGAAGGGAAAAATGCCGCGCGTGTATTTGCCAAACTGACCAAAAAGCTCAACTAGATCGTCGCCTTAAACTGTTCTAAAAAACGCATATCGTTTTCGTAGAACAGGCGAATATCCCCAATTTGGTACAACAGCATTGCAATTCTTTCGATGCCCATTCCAAAAGCATAACCTGAATATTCGTCAGGGTCAATTCCGCAGTTCGAAAGTACGTTGGGGTCGACCATGCCACAGCCCATGATTTCGAGCCAGCCGGTTCCTTTGGTGATGCGGTAATCGGTTTCGGTTTCTAATCCCCAATAGATATCGACTTCGGCACTGGGCTCCGTAAAGGGAAAATAGGAGGGTCGTAGGCGAATTTTGGACTTGCCAAACAAGGCTTTGGTAAAATAGAGCAGCATTTGTTTAAGGTCGGCAAAAGAAACCTCTTTGTCGATATACAAACCTTCCACTTGATGAAACAAGCAATGGGCCCGCGCCGATATCGCTTCGTTGCGAAAAACACGCCCCGGAGAAATGGTCCGTATCGGAGGTGGATTGTTTTCCATATAGCGCACCTGGACCGATGAAGTATGGGTTCGCAACAAAATATCGGGATTGGTTTGAATAAAAAACGTATCCTGCATGTCCCTCGCCGGGTGATGCTCGGGGAGGTTAAGCGCTGTAAAGTTGTGCCAATCATCCTCGATTTCTGGTCCTTCGGAGAGAGTAAATCCGGCCTGTGAAAAGATCGCGATGATTCGGTTTTTGACGGTTTCTAAGGGGTGGCTCGCTCCCGATTGTAGGGGATAGCCCGAACGATAAGGATCCTGAATGATTCGGTGAGTGGGGGTGGTGCTTTTTTGAGCCGACAAGGTTTGTACTTTATCCGCTACTGCAGTTTTAAGTTGATTTAGCACCTGGCCAAACTCTTTTTTGTCCTCCGGAGCAATGGCCCTAAAAGCGGCAAAAAGATCATTTAGTATTCCTTTTTTTCCGGCGTATTTAATTCGAAATGCTTCGATCTCTTGCGGGTCGATGCTGTCAAAGGCAGCGACGGTTTCGAGATGTTGTTTTACTTGCGCAATCATGGGTCAAAAATACAATCTCTTAGTCAATAAATCCTTTTTTTAAAAAGTAATCGACCAAGGCTTCTTTAATCAACAAACTTTGTTCTCCCGATTTTAGGGGCGGTAAGGGTGAGGTCAATTCAAAATGGGGCCAACCTTCTTCGTCAAAAAAATCAAAACGGTAATACCCATAGGGTTCTAATACCGTACATATACCGATGTGCATCAAGTTGACATTATCGTCTTTTTTGAATCGGCGATGCAATTGCCCCAACTCTTGCAGCCCAACCAAATACAACACCCCTTCGACATCCATTGGTGCTCCTTCGGCAAACTTGGCCGCGAGCTTGTCCAGGAGCATCTCCCAACGGGTTTTGAGCAAGGGATCTCTAGAAGTCATTTTTGGCATCCATCAAAGATACTCGTTTTATCAGATTAACTACCTTTAAACAAATTTGAAGCATGCAAACCTTAGACGTTATACTCGGTATTTTTCTCATCTATGGATTGGTTAAGGGTTTTGTTAAAGGACTGGTGAATGAGGTAGCCGCTCTTGTGGCCCTTTTGTTGGGGCTTTGGGGGGCGTTTTCACTGGCCGATCATTTTGTGCCGCTGGTCACTGCTCGTGTTGATATCGCTCCCGAATACATAAAAATAGGGGTCTATATACTGCTTTTTGTCGGCATCGCCTATGGCGTTTCACTGATTGCACAGGCGGTAACAAAAGTGCTAAAGATAGTCGCTTTGGGGTGGCTAAATCGTTTGGCAGGAGGGCTTTTTGGTGTGCTTAAATGGAGTTTGATTCTCAGCGCTTTATTGATTGTTTTGGAGCAAATTAATGGGGTGGTTACGGTGGTCAGTCCCGGGGTCATTCAGCAGTCAGTGCTTTATCCGATGATATCGGCTTTGGGCGATCTGCTCTTTGATTGGGTGGGAGAGCAATCGGTTATTCCCAACCAACTTATCTAGTTATAACAAACGAATATTGGCCGCTTTGACCCAGCCTTCTGCCCCGTTGGCGATTCTGATTTTTTGCCAATCTTGTAACCCATCCAACACTTCGACTTTGGTTCCTTCGTGGAGCAAAAATTGAATTTCGGCCCGGTCGTTGGGGGCTGCTTTGATTTCGATTTGTTCGTCAAATAAAATACCGTACTGGGTGTTGTTCTGTAATTGAAGATGGTTGTTGGTGAGCAGGTAACTGGCCGTAGCCAAACTAAAAACAAAGAGGCTTACAATAAAGAGCAGGCGTTTGACACTCGGGCTGTTGCTCCACAAATAACCCGCAAAAAAGAGCACCGACAACCATACCAAAACCAATATCAATCCTGCCCATTGGTCGATGCCCAGTTGACGAATGGTGGCTTCTTTTAGACGGGCAAGGTCCGTCTGAGGAAGGACTTCGATGGTGTCCAAGTTCATGTTTTGGGCAAAGATGGCGTTATGCCGAATTTCTTGATCTTCGGGATCGAGCAACAAGGCTTTTTCGTAGTAGTAGATACTTTCGGCCACCTGGTTGGTTTTGTAGTAACTATTGGCTAAGTTAAAATACAGTGCGCTGCTGTGTTGCTCTTGCTCTAAAATTGCTTGATAAGCAGTAATGGCCTCTTGGTAGCGGGCTTCATTATAGGCTTGATTGCCTTGTTCAAAAAGATTAAGGGTGTCTTGGGCAATAGCCATTAGGGAGCTAAACCCTAGCAGAACGAATGTTAAAAATGGTTTCATGGGCGTAACTGTTTTTCGATACTATTCAGTAAGCTCCCTGCCTGGGAAAAATCTTTTTGAATTTCCAATTGCGTCACCGGAGTAAAACGGGCTAAATCACAATTTTCGAGCAATTGAATAAAGGCTGTCGCTTGCGCCTCCGGCACCCCTTTGGTTTGTAGCAGGGTTTGAATTTTATCCTTGCTGTAGTCGGTGGTTTCGAGTTTTACTTTGGCCTTCAGATAATTGTGCAATGCTCGTTCCAACGCCTCATAGAAAGCCGCTTTGTCTTTTTGGTTTTGTTTGGCTTCGGACAAATACTTACGAACCAGGCGTTGAGCCTTTCGCTGATTGCTCCCGACGGTGTCTTGAGCACGCAGCTTAAAGACACGTAGCAATAGTAGGAGCAGACCAAGTAGGACAAAAGGAGCGGCCAACAGCACATAAAACAATTGGCTTCTAAAAAACAAGGGGCTGTTTATGGGCGTTAAGGCCCCTTTGAGTTTAATAAACTTAAAACTGTTTTCTTCAGGCAGGGCAATTCGGTTGGTGGCCGG
>RFYP01000060.1 GCA_009921175.1 Flavobacteriia bacterium | reverse complement strand
GTCTCTACCGCATGACGAACAGCTGTGAGTAGGCGGTTTAAGTCCGGTGGTTTAGGAATAAAATCATAGGCGCCAAGTTTCATCGCTTCTACAGCAGTTTCAACATTACCGTGACCAGTAAGCATGATAAAAGGAATGTTTTTACCGGCTTTTTTGGCAGCCTGTAAAACCTCTATGCCATCCTTATTGGGCATCTTAATATCACAAAGTATCAAGTCGTAATTATGGGCTTTGATCATTGCCAGCCCTTGTTTTCCATCAACGGCCTCCTCGACGGTATAGTCCTTATTTTCATCCGCCAAAATGCGTTTCATCACCCGCCGGATAGGCTCTTCGTCTTCGATAAGTAAGATATGCGCCATCGAGTGTCCTATTTATTTAGGGTGACTACGCGTTGTGGGAAAGGTATTTCTATAGACGCTTCGCGAAAACGTTTGATGATATCATAGCGGATATCACTTTTGACCAAATTGGATTCGAAACTTCGGTTCATAGAAAACATAAGGTTTAGCTCTATAGCTGAGTCAGCAAATTCATTAAGCAACACAAATGGTGGTGGTGATTTCAATACTTTTTTATGGGCAGTCGCCGCATCGATCATATATTTTTTAGCCAAATCCAAGTCGGTTGTGTAGGCTACGCCCAAAACAATAGATTCCCGTGTAAGCGAGCCGTTCTCCGTCCAGTTGTACAATATGGAAGTTAGGAATTTATGATTGGGAATAATCAACACCTTGTTGTCCCTATTGACAGCACGCGTGGTGCGTAATTTGATGTTTTCTACTCGGCCTACTTGTCCATCCACTTGAATAATATCTCCCACATGTACCGACTGGTCAGCGATAATAAAAATTCCGGAAATAATATCTTGTATAAAGGTTTGAAGGGCCAAACCAACACCCACTAACAAAGCAGCAGAAGCAGCAAAAATAGCAGTGAGCTCGATACCCACGGTGTCAAAAGTGATCAGTAGTACAACGAGATATACAAAATAGTTGACAAAGGTGAAGATCCCCGTGAATTTGAGTTTGGCCTCTTCGGCCAAGGTCCGCTGAACCAAACGCTTAAAAATCTTAAGGATCAACCAAGTGGCAAAAAAAACCAAAATGGTTATAAGTATCGTCTTGGGAGTCAGCATGATAGAGTCTCCAATTCGAAATTGATGGTTCAAAATTTCACGCATCTATGAACAATTATTTTATACTTACGAAGATAGTATAAAAAACAAAACCCACCCTTACGAATAAGGATGGGAAAAAATTGCTATGAAAAAGAAAAATAACACTAAGTGTAGTGTTGATTCAAATGTAATACTTTTTTTTTAAATCAAAATAATTTAAGCAAACATATCTTTTACTTTTTCAAAAAAGGATTTTTCCGATTGGGACGGATTCGGCTCAAAATGGCTGTCTCCGAGCATGGATTGAAAAAAGTTTTTTTGTTCTCTTGTGAGCGTTTTTGGGGTCCACACATTGACATGTACCAACAAATCACCTTTGGAATATCCATTGATGTCTGGAATTCCTTTGGCCCGTAAACGAAGTGTTTTACCCGATTGAATACCGGGTTCTAATTTGATACGTACCTTGCCCGACACCATTTCAATTTCTTTAGAAACCCCCAAAGCGGCTTCTGCGATACTTATATAAAGGTCGTAATGAAGGTGCCTGCCTTCGCGGATAAATTTAGGATGAGCTTCTTCTTGAATAAGTACGAGTAAATCACCAGAAACTCCATTACCGATAGCGGCATTGCCTTTTCCTCCAACCTTGAGCTGCATTCCTTCTTCGACACCAGCGGGAATTTTGATACTCACCGTTTCATCTTCTGTAATCATACCATTGGCATCGGCTCCAGCGGGACGATTGGCTATTGTTTTTCCCGACCCACCACATGCACTACAGGGAGCTGCGGTTTGCATACGTCCTAATATGGTATTGGTCACCCGCATCACCTGGCCGGTTCCTTGGCAACTGTTACAGTTGGTGTATTGAATGCCCGGGGCCTGTACTTTACGCTTGACCTTAATTTTCTTTTCCACCCCATTGACAATTTCATCCAAATTGAGGGTGACACGGATACGAAGATCACTGCCTTTGGCTCTTCGACTGGCTTGGCCAAATCCGCCAAATCCACCACCAAAAGCACTGCCAAATATATCGCCAAATTGACTGAATATGTCTTCCATATTCATTCCGCCGCCGCCAAAGCCACCACCTTCAAAAGCGGCGTGACCGTATTGGTCGTATTGAGCGCGTTTTTTTGAGTCACTAAGAACTTCGTAAGCCTCTGCCGCCTTCTTAAAGTTGGCCTCTGCAGTCTGATCGCCTGGGTTTTTGTCCGGGTGGTACTGAATGGCTTTTTTTCGGTAGGCTTTTTTGATTTCAGCCTCCGAAGCCTGTTTGGATACCCCTAATATATCGTAAAAATCTTCTTTCATCGGTTTATTGTCCTACCACTACTTTTGGAAACCGTACAATCTTATCCCCCAGCTGATAGCCCTTTTCGACTACATCGATGATTTTCCCTTTTTGTGCCTCATCAGGAACAGGAAGCATCGAGATTGCCTCTTGAATTTCGGCATCAAAGGGTGAACCAATGGCGGTTTCTGTTTGTTTTAGCCCGTTGTTTTGAAGCACACTAAAGAATTTATTCTTAATCAACATAAATCCTTCGATTTCGGCCGGTGGTATTTTTTGATCCCATTGGGCACTAGCCCGTTCAAAATCATCCAATACAGGAATCAATGCTCCCATTATCTCTTGACCCGCTGTTTTAAAGAGATCGATACGTTCTTTGGCAGTTCTTTTTTTATAGTTTTCAAATTCGGCAAAAAGGCGCAGAAATTTTTCTTTTTCGGCCGCCAACGAAGCTTCTAGCTTATCCATGGCCTCCTTATGTTTTTTGGCAGCACTGGTTTTGGAGGTCGCCGCCTTGGTTTTGGTGGGTTTTTCCGGTTGTTTTTTAGTCGCCATGCTAATTGTTTTATTTAATGTTTAGCAAAAGTATTGCCAAAAAATAAATATTGTCAAAATGTCACCTATTCATAGAGTTGTCGTAGGGCGGATTGAATGTTGGGGTAGGTAAATTGAAAACCCGTGGAGGGCAATCGAGCAGATACGACCTTTTGACTATTGAGAACTAAGCTACTGCGGGCACCCAAAATCATCTTGAGTACAAAAGCAGGCACAGACGGAAAAAACAAAGGCCGGTGTAATTGTTGGGCCAGGGTTTTGAGCAGCTTTTTCTGTGTGACAGCTTCCGGAGCCACAGCATTGTAAATGCCGGTAAAGGGTGCATTAAGGGCTGAAATAAATAGCGCACACAAATCTTCAATATGAATCCACGATTGCCATTGATTACCGGAGCCCAAAGGCCCACCAATTCCCCACCGAATGGGCAAGGCCATAGTGGGCAATACACCTCCCTTGTTGGACAATACCAAACCTATTCTAAAAAGCACCCATCGCGTCGCATGACTTTTAAGGGGATCTGCGGCAGCTTCCCACTGCTGAACGACGGTACCCAAAAAATCATCCCCATCCGCTTGGACATTTTCATGATACTCAGCTGTAAAGGACGAGGGATAAATACCCGTTGCTGAGGCACCGATAAATACTGCTAACTTTTGCTTGCGTTTTTTTAAGGTTTGTTCAAGCAATTGGGCGGTCAATATGCGGCTGGTTAAAATTTCTTTTCGATAGGATGGGGTCCAGGGTTTTGCAATCGTTGCTCCAGCCAGGTGGATAATGGCTTCAACGCCTTCAAAGGCCGTTTCGTCTATTTCACCAAGGGCAGGATTCCAATAAAACCCCTTGGGATTGACCGCTTTATTAATTTTTTTTTGGGTGGTCAGGTAATGGATGCTATGGTTTTGCGTCAATAATTGATCGACCAATACTTTCCCGATCAAGCCGGTGGCTCCTGTAATCAGAATTTTCATCGCTTTTTGACAAAAGTAAGCTATTCTGGCTTAGTCGCACGGAGCATTTCTCGTTTTCCCGGAGGACCGGGTAATCGCTCGACGTCTAGCCCCAGTGCAGTCAATGCCCTACGCACACTCCCTTTGGCACAATAACTGACCCATATTCCGCCTGGAGCCAGGGCCTCACAAACAGGTTTTAGGGCTGCTTCGGTCCAAAGTTCGGGTTGGGCATGGGCTCCAAACGCATCGTAGTAAATTAAATCGTATCCATTTTCGAATACCCATTCAAAAAGGTCAGCTTGAATTTTTTGAACTTCAAAACCCGAAAATAGCTGCTGAGCAAGTCCCCAGTCAAGTTGATGTAGGTCCTTAAAAAACTGACGAGCGGCTGGAGAGCTTGTCAATCCCTCCATGGGAATCGCTTCAATTTCATCGGCAGTAAGTGGATATTTTTCCAGGGTGTGATAGACTAGGGAGCAAGAGGTGTGTAGCTGGGCCTCGAAAGTCAAAAGTGCATTGATTCCTGTGCCTAAGCCCATTTCAAAAATACGGCACTGCTTTGGGTTTTTATGGTGTTGTAACCAATGGTGCAAACCCTGGTCGATATAGACATATTGAGATTCCGTGCGTGCACCATGACGTGAATGGTACGTTTCCTTTAATTCCGCTATATGAAAGCTCGGCGAACCATCTGCGGTAATGATCAATTTTTTGTCCATAAAAGCCTAAATATGGGCATAAAATTACGGAATAGATTCGGTAAAAATATTGCCTAAAAAATTGGGGGTTACTTTTTAAAAAAACTACATTTGATAAGAAATACAGGTGTATGAAAATCATCAAAGCAGCACAATCAAAACGGGAGGGGGTCGACTTTAACCAACTCCCATTTGGAACGACTTTTACAGACCATATGTTTGTTTGTGACTTTGTGGATGGTGCATGGCAAACTCCCGAAATTGTTCCCTATGGCCCTTTGAGCATGGATCCGTCTTCGAGTGTTTTGCATTATGGTCAGGCGGTGTTTGAAGGCATGAAAGCCTATAAAGATGAGCAAGGTCAAGTGTGGTTGTTTCGCCCGGATGAAAATTTTAGAAGAATCAATAAATCTTCCGTAAGACTTCATATTCCTGAATTCCCCGAAGCGTATTTTTTTGATGGACTCAATGCATTATTAAAATTGGATGCCGAATGGATTCAAAAAGGGGTGGGCAACTCATTGTATGTTCGACCTTTTGTTTTTGCCAGCACAGCAGGCGTTCAGGCCTCCCCAGGTGGTCGGTATAAATTTATAATCATCTGTGCGCCTGTCAAATCTTATTATTCGGGAGAGGTACGTGTCAAAATCGAAGACCGTTACAGCCGAGCGGCACCCGGAGGAGTGGGCTATGCCAAAGCAGCCGGAAACTACGGTGCGCAATTTTATCCTACCTCATTGGCCCAAAAAGAAGGCTTTCAACAAATCATTTGGACCGATGCTTCCTCGCACCAATATTTGGAAGAAGCCGGTACAATGAATGTCTTTTTCATAATCAACGACACACTCATCACTGCTCCGGTCAACGATAGTATCCTGGACGGGGTTACCCGCAAAAGCATCATCGAGGTGGCTAAATCCAAAGGGATGTCGGTGGAAATTCGTCCGGTAGAAGTCGCCGAAATCATCAAAGCGCATCAAGCCGGAACGCTTAAAGAGATCTTTGGTTGTGGAACCGCCGTGGTCGTAAGCCCCATAAGTGGGTTTGGGTATCAAGGGAAAAACTACCCCCTAGAAACCATCGAAAATGCCTATGCGACCACGCTCAAAGAAACCCTGTTGGGTATTCAATACAATACCCAAGATGATCCCTACGGTTGGCGCTATGCCGTTCGCTAGTCTAAAAGCGCGGCTATATTGGGTTTAAAATATCCCGGACCTTTCATCACCTTGCCATCTTCTCGGTATATGGGTTTGCCGTCTTTGCCCAGTTTACTCATATTACTGCGTTGGATTTCATCAAACACTGCCTCGATTTTCTCTTGAAAACCGTGGCTGATGATCGTTCCACATAAAATGTACAGCATATCACCCAATGCATCGGCCACCTCGACAAGGTCACCGGCTTGCGCTGCCTCAAGGTACTCTTCGTTTTCTTCTTGCATCAGCTTATACCG